>JAPUDU010000193.1 GCA_027492935.1 Fimbriimonadaceae bacterium
GACGCCACTTTGTTTAGCTGGGCTGGGGATTGTTATTGCGTGGCGAGCTGGTATGTATAACATTGGTGGAGAAGGGCAGTATGTATTCGGAGGGATTGGCGGGGCAATTTGTGCAAAAGCACTATCTCAGATGGCGCCTGCCGCCCTTTCGCCAATGATTTTGATCGTAGGATCGTTGTTTGGAGCGGTAATCGGTGGGCTGGCAGGTTGGCTCCATGTGAAACGCGGAGTGCAAGTGGTTATCTCTACGATTCTTATGAATTTCTTAGCGTTATTAACTTTAGAGTGGTTGTTGAGAGGGCCGTTGCAGGAATCGAAGAAGCAGATTTTTGTGACGGATGCTTTGCCAAATGCAGCGATGTTGATGCGGTTTGACCGGCAGTCGGATTTGCATGTCGGGGTGTTTTTGGCGTTAATTGTGACGATGTTGGTGTGGGTTCTATTGAGGTTTACGGAGTTTGGATTCCGGATGCGGGTGGTGGGGGAGTCACCGAGCGCGGCGAGGGCGAATAAGATTGAAGTTGGGAAAATTCAGATTCAATCGATGGCTTTGAGTGGGGGCCTTTGTGGATTGGCGGGGGCGGTGGACTACGTAGGGGTGACCGGGCGCCTGGCCGATGGATTTTCTCAAAATTGGGGATTCATTGCGATTCCGGTTGCTTTGCTTGGTGGTTTGAACCCGTGGGGGACCTTGGCAAGTGCGCTTTACTTTGGGAGTTTGTTTGCAGGGTCAGAGAATTTGAAGCGGTTTACGCCGATTGGGAATAGTTTGGTGCCAGCGATTCAAGGAGTTGCGGTGCTGGCATTTATTGGGTTGAGTTACATGTATTCCAAGCGGGCTGAGCGGCAACGGGAGGTGGATTGATGGATTTGCTGGGGATTGGGTTGCGGATTGTGCAGTTCACAGCGCCGACAGCGTTTGCGGCGATCGGCGAGACAATTGGTCAGCGGACGGGGGTTTTGAATATTGGGCTCGAGGGGACAATGTTGGTGGCTTGTTATACGGCGGTGGTTACGAGTGGGGCAACAGGATCGCCGTGGTTAGGATTAGGAGCGGCGGTTTTGGCGGCGATTCTTCTGACATTGATTCAGGCTTACTTCACGGTCGTTTTGGCGAGTGATCAGGTTGTGGCGGGGACAGCTGTGAATTTGTTTGGCCTAGGATTGACAAGCACGCTCTTTGATTTAGGGACGGATCGAGGGCAAAAATTGTTTGGGGTTGAAGGGTTTCCAAAGCTGTTTGGAGTAGTCGATCCCGTTTTGCTTTTGTTGCCAGTTTTTGGGTTTTTAGCTTATTGGTTACTTTTTAGAACTCAGGTTGGCTTGACGATGCGGGCGGCAGGGGAGTACCCTCCGGCGGTTGAATCATCGGGTTTTTCGGTTGTGCGGTTGCGGATGATTGGGCAGGTGATTTGTGGTGGATTTGCTGGGTTAGCGGGAGCCTATTTGACGCTGGGCATATCTCATAGTTTTGTGCAGAATATGACAACAGGGCGCGGGTTTATTGCGATTGCACTGGTGACATTTGGGCGATGGAAACCGGTCTGGGTTTTGGGGGCTTCGATGCTGATTGGATTTTTAGAGTGGTTGCAGTTTGCGGTGCAGGGGAAATCGCCGGTTCCTATTCAGTTCTTTCTGGCCTTGCCTTATCTGATGGCGTTGGTTGTTTTGGTGGTTGTGGGTAAAGGAACCCAGCAGCCGCAGAGTTTAGGGGTTCCGTTCCGTAGGAGTGAATAGATGGTGACTTTGACAAGGAAGATCAGTTTTAGCAGTGGTCACCGGTATTGGTTGGCATCAAAAAGCGAGGCTGAGAATCGGGCGATTTTTGGAGATTGGGCTTCGCCTTTTAATCACGGTCATAACTATGTTTTGTGGGTTTCGTGTGCAGGGGAAGTGGACGGTTCGAACGGGATGGTCGTGAACATCAAGTGGATTGATGACGCACTTAAGTTGCTAGTTTTGAGTAAGTTTGACCAGAAAAGTATAAATGATGAGGTTGATGCGTTTGCGGATCGCTCACCTTCGGTTGAGAATTTGTTGGGGTTTTTCCGGGAGCAATTGAGCGATTTGCCGGGTGGGGTGGAGTTAGTGGGACTGAAATTAGAGGAGACGCCTTTACTTTATGGCGAATGGGAAAAAGAGAACAACATGATGACTTTGACGCGAGTTTATGAGTTTGCGGCTTCGCATAGATTGGATGTACCTGATCTGGGTGAGGCGGAAAACTTAAGGCTATTTGGGAAGTGCAACAACCCGAATGGTCACGGGCATAACTATGTATTGGAAGTGACAGTTAGCGGAGATGTTGACCCGGTGAGTGGGATGATGGTTGACCTGGGTGAATTGGATTTAGTTTGTGAACGTGAGGTTGTGGATCGTTACGATCATAAGAATTTGGATTTGGACATTCCAGAATTTGCGGGGAAGAATACGACAAGTGAGGTTGTTGGTCAGATGATTTTTGACCGATTGGATGGGAAGGTTCCGGGGCGGCTCGAGCGTATTCGGCTGTTGGAGACAGCTCGGAATGTGTTTGAGGTTAGAAGGTAGGAAAGTTCGCGGTACTCTTTGGTCAGGATGATTTGGGCGTCGATTCTGAGCTTGGGGATGCAATCACAACCGATTGATGCGGTTTATATCGGTCACAGCTTGATTAGCGATATTCCGGACATGGTGGCTTCGATTTCGCCTTCACATTTTCGATTTAAGGAGCAGTTTATTCCGGGGGCTCCACTGAGATGGCAGTGGGATGAGCCATCAAGAAAAGGGGATCATGAGCCGCAGTTTCGCGGGGTTTATGACAAGTTAATCTCATCCTCTACCGATGTGCTGGTGCTGATTGATAGTGTGCCGAGAGGTGAGCCGGCTTCGATTGAGGAGAGTATTGAGTATTCGACTCGGTTTGTGAAGTTTGCGCGGGAAAAGAATAAGAAAATTGCAGTTTTCTACTACGAACCGTGGCATCACATTACGAGTGGTACACCTCAAAGGTCGGAGTATGACAAAGCGAGTCCGAGTCGGGAATTGAAGTTTCGGCCCCGATTGAAAGAGGATCGGGCGAAATGGGAACGAGTGGTTCGGCAGGTGAATTTGAATGCTCCGGGTGATGTTCCAGTTAAGATGATTCCGGTTGGGTCGGGGCTTGGTTTGCTTTCCGATGAGATTGGTGCTGGTCGGGTGCCAGGATTAAAGTCTATGCGGGATTTGTTTGATGACGATATTCATTTGAACCCGCTTGGGAAGTATTACGTGGCGATGATCCACCATCGCTATATTTTGGGATCGTTGCCGGGGCAGTTGCCGAATCAGATTAAGGGGCGTTGGGGAGGCGAATATTTTGGGAAAGACGATTGGCAAGGGAAGACCTGGGCGGTACCAAACTCGGCAACAGTTGAGGATTTACGGAAGATTTCGCTGAAGGTGGAGTGACGGTGACCGGTCGGATCATGTCGGGAGTGAAGCGGTAGGCTTTCAAGCATGAAGCAGGTTTTGATTACGGGAGCGAGCAGCGGGATTGGGGAGGAACTTGCGCTTTTGTTGGCGGAGCATGGTTACGAGTTGATCTTGACGGCGCGGCGGGATCATTTATTGAGAGAGTTGGCGGTTAAGTGCGAGGAGATGGGGGCTTTGCGGGCGGATGTTTTGGCGGGTGATATTGAAGATGTAGCGCGGAGCCCGAAGTGGTCGGACTTTTTGAAAGGGGAAGGGGAAATCGTGTTGGTTAATAACGCGGGTGTGGCGGAGTTTGGCGATTTTGCGACGTCGAGCATTAAGGATAACGATTTGCAACTGGCGAAGAACCTGTTTGGGCCGATTGCGATGACGCGGGCAATTTTGCCGCTTATGCTGGCGAGTGGTTCGGGGTTGGTGGTGAATGTTTTGAGCGTTGCGGCTCGTACGGTGTTTCCAGGCTCGGCGATTTATGCGGCTTCGAAGGCCGGGTTGTTGCAGTTTGGGAATGTTGTTCGGGAAGAGTATCGGAAGCAAGGGATTCGGGTGACCAACGTTATGCCGGGGGCGACAGATACGCCGCTTTGGGGGGCGGATGCGGAGGTTGGGCCGCCGCGGGACAAGATGTTGCGGTCGAAGGCGGTGGCAGAGGCGATTGTAGGGGTTATTGGTTTGTCGAGTGATCGGGTGGTGGAGGAGATGGTGATTACTCCGCCGGATGGGGCTTTGTAATTCTTATTGGCTATCTGGGTTCCTGCCTCCGCAGGAACGGCAAATTAGTGGTTTAGTTATTTCCATTCGGGCCGCATTTGGGGAACAAAAATATCATGGGTTCAGTTCTCCTCGATAGCTTTTTTCCTTATATCTCCAAGTGAAGATGTTTGAGCCTAGGTGAACTCATAAAAAATGAGTTGGCTTTGGTCGATCACCGTGTAAGATAAACACCACGGTATGGACATTACGCAAGAATCTGGGAACTGGGGCGCGGCGAAGAAATTTAGGCTCATTATTCGGGAGCAAGGTCAGAGCCGGGAAATGGGTGGCAATGAGATGTCGCTGGCGGTTGGGATTGTTGACAATATTATGATGAACGCGCTGGACACGGGAACCAGCGACATTCACTTGCAACCTGAGCGGGATCAATTACGGATTCGATACCGCCAGGATGGGGTTTTGCAAGAGAATGGTCAATTGCCACCGGAGCAAGCAGGAAACGTTTTAGCGCGACTTAAGTTGGCGGCGGGGATGCGGATTGACGAGCAACGTGAACCGCAAGACGGCCGGATTGACATGGAGTACAACGGGAATCGGCTTAGTGCGCGGGCCAGTTGTATTCCTTGTTTGAATGGCGAGAAGTTTGTTATGCGGCTTCTTGACCCTCAGGCGATGAAGGTCAATTTGGAAGATTTGGGGATGCAACCGGAGACAGAGGCTAAATGGCGCAGTGCGATTCAAGTCCCCTACGGTTTGATCTTGGTTACGGGGCCAACAGGGAGCGGAAAAACTTCAACCCTTTATGCTTCGTTGAATCAGCTTGACAGTAAGAGCCGAAACATTGTCACGGTTGAAGATCCGATTGAATACGAATTTGAGCATAACATTGCGCAGGTCGGCGTTACTGAAAAAACGCCGTTTCCGAAAGTTATGCGATCGTTTTTGCGGCAAGACCCTGACGTTATGATGGTTGGTGAAATCCGTGACTCTGAGTCGTTGAAGATCGCGATTCAGGCGGGTTTGACAGGCCACCTTGTCATGAGTACTCTCCACACGAACAATGCCCTTGAGGCTGTTGGTCGTATGGCTGACATGGGCGCAGAGTGGTATTTGATGTCGGGGGTTACGGTTGCGATCATGGCGCAACGCCTCGTGCGAAGGAATTGCCCCAAGTGCACAGAGTCGTTCCCTTACAGCCGTGAAGAGTTAGAGTTGATTGGCATTACGGCAAATGATATGGGTGGGGCTACTTTGGCGAAAGGCCGAGGTTGTGAAGCTTGTCGAGGCAGTGGATTTAAGGGTCGCCAGGGAATCTTTGAGCTTGTCTCAGGAACTCGACCGATGAAGCAAGCGATTGCGAATCAAGCGGATTTTCCTGAGTTGCTGAAAATTGCTCGGGAGGATGGTTTTTATACAATGATTGAGGATGGACGAAAGAAAGTTCTTAGCGGTATTACGACTCCAGATGAAGTTGCGAAAGCCGTTTTGACCCAAGCGATCGACTAGATTAGGCTATGAAAACGAATCATCCTCTCCCGAAAACTGCTCGGCAGAGGATGGTTCTGTTAGGGGCAATTGGAATTTTGTTAGTCGGGGGTGTAGCTGTTATTAGGGTTGTCAAAGACGTTATGGTTTTTAAGGGGCCAGTGGATAGTCTGCCTGGCCGCCAGGAGAAGTTGACTTCTTTAGGTGCAGTGCTGAAGGGTAAAGAGTTTGACCATACTCAAGTGGAATTTTGGGCTGAATTTGATAATGTTCAACTCAGTAAGGAGTTGAAAAGCCCTCAGCAAGCGATCGAAAATTCTCGGATGTTACTGGAGGATAAGAAGTTTGTTGCCGTGTTGAAATCACCGGTTGTTTATAGTGCCGAGCCGATTACCCCGTGCCCTAAGGATTTTCTCTACAAACAGAATGCGGTGGGATCAAAGCGTGCAGCTTCCTCTATGAGAACTTATGTAAGAACGGCGATTGCAGAGGATCGGATAGAAGATGCGATTCGGGGATGTGAGTTTCTCTTTGCCATGCAGAATAGCCTGACCGGTATGCCTTCAGAAGAAGCGATCGTTTTTTGGTTTGGTGTCAACACTGACCTTGCTCAGCAAATCCTAGTTGTTTCGCAAATGTCGGGCCTGACCGACCCGCAAAAAGGTCGGCTTGTGGCGATGCTTAGTCCAGAGAGTAACGTGTTTTCGCTCCAAGATTTAGCGGTTCGACAGTGCGGTGAAATGGTTGCATTGACGCGTGGGGCGAACAATATTGACGAGGACATTCGGTCAAGTCTTTACAATGCCACCTCGGGTAATCATCTTCCGGCTTCGGTTGGTCGAAAAGAGGCTCGGGAAGCGATGGAGAGTGTGCTTCTCAGTGGTTGGATACAAGTTTTATCGGCTTACCAACCGGCTGTTGACCCTGAGTTTGTTGGCGTTGAGATGGATAGGATTTCAATGGAATTAACAAACCGTGTTAGTAATTACGAAACTGATTACATGTTGCTTGCGATGCCGAATATGTTTGAACAGTTTGGACGCATGACCATGCGGGTTTTACAGGCTAGAGCAGCGTTGCTGATGGCGATGACGAAGAAGCTTGAGGCTGGTCATCACACGGTGCATATGAGTGGGCTTGATGTGGAACTCAATGTTGTTGAACAGGGTGGGATGTGGGTGGTTACAACACCAAATTCTTACGGCGATGCATCGTATAACACTGATTCTGGTCTAGAAATCAATCAGCAGAGTGGTATTCGGCTATTTGTGAAGAAGTAGTCGCCGGTAGCTTAACGGTACTTGATTCAAGTATTGTAGAGGCATGAGTCAACCGAACGTACAGGAACGAGCTAAGGGGCTGAATTCGACGCAGATTGCGGCAGTTGTATTGGCGACTTGTGTAGTCGTTCTGGGATTCATGGTTAAGCTAGAGCGGGCACCGAGCTTTGGGGAGTTGGTTCTTGATCCGGTGCGTCTGCTGGTGCCGATTGTGTTGCTCTGCTTTGAGAGTTTGCGCAAGAAGATTGGCGTTACCCGACAGTTTGCAATGATGGGGATTGCATGCGTTGCTTTGACGATGATGAGCGAGGCGTTTCGGCATAGTTTCGGAGTGATTCCGCTGGCTTTGGCATTTGTGGTTTACATCTGGATGCTTGGTCATTGCTGGAAGACCCGTGGGGTTGATTCGAGTTGGGCAGGTCTTGCACTTTGCTTTATGCTGGCACCGGTTTTCTAGGATTTTGTCGCCTAGTTGGGCAAATTTAGATTCGTTGGTAGAATGAATCTATGATTGGTGCTGCGGTTGTTGCTTTGGTTTTGGGGTTGCAGACTCCTGCGGTTCCTACAGGTGAGCCAAAGATTGTTGACCGATGGGTTATTACGGATAAGTCGATTGATGAAAGCTCTGGGTTGGGGGCGAGCCGAGCTTATGCGGGGGTTTATTACACGCACAACGATAGTGGGGACACCGCACGCTTTTTCCGCTTTAATAAGAAAGGGGAAGTGACGGGAGTTTTTCGCTTGGACGGTGTAAAAGCGATTGACTGGGAGGATATGGAAGTTGCCCAGGTTAAAGGAAAAAACTATGTTTATCTAGGTGATACTGGTGATAACGGGCGGATGCGTGAGGAGATATTTGTTCATCGCGTAATTGAGCCGCAAGCAAGTTCGGGCAATGAAGTGTTGAAGGCGGAGACATTTACTTTCAAGTATCCGGATCGAAAGAACGACTGCGAAGCGCTGCTTGTTAACCCGGTCGATGGTTCGATTTGGTTTGTTTCCAAGGCGCGTGACCAGAAGACCACGGTTTATGTTTGCCGAGAACCGAAGGCGGGGGCAACACAGACATTGGAGAAGGTCGCGGAAGACTTGAAGATCAATACTGGTGGCCTTGGGGGCAATTGGGTGACAGCAGGGAGTGTTTCACCGGATGGGAAGTCTGTAGTCTTAAAAACTTATGCTGGTGGTTATTTATATAAAGTGGGAGAAGGATTTGATAGTTGGGTGAAAAGTGCTCCGGTAGCGGTTCAGTTTCCTTTAGAAAAGCAGGGTGAAGCGGTTTGCTTTAGTGCTGATGGGGTGTATTTGCTTTCAAATAGTGAGGGTTCACCGTGTGCAGTGCAGGTCTTTCGAGTGCCGGGGAGGTAGGTCCTCGGTGGGGTGTAAGTTTAGGTTGAAAACTACACCCTATGGCCCATGTAATTAGTCTAGTATAGAAAGTAGGGACCCCCGCGAACCGAAAAACGAAGGGGTATAAACCTAAAGCCGCCCTGAGGAGGGTAGCACGCAAGAGGCACAACCAAATGCGGAAACTTATAACAACAAGCATGGTCGCGATACTGGCAATCGCCTTAGCGCCGATCAGTGCAATAGCAGGACAAGATTCGGGACGAACTTCGACATCGGATGTCAAGACAGTTAAGATCCCTTATGAAGTGAAATATGTCTTCAATCGTGACATGAGCCCAGGACGGGTCAAGAAAGTCACCGATGGCAAAGATGGCCAGAAGATCACGACAATCACCAGTTTTTTTGAAGGCGACAAGAAGGTCGATGAAAAGACCGAAGTTAAGGTCGTAGAACCTGAGCACTCCGTTTTTCATATGGGTAACTCCGGTTTGCAGCTTTCTGATCGCGGTTCATTTAGCCGATCAAAAGTGATAACGGTTGAAGCATCCGCCTATCTTCCTAGCGACGGATCGGGAACGGGCCGGACAGCATCTGGTCTTCAAGCGAAATACGGCGTTGTTGCCGTTGATCCCCGGGTTATCAAGATTGGAACATTGCTTTATGTTGAAGGCTACGGTTTAGCTGTGGCAGCGGATACGGGTGGTGCGATCAAAGGGAATAGAATTGATGTGTGCATGCACGAAAAGAGCAAAGCGATGCAATGGGGTCGCCGAAAAGTGAAAGTACACATTTTCACAGATCGCCACACCGCAGGGATGGCGAAGCGATATCGCTAAGCGATCACTTTCGTGAGTTTGGATTAAAGCCAGATAAGCGGCTTGGTCAGCATTGGCTGACATCAGAAAAGGTCATTCGCCAGATTGTAGAACGGGCGGATGGCCTTTCTGGTGTTTTAGAGATTGGTCCGGGGCCGGGGGTTTTGACGAAAGGACTGGCAGAAAACCGTTCGGTAGTTGCGTTAGATTTAGATGAACGCATGGTCGAGGCGGCTTCGGTTTGGGCCGCTGGTGCGGATGTTCGCTTAGTGGATGCTCTTTCAGCGGATTGGTCGGAGATTTTGGAGTCGTTGCCAGGGCCAGTGGGGATTGTTAGTAATATGCCTTACAATATTACGGGGCCCCTTCTTGAGAAAGTCGCAGGAGTTCAGCCTTTGATTGATCGGGCCGTTTTGATGATGCAGCGGGAGGTGGGTGAGAAATTGCTGGCGGTTGCGGGTGATCGGAATCGAGGGGCGATTAGTTTGGTCTTTCAGCGGTTGTTTTCTATTTCTAGGGTTTGCTCAGTTGCTCCGGGCTGTTTTATGCCGCCCCCGAAAGTGGATAGTATTGTTTTGGATTTCCGTCCCCGTTTGCCAGGAGATAATCGTGTCTTTGGATTTGTTCGGCAAGGTTTCTCTCAGCCCCGGAAGACAGTGGTAAACAATTTATCTTCGCGGATTGACAAAGCCGCTTTGGCTGGGATTTTGGATAGTTTGGGTTTATCGGCGTCGGTTCGTCCGCATGAAATGAGCGAGGAGAATTGGTTTGATCTGGTCGCCCGAATCGCTGAATGAGCGGGTTAAGAGCTGCGCTCGGGAATTGGGGTTTGAGCTTGTGGGGGTTTGTGATTCATCGCCGCCGAAATCGTTGGGGGTTTTGGAGCAGTGGGTGGCGGATGGGATGCACGGGGAGATGGAATATATGTCGAATTCGTTGCCATTGCGGGCAGATTTGAATTCGGTATTGCCAGGGGTTAAGAGTGTAATTGCGGTGGGCTTGAATTACAACCAAGCGCCTTTTGGAGGGGATGTGAAGGTTGCCCGTTATGCCTT
>JAPUDU010000194.1 GCA_027492935.1 Fimbriimonadaceae bacterium
GCGGGCGGCATTGATAGTGGCTCCGCGAAGACTCTCGGTTGGGGTGAGGCGAAAGAGAGTGCTTGCCATGTTTAAGGCGAGCAGGAGATTCGTGGATGGGCTGGTACCAGGGTTGCAATCCGTGCTGACCGCCATGGGAACACTGTGTTTGCGGAACTGGTCGACAGGTGGAGCCTGGGTTTCACGAAGATAATAGTAAGCGGTAGGGAGGAGAACGGCGGTGGTTTTGTGTGCGCTCATTTTTTGAACGGATTCTTCGGACGTGTATTCAACATGGTCAGCGGAGAGAGCATTGAATTCGGCAGCAAGACCAGCACCTTCGAGGTCTGAGAGTTGGTCGGCGTGGATACGGATTGGTATATTTTCGGCTTTTGCGGCTTGGAAGAGGCGTTCGGTTTGTGCCGGGGTGAAGCCGACTGATTCGGTGAAGCAATCGATGTAGTCAACGAGATTTTCTTGGATTGCCGCGGGAAGGATTACAGAGACTATGTGGTCAATGTATTCATCTTTGGAGGTGAATTCTGGGGGGAGGGTGTGGGCGGCGAGGAGACCTTTTGTGATTCTGATTTTGATTTTGCTTTCCAGAGAGCTTGCTACTCGCAGGATTTTCAGTTCAGATTCGAGGGTGAGTCCGTATCCGGATTTAATGTCGAGGGTGGTGACGCCTTGGGCGATGAAATCTTGAGTGCGTTTGGTTGCTTCTTGTTCAAGTTGCGCTTGGGAAGCCGCGCGAGTGTGTTTGACGGTAGAGAGAATTCCGCCACCAGCGTTGCAAATTTCTTGGTATGAGGTGCCTTCGAGCCGGGCTTCAAACTCGTGGGCGCGGCACCCAGCATAGACGATGTGGGTATGGCAGTCGATGAAACCAGGGAGGAGCCATGCGCCTTGGGCGTCGAGTTCTTGGGATGGTCTAAGGTTTTGCGGAATTTGATTGTCGGAACCAATCCAGGAGATCTTGCCATCGTTAACTGCGAGGGCGGCATTGGCTATGTGACCGAGGTCATCACCGGTCATGGCGGCGATGTTGGCGTGGCGGATGAGGAGGGTGGGCTGTGTCATAGAGGTTGAACTATCACCCAGTAACGCCAGAGGAATTCGGAGAGATGGGGGGTAACGAATTGACCGTTTGATAGATCAGGCGTGCGGCGAGTTTGGCGGTGTGTTGATCGACATCGTGTTGGGGGTTGAGCTCAGCGATATCCATGATAGCGAGTTTTTTTGACTTGGCGGCGATTTTGATGAGGGGTTCGATGACTTCGGGGACGGTGCCGAGGGCGGCGGGTGCGCTCACCCCAGGGGCATATGCGGCGGGGAAAACATCGAGGCAGATCGTAAGGTAGAGGTGGTCGATCTGCTCAAGCCATGCGGTGAGGTCTTGTTTGGCTTCTTCGAGATGGAGAAGGGTGAGTTTTTCGTCAAGCCGAAAGTGGACACCGTGTTTTTGGGCGGTGCGAAACAATGCGGAAGTGTTTGAAGCAGAACTGATACCGAAAGCGCAGTATTTGAGGCGAGGGCCGGCGAGTTCGAATGCGTCGAGAGCCCAGGTACCACTGGTTCGTTGTTGGTCACGGCGCATATCAAAGTGAGCGTCGAAGTTAATGATTCCGAGGGTGCCTTGTGGGCGGGCGGCGTTGAGGGCCGCAAAACTGCTAAAACCGATTTCGTGACCGCCGCCTAGACCAACGACGAACTGGGATTTTTTGAGAGCGGCACTAGCGAGCCCGGCGAACTCACCTTGGGCGGATTCGAGGTTCTTGTCGTGGCATGCGACGTCGCCGAGGTCATGTATGGGGAGCGGTTGGTGAATGGCGAGATTACTGAGGGCAGTGCGAATATGTTGCGGGCCCTGCTTTGCGCCGGTTCGGCCTTGATTTCGGAAAACGCCTTCATCGCATGCAAAACCAAGTAGGTTGATTACACCGGGATTCTGGGAGGCGCCGATTTCGACGATGTGATGCCAACGGTTTCCATCTTGTCCATCAAGCGGGTCGTGGCGGCCTTGCCAGGATTGTTTGGTTGGTTCTACGAGCATCCTTATTTTTAGAGACGAACTGGGTAGTGGTTTGATTCTGACCCCGCCCGGCCCGAGCCCACACCCTCGTCGCTACGCTCCTCCGCCCCGGGCGGGAAAAGTGCTTATAAGAAGTTGGCCGTCGAATAGATTTTAAATGATGTGTTTAGCGACTTGGGAGGAGTGAGGCGAAGGGGAGGGTCAGGGCATCGGTGGCGATTAGGCGGCTGGTGGATTCGATATCGGGGGAGAAGTGGCGATCCTGATTGTAGGGGGCGGCGTGGTATCGGATTTGGTGGTGGAGTTTTTCGAGGGGTTCGCTGGATTTGAGCGGGCGATGGAATTCGATGCCTTGGGCGGCGGCAAGTAGTTCAATCGCGATAACGGTTCGGACATTTTCTGCGATTGTGTTGAGCTTGCGCGCGGCGAAAGTTGCCATGCTGACATGGTCTTCTTGGTTGGCGCTGGTGGGCAGGGAATCGACGCTGGCAGGGTGGGAGTGGGTTTTGTTTTCGCTGACTAAAGCGGCGGCGGTGACGTGCGCGATCATGAAACCACTATTGAGGCCGGGGTTAGGGGTGAGGAACGGGGGAAGTCCACTGAGAGTGCTGTCGATGAGTAAGGCGATGCGGCGTTCGGCAAGACCACCAATTTCGGCACATGCGATTGAGAGGCTGTCGGCGGCAAGGGCGACGGGTTCCGCGTGGAAGTTTCCGCCGCTGATGACATCTCCGGATTCGGGGAAGACGAGAGGGTTATCGGTGACACCGTTGGCTTCGATATGGAGGATTCGCGCTTGGGCGTTGATTTGTTGGAGGATTGCGCCCATGACTTGCGGTTGGCACCTAAGGGAGTATGGGTCTTGAACACGGTCGTCGTTTTCGAGATGGCTGGCGCGGATTTCTGAGCCTTTGAGAAGGTTGCGGTATTGCTCGGCGACGTCAATTTGTTCTTGGTGCCCTCGGACTTCGTGGATACGAGAATCGAATGGAGCATCTGAGCCTTTGGCGGCATCGACCGAGAGGGCTCCGGCAAGAATAGCAGCGTTGAATACTTGCTCGGTTTTGAAGAGCCCTTGTAATGCGATGGCGGTGCTAACTTGGGTTCCGTTGAGGAAAGCGAGGCCTTCTTTGGCGTGGAGGGTGAGAGGCTTGATGCCAGCTTCTTCTAAAGCTACAGCGGCGGGTTTGATTTCGTCTCGGTAGAGGGCATCACCTTCGCCCATGAGAGCAAGCGTGTAGTGCGCGAGGGGAGCAAGATCGCCGGATGCGCCGACTGAGCCTTGGGCGGGGATGCACGGGAGAATTCCGGCGTTGTGGATGGCTACTGCTTTTTGGAGTGAGTCGACTTGAATTCCGCTGTAGCCTTGGGCGAGGGAGGCGATTTTGAGAAGGCCGATGAGCCGAGTGGTTTCGGGGTCGAGATTGGGTCCGACACCGACGGCGTGGGAACGGACTAAGTTGGTTTGAAGTTGAGTGAGTTGGTCGTTGGGGATGTGGACTTTGGCGAGTTTGCCGAATCCGGTGTTGATGCCGTAAGCGGGTTCACCCTTCGCGACAATTTTGGCGACGGTTTCAGCTCCGGCTTTTACTTTTGCCCATGATGATTCGGGCAGTTGGATGGGGGTGTGGTTTGCTGAAAGTTCGCGGAGGTTTGCGAGAGTTAGATTGCCGGGTTCGACGGTGAACATGGTTGGGCATTAGTTTAGCCGGGGCGCATTGACGCGGGCGGGCTTGTGTCGCACGCGCGCAGGGATGAGCAGTGTTCTGGCTATCGAATTTTGTAAACAGTTGTTTGGCGCCCGTTTGGTATTTGGGTGAGAACCGACAAATATTTTTTAGTGGATGGGCCGAACATTGGAGATTGCGCACTTTTGATTGGGATGTTTGCTTTAAGAGAGTGATCAAAAGATGTGACCCAGAGTTCGTTTTCAGCACTTTCAGCGAGGTAGATATCTCCTTGCGTAGTGAGTTGGATACCTTGTTTTGGGTTGGGGATCTTAATTTCGGGTGATTCGGCTAACGGTTTGTTGGGGGGGAAATCTTTGATTGCGAGAGAAGCCGTGCGCAATACGAGCGATCCTACATCTTGTGAATCGTCGTAACTGTAGTTTAATAGATTCAATCGGTCGCCGCTGAATTCGGCTTTCGCGCAATAGAATGCGTCGCCAGTAATGTTCATCGTTGCGATCTGTTTGTATTCGGGCATTGAGTAAAGGGCAACCATTTGACTACCGTAGGTTTCGATAAAGTATTTTCCAGTATCGTCGATAGCGAGTGGGTAAAGAAAGTGGGTGGCGCTTCCACTGCCGTGGGATGGGATTGCGTAGGTTTTAACGGCAGAGATTTTTGAGTCGGCGACCGAGTAAAGCGTAGCTTGTTGCGCAGAGGTTTGGACGAGCAAATGCTTGCCGTTGGCTGATATGACAGGGCGGGCAAAAAGAAAAACATTCTCAATGTTTCCGACTTCTTTTCCGGTAGCAAGATTAACGATGAATAGCTTTGCGGTTTGTTCGTCGAGCTTTTTAGATTTACTGTTTAGCTCGATGTAAACCATATAGTCGCCACTGATTGAGTAGCCGTTCAGTTGGCGGTAGAGTGCATTCTCTTTGGTATCTGTATAACGAAAAGCTTCTGGTAGCGAGTTGTCAAGTAATAGCGTTAGGCACGCAAAAGCTGTAACCATTCTTTCTTGACGTGCGAGTAAGTTTGTAAGATACGGTTACATTTTCATGGGGTCGATGAGGTTTTGGGAGCGGGCGGTTTCTTGAGCAAGTTCGTACCCGGCATCGGCGTGGCGGATGACTCCGATTGCGGGGTCGTTGAAGAGTACACGGTTGATGCGGGTGGCGGCTTCGTCGGTGCCATCGGCAACAATTACGACGCCAGAGTGTTGGCTATAGCCCATCCCAACTCCACCTCCGTGGTGAAGGCTGACCCATGTTGCACCGCCAGCGACAGCGGACATCGCATTGAGTAAAGGCCAGTCGCTTACGGCGTCGCTGCCATCAAGCATTGATTCGGTTTCACGGTTGGGACTGGCGACGCTGCCGGTGTCGAGATGGTCGCGACCGATGACGATGGGGGCTGAGAGTTCGCCCGATTTAACCATTTCATTGAAGGCAAGAGCAGCGCGGTGACGATCTCCGAGGCCAAGCCAACAAATTCGAGCGGGGAGGCCTTGAAAAGCGATGCGTTCGCGGGCGTTATCCAGCCATCGGTGGAGGGCAGTGTCTTCGGGGAAGAGTTCTTTGACTTTGGCGTCGGTTTTGTAAATGTCTTCGGGATCGCCGGAGAGGGCAACCCAACGGAACGGACCTTTTCCGAGACAGAACATGGGGCGAATACAAGCGGGGACGAAGCCGGGGAAGTCAAAGGCGTTGGTCACGCCTTCATCTTTTGCGACTTGACGAATGTTGTTGCCGTAGTCAATGGTAGGAACGCCCATGTTGTGGAAATCGAGCATTGCTTGGACATGAACGGCGCATGACTGAGCAGCTTGCTTTGTTAAGTCTTGTTGCTCACTGAGTGAGCCGCTACGGGCTTGTTCCCATTGATCGAGGTTCCAGCCAGCGGGAAGATAACCGTTGATGAGGTCGTGAGCAGAGGTTTGGTCGGTGACAGCGTGAGGTTTTGGGCCGCCAGACTGGGCAAGTTTGACGAACTCGGGCATGAGCTCAGCGGCATTCCCGAGCAAACCAACACTGGTTGGCGACGTGGCGTTCTGGACAATGTTGATGGCTTCTTCTATTGTTTTGGCTTTGTGATCAACATAACGGGTTTTGATGCGGAAGTCGATGCGTGATTCTTGGCATTCGATGGCGATGCAGTGAGCACCGGCGAGGACGGCGGCGAGGGGTTGAGCTCCACCCATTCCACCGAGCCCGGCGGTGAGAATCCATTTGTTCGTCCAGTCGCCGTTGTAGTGTTGGCGGCCGAGCTCGTTAAATGTTTCGTGAGTGCCTTGAACGATGCCTTGACTTCCAATGTAGATCCACGATCCGGCGGTCATTTGACCGTACATCATTAAGCCTTTGCGGTCGAGTTCGTTGAAGTGCTCCCAGGTTGCCCATTTGGGGACGAGGTTGGAGTTAGCGATAAGTACTCGGGGGGCGTCGGTGTGAGTTTGGAAAACTGCGACAGGTTTTCCGGATTGAACGAGCAGAGTTTGGTTGGGATCAAGATTTTTGAGGGCTTTGAGGATGGCTTCAAAGCATTCCCAATTACGAGCAGCTTTGCCTATTCCACCGTAAACAACGAGGTCTTCGGGGCGTTCGGCGACCTCGGGATCGAGGTTATTTTGGATCATGCGGTAGGCAGCTTCGATTTGCCAGTTTTTGCAGGTGAGTTGATTTCCGCGTGGGCTTTTTACGATCCGGGGCTTGGCGTCGCTGCCAAGAGTGGTGCTCATTTCGTTAGTTTATCCGCATAGGCCGTGATAATTGAGGGATGACTTAGGCGTCAGTATTATGAGAGGATTCTATAAATGAAACGACAGCTTTTGATGGGAATTGGATTAGGATTGACTTTGGTACTTGCGGGTTGTGGTGGTTCTAGCTCGGCTCATAATTTCCAAGGGACTTGGAGTGGACCGTTCCAAGTGTTTAGTGGGAGTGGCAACAGCGTTGAAAGTAGTGGGAATATGACAATGACTGTCGACTCATTCGGAGGCGTTCAGGTTGAGATGCAACGAACGGACAGCAATCCACAAACTCAAGTGTTTAATGGTGGTTATATTGATGATTCGGACTTCTTTAGATATGTATGGCGATGGAACAATACTAACGATCGGGAAACGCGGGGCACAGTCCGTATCAACGGTAACTTCTTGCAGCCTTCGGCTCAAAATGGTCGATTAGAAACGCGGTTTGCGGGTGGTTCGACGGGTGGAATGCAGTTCACTTTGACTCGGCAATAAGAGTTTGAGAGGGCGATCTTTCATAGGATCGCCCTCTCTGTATTTATTTTCTAACGAAGTTCAACGTGTCTTTTTTGAATGCGAAGGACATTTTATCATTGCCATCGAATTTGACGTCTGAGCTAAAATCTTCTTTTTGAGCTTCGGCAAGGAAGTTCTTTTCGATCTCGGCTTTTTTGTCGGCAACATTTGATGGTAGATTGATCATCTCGACAGCCTCGGCCGTAAATTTCAGGTGATCTTTTTCAAATGTGTATGGCCCTGTGATTTTAACTTCAGAGTCATCGGGGAACATTGACATCACGTATTTCCCATCGGCGGTGAAGTTGAAAGTCATCTTGGCGTCTTTGCCGTCGGATGTTTTGTTGTGGGCTTCCCATGATCCGACGATTGGGCTGACTTTTTTGGCTTCTGGGGCTGAACCACCTTCACCGACTTTTGTGGAGGTGCATCCGACGAGAGCGATGCTGGCGCTGAGCGCGGCGAGGATGAAGAATGAGAGCTTTTTCGGCATAACGTCTTCTTAGTCGGTTTGGGGTGTGGAACGATTGTGATTCTTATCACTCTCTTCGTGATACTTGTCACAAAAAAATGAGTGGACAATTTATCGATGTAGGCGATATTTATGGGTTTGTGACCGTCTTTGGAAGTATGTTGAGTTTGCTGATTGCGGGAACGATGTCGACCACAGGCTTTTTAGGTCAAGACGTTGATTACAAAGATGGTGATGTCGCGTTGCAGGGATATGTTTCGAAGCCAGTTAAAGATATGGTTTCTCCGGGGGTTTTGATTGTTCACCAGTGGGCGGGATTGACTGATTACGAAAAGATGCGGGCAGATAAGGTCTCAAAAGAACTTGGGTACGTCGCGTTTGCGGTGGATATTTATGGAAAAGGGAATCGACCAACTGGGAATGAAAGAGGTCAGTTTGCCGGAAAGTATAAGGGTGATCGTGCGCTTTTTCGATCACGATTGATGGCTGGTTTGGAAGCGTTGCGTAATACACCTGGAGTTGATAAGAACAAGATTGCGGTTATTGGATATTGCTTTGGTGGAACTGGGGCGTTGGAATTGGCTCGTTCCGGGGCAGATATTCGAGGTGCGGTGAGCTTCCATGGTGGATTAGAAGGCGGAAAACCTGAAGAAGCTTCCAATATTAAGGCGAGTATTTTAGTTTGTACAGGGGCAGATGATCCCAGTGTTCCTCCTGCTCAAGTGAACGACTTTATCAATGAAATGAAGGCGGGTAAATGCGATTTTTCAATTGCAACGTACAGCAATGCTGTTCATGGATTCACACAGCCTGGTCAGGCATTTAATGCAACGGCTGACAAACGGAGTTGGGCAGCGATGACTGACTTTTTGCACGAAGTGTTTGCTCGTTAAAATAGTTCGGCGATCATACAGCGGATACTGCCTCCACCGAGAAGTTCGATGGTGGGGATGGCGATATTGAGAAGCTCTCCGTGCTTAGATAAAAGGTTGATTTGGTCGTCGGTTAGGCTCTGATAAGCGGACTCAGAGAGGACAATAAAACGTTCTCCATTTTGCGTTTGTAGCTCGATCATGTTGCCCGCAAAAGCGTACATCTGGGACATTGTGAGTTCGAGTACTTCGCGCGATTCGAGTTGTTCTAAAACTTCTAAGCGGTCATCGGGATTTGGAATGGCTTCGGTAACGATTGTAGCCCATGTCGTGCCGATAGCCATCATGACGTTAGTGTGGTAGATGTTTTCGCCTTGTTTATCGGCGGTTGAGAAGAATGTGAAACCGTAGCCAAGAGTTTGTGCCCAACGGGCTAAGGTTTCAGGGGTGGAGCGGGAACTGCGCGCAATAAATGCGTGGCGATTGATTCGGTCAAGTACGAGGCTACCGGTGCCTTCGAGAGGAGGGAGATTGCGCAGATCAATGAGATTGGTGTATTTGTTTTGGAGAAATGTCAGTGGTTCGAGCTTTGCTTCAGCGGCTCGATTTTCGGCGAGCATGGGATAGAGGATAAGAGTTGATTCTTCGTGAGTTGAGAACCAGTTATTGGGGAAGACGGCGTCGGGGGTTTGTGGATTGAGTGAGTCTTGGAAGATTTGAACATTTATCCCAGCGTTTGCAAGTTTTTCGACCGCTTGATCGAATTCATGTTGGATTAGCGTGATTGCTTCGTCGGGGTGGCTATTTGATTGAAAAGCGTTTGTCGAAGCGGTTTGGGGGTTTGACTTGGCGATGGCGGGCCGAATCATAAGAACATTTGAAGTTGATTGGGCGGACATCGTTGGCGGAAATTGTACTTTGTCTTTGTGAGATTTTTCGGTGAGTAATTTAGGACGAAAATGGAGTCTTTAACATAAGTAAAGCACTGATGCCGCCAAGGATTTCAGTAGGGATGAAGATGAAAGAACGAATCAAGTGGTTGATATGGTCGCTCGTTGTTGCGGCGGTGATGGTTTTCGCGGTGGGTTGTGGTGGGGGAGGAGGTTCTAGTACTGGTGGTACAGTGAATACAAGCCAGCAAGTTTCGATGTTCGTGACTGATGACCTGAGTACGAACTATGATCATGTTTGGGTTCGATTCCACGAAGTCGAGTTAGAGTATGCGGGTGGTAGCTCTAAAGTGTTTAATTCTGATGCGGGGATTGAAGTTGATTTGCGCGCCTTGAATACGGGTTCAAGCAACTTGTTCCAGTTCCTTGGAGCTTCGGCGTTTCCGAGCCAGCCGATTACGGCGATAAAGATTACTCTGGCGAGAAACTTAGTACTTTTTAGTACAGGAGCGACGACGGGAACAAATGCACAGTTTGGCTCGGCTCTTGACTTACCGAGTGGAAAATCTCAGATGGTGATAACACCTTCGGCGCCGCTTTCTGTGAATGCAGGTGGTGCGGTTGCATTTGATTTTGACCTTGCCAGCTGGACTTTATCGGGCATTTTTGTTACTCCGGTGGGATCCGTTTTTACTGGTAGCGGTCTTGATGATCCGGCCAATCATGTGAGTGACGATTTTAGAGGCACGGTAAGCGAACTGGCGGGAACATCCGCGAGTTACACCATGAACATTACGCGAACGGATGGCCTTGTGGTTAAAGTCAAAACGGATGCCTCGACTTCTATTTTGAATAGTAGTGGGGCAAGTTCGGCAGTGATTGAAGATGGCAAAAGAGTTGAAGTGCGCGGAGTTTTCTCGACATCTACGCAAAC
>JAPUDU010000195.1 GCA_027492935.1 Fimbriimonadaceae bacterium
AACCGAAATACAAGGGTAACCACTCATCTCCGTCACTTTCGCTCCAAGCTCCTTCACCGACCACAAGTCTTCTGGTGGCATATCATCCTCTGAGTACCGTCCAGGTACTCGTAAAACCACCCCGCTAAACGTGTGATAAGTCACACCCCCACAAATGTTGGGGTGATCCGTAATGAATTTCACCGCCCCCCGAATCTCTGGCTCAGAAGTCGGGAATGGCCCTGCTCCAAACTGTTCACTCTCATTCCGCCAGCCACTCGGAAAGTTCCGATTCATATCCAAACCCTCTTTTATCTTCCGAGGCCGCAACCGCATCCCATCCCAGTTATGAAAATTCCCTTCCGAAACCAATCGATAATATGTTCCGCCTCTTTCACCCGGCTTACGCTTTCTCAAAAGTCGAGGCTCTAATTCATTAACTGCCCATCGGCCATTTTCATCTTCAATTCGCATAGTCAAAATGCGACCATCCCCGTCAACGTCCACTCGTTCTAAGCCATAAGGATCCTCCTCATCAAAAGGATAAGGCCGAGTAGAACTACGAATGTGCTTTGGCACATCCGCCAACGCCCACTCCGCTCCATCTGGATTCAAACGTGGCACTAAGTAAAAGGCATGAGTCTTCAGTAGCTCAGGTTTATCGCGCATCAAACCATCTAGAATTTTCAAAACCGCCGTACTCGCGCTCACCTCCGTCGCATGAATGTTTCCATCGCACCACATCGCGGGCTTGTGCGTATCAACTCCAGTCGAAAAGTCCGTAACAATAACTACCGGAATTTCTCGGCCTTCATAACTTTGCCCCAAACTAGATAGCCGACAAAAACCGGCATTCTCCTGCGCGTATCCTTCCAAAATCCCAATCAATTCGTCATAGCGGTAATAGCGATCAAATTCAACCTGAGGCATAACCAAATCCTACCTCTCACATCGCCCTAAAAATTCCTCGCAAATCTACAGACACACTATTCTCAAAACCGATAACTAGATAACGAGAAAATCTATGATCGCAAGCCTAACCGTTGCCCTGCAACTCACATTGCTGAATGCACAAATCAGTACCAAAACAACCTTCCAATCAAGCAACACAACCGTTGCCGCCAAGAAGCTCAACCCCTACGCTGAAAACGCATTCCGCAGCATCGTAGAAGGCAACGCCCGATTCTCAGAAGGCCTCAAAAACAACCCCCACCAAACCGTCGAAACCCGACTCGATGTTGCCAAAGGCCAGGCTCCCCACACCATCGTCGTCACCTGCGCCGATAGCCGACTTTGCCCCGAAATCCTATTCGATCAAGGTCTGGGCGATCTTTTCGTAATCCGCGTTGCTGGCAATGTCGTCGATCAATTCACCATCGCGAGCATCGAATACGCTGCCGAGCATCTTCACTCCCCCCTCGTAATCATCCTCGGCCATGAGCGATGCGGAGCGGTCAAAGCTGCTGTAGAAACTTACGAAGCCCATCTCAAAACCCCAGGTCACCAAACCTCTGCCCACGCCGAATCACATGGCCAATCCAATACCAAAGATGAGCACGCCAACATCAACGCTCTCATTAACGAAATCATGCCATCTGTAATGGAAGCCGCGCGGAAAACCACACCCCTGCTCCCCACCGCTATCGATATCAACGTCGAAAACAGCATCAACAACACAATGGGTCACTCGCCTCTTCTGCGTCGGCTCGCCGAAGAAGATAAATTCGATGTCATCGGTGGCGTATACGATCTCGACACAGGTCGCGTCACATTCAGCGCGCCAAAAGATATTCGAACGTTTGTCCGAATGATCGGAAATTGAGAATCCATTAACAATAAAACGGGGCCGGGCTAGGAAGTCCGGCCTCGTTTTTTTTGAACCCCTATATACTATTAAGTTATGAAGAACCTTCTTCCACTATTGGCCCTCAGCGCCCTAATGAGCGGCATCGTTTTAACTGGCTGCGCTAAAGAGCCCGAACCAACCGCAACCGGAGAAACTGTTACAACTACCGGAACCACTGGCACTGAAACCAAACCGGAAGAAACAACTAAGCCCGAAGAGAAGCCAACGGAAGATGCTCCCCTCGCAGACATGCCCGCTGACGGAGAAGATGTTGCTGTCCTCGAAACCGGCAAAGGCAAAATTGTTGTCATGTTCTATCCTCAAGTCGCCCCTAAAACCGTCGAAAACTTCAAAATGCTCGCGGGTAAAGGCTTCTATGATGGAACCCGATTCCACCGCTGCATCGCCAACTTCATGATTCAAGGCGGCGACCCGAAATCCAAAGATATGGCTCTCGCTCGAGAATGGGGAACCGGCGGAAACACTGACGAAAAAGGCGTTGAAATCAATGTTCCAGGTGAAACGGGTATGAAACTCCTCCACACCCGCGGCGTCATTAGCATGGCAAACAGCGGATCACCCGATACCGCCAGTAGCCAATTCTTTTTGATGCAACAAGATTATCCGTCCCTTGATGGTGGCTACACCTCCTTCGGAAAAATCGTCAAAGGAATTGAAGTCGTCGACGAAATCGTCAAAACCGGATCACCAAACCCCGCCGACAACGGCTCGGTTGAACCCAAAAACGCAATCGTTCTCAAAAAAGTAACGATTCAAAAGTGGCCGGTTAAGTAAAAGAGAAAAATATGATTCCCGTTCTTCTTACCTTGGCTCTGAATTCTCAGAGCCAAGACCTCATCCCTGTTTCATTCGATCAAGAAGCCATCAAACCCGTCGAAGGTGATGAAGTCGGTGTGATCGAAACGACCAAAGGCAAGATCGTCGTGATGTTCTTTCCTCAAGTCGCACCAAACCACGTAGCCAACTTCATCAAGCTCAGCAAAGAAGGCTTCTATAACGGTACACGCTTCCACCGTTGCATCCCTGGATTCATGATCCAAGGCGGCGACCCAAACAGCCGCAAACTTGATGCCAGCGATCTTTGGGGCACTGGTGGCCCAATGGATGCCACCGGCAAGCGAATCAGCGTGAGTGCTGAATTCAGCAAGCTCAAGCACCTCCGCGGTGTTCTCAGCATGGCCCGATCCAGCGATCCAAACAGTGCAGGAAGCCAATTCTTCATCATGCAAGCCACTTCCCAACCTCTCGATGGCAAATACTCCGCATTCGGAAAAGTTCTCGAAGGATTAGAAGTCGTTGACGAAATCATCAAAACCGGCAACCGAGAAGAAAACGGTTCCGTCATCCCCAAAAACGCTGTCGAAATGACCAAGGTCACAATTCAAAAGTGGCCCCTCACAAAATAAAAACACAACTATGAGTGAACTCAGTAACACCGCCGCACCGGGAGCAACCGCTCCCGCAGATGGCGACAAAGTCGTAATCATTAGCACCAACCATGGTCGAATCGTAGTCAAATTCTTCCCCGACCACGCTCCTAAACACTCTGCGAGTTTCCAAAAACTAGCCGAAGAAGGTTTCTATACCGGCACACGGTTCCACCGCGTAATCCCCGGCTTCATGATCCAAGGCGGCGACCCAAACTCCAAAGATCAACCGCGCCACATGCACGGCACCGGTGGCCCCGGCTATAACATCGACGCCGAGTTCAATGAGATCAATCACACGCCAGGAATTCTGAGCGCTGCTCGCAGTTCTGACCCCAACTCAGCTGGATCACAATTCTTCCTCATGCACAAAACTTCGCCCCACCTCGACGGTCAATATTCCGTCTTCGGGCAAGTTATTGAAGGCATGGATGTTGTCGAAAAAATCGTCAACCTCCCCCGCGACCATCGCGATAACCCAGAAGAAGAAAACCCCGCAATCATGGAATCAGTCACCGTAGCCACCTGGCCCCTCGAAGACTAACCCACACTGAAAAATGTGACCCAGCTTTCGTGCTGGGTCACAGACTTAATTTCCACTTATAGCCGCAGTCCAGATATTCTTACTTCTTTGCCGTAAAGACCTCCGATTTAGGAGCAAGACTCAAAATTCTAGAAAGGAAACCTTTCGTACCCACAGCTTGTTAATACTATATGGCCAAGAAACTGCTCTGGTTTGCACTTCCTATCATAACGTTAGCTGCTGCCGGATATTACTATTCCCAAACATCCCAAGTTTCAGCCTCTCAAACCCCAAAACCAAAAGATTTCCCTACCACAAACTCAGAGCCCGCACACAAAGTTCCCTCCAACCCAATCGTTGCCGCCGCCCGCGAACAACTCATTAACCCTGCACACTATTCCGGTGCCTATTACAAAATTGATTACCCAATGGGCGACGTTCCTGCAGATCGTGGAGCTTGCACCGATGTCATCATCCGCGCCCTCCGCAAAGTAAAGATCGATCTTCAAAAAGAGATTCAAGAAGATGCCGATAAGCAAATCTATCCCGCAATGATGTTAGCTCGCGACAAAAGCATCGACCACCGCCGTTGCCCAAATCAAATCCAATACTTTTCTCGCCATGCCGAACAATTCCCTGTCGATTCCAACCAAATAGTTAAAAACAACATAAAACCCGGCGACATTATTTTCTGGAAACTTCCCGACAACAAAGACCACGTCGGCATCGCCAGCGACCAACTCGCCTCCGACGGTCATCCATTGGTTATTCACAATATCGGCCCCACTGCCTCCGAACAAGACGTCCTCTTCGCCTGGAAAATCGTCGCCCACTTCCGCGTAAATCCCAAACCACCAACTCCAAACACGCCCGAAGCCGGATAGCCAGTCCCCCCTAAAAGAGACAACAAAGGTGGTTTTGCAAAGAAAGCTAACCCTAAACCATCCACAAACTCTCGCTATGTCTACAAATGCATTAGTTCAATATCAAAAAAGACTATCAAATATAACATGTGCCCGACTATTACTAACCGGGCACCAATTTCTACAAGTTACAGAGCTTCGACCAAAATCGCCGTCGCTTCACCACCGCCAATACAAGGTGATGCAATCGCTAACCGCTTGCCCGTCCGGCGGAGTTCCATCAAAGCCGTCAGCACCAACCGTGTACCGGTCATACCAATCGGGTGACCAATAGAAACCGCTCCACCATTCACGTTCAGTTTGTTAAGCGGAATCCCAACTTCCTGTGCCGTCGTCATCGCAACCACCGCGAACGCTTCATTGATCTCAAAAAGATCAACATCCGCAACCGTCAAGCCGGATTTCTCCAAAAGTTTGTTGACCGCCTGAGCCGGTGCCGTGGTGAACCATTTCGGCTCTTGTGCATGCTGAGCATAACCAACAATTTTCCCAATCGGCTTCAAACCATATTTCTCAACTGCCGCCGCTGAAGCCAAAACCATCGCCGCCCCCCCATCGTTAATCGAACTCGCATTCCCCGCAGTCGTTACGCCATCTTTAGAAAATGCTGGTCGCAATTCCGGTAGCTTGTCCGGTCGTCCCCGACCAGGCTCTTCATCTTCAGTAACCAAAACCGGATCACCTTTGCGTTGAGGGACAGAAACCACCGTAATCTCATCCTGAAACTTCCCTGCTTTCTGAGCATCAACTGCCCGACGATAACTTTCCGCCGAAAACACATCAAGCTCTTCGCGGCTAAAACCTTTTTCACTTGCGCACAAATCGCCACAGGAACCCATATGAACGTTGTCATAAGGATCCCAAAGCCCGTCGTTAATCATCAAATCGACCGCCGTCTGGTTCCCCATCCGCATCCCGCCCCGCGCCGTCGGCAAAGCGTATGGCGTATTGGTCATGGATTCCATTCCACCTGCAACAACGATGTCAGCATCACCGCACTTAATCGCTTGCGCTGCCATCATCAAGGTCTTCATTCCCGAACCGCAAACCTTATTTACGGTCGTGCAAGGCACGGAATCCGGAATTCCTGCTCCCTTACTCGCTTGTCTAGCCGGAGCCTGACCAATGCCTGCGCTCAAAACATTCCCCATTAAGACTTCATCAACATTTTCCGGGCTAACTCCCGCTGCTTCCAAAGCCGCATGAATCGCCGCCGCTCCAAGCTGAGGAGCTGTCAACGAACTAAATGCACCCTGAAACGCCCCAACCGGAGTCCGTTTCCCACTAACGATATAGACAACATTGTCGCTCATGATCAGAGGTTACCTACTCCCCTAATTCACTGGTCGTCGCAAATCAACTCAAGTCCTAGACCGCACCATATAACCCACATTTTCCGATACAATAACCCCTGTCGAGATAAGGCAATCGGTAACAAACCGGCGGATCCTCGATGTGGTGGCTAAACCCATCAACATCAAAGCTCCGCCGGTTTTCATTTTGAAAACCCCCACCGGAGCCCCAAAAAGAGAAAATCATTATGTCAACCCTCGTCATCGTAGGAGCTCAATGGGGCGATGAAGCCAAAGGCAAGATCGTCGACGTCCTCGGCCACCAGGCCAGCTATGTTGTCCGCTACAGCGGAGGCAACAACGCCGGACACACTGTTATCACCGGCGGAAAAACATTCAAATTCCACCTCCTCCCCGCTGGAATTCTCCACACCAATACCCTCAGCATTCTCGCCGGCGGTATGGCAATCTGCCCCAAAGCCCTTCTTGACGAAATCGACAACACCAAGTCACTTCAATCCGAACTTGGCGATCTCAAGATTTCCCCTGCCGCACATGTGGTTTTCCCGTACCACCGACTCCTGGATCAACTCGAAGAGTCCGCACGTGGCGACAACAAAATTGGCACTACTTCTCGTGGAATCGGCCCGATGTACACCGATAAAGTGCAACGCATCGGCATCCGCATGGGCGAATTTGTTAACCCCGAAGTCTTTGCCGAACGACTCCGACAAGTCCTTGAGTTCAAAAACCGGCTCATCACTCTTCTCGGCGGTGAACCAGTTAAATTCGAAGATCTTTACGACGAATACTGCGGCTACGCAAAACGACTAGCCCCCTACGTCAGCGATACCGAGCACGTTCTTCAAGAAGCCGTCCGACGAAACGACCGCGTTCTCTTTGAAGGCGCACAAGGAACCTTCCTCGACCTCGATCACGGCACCTATCCGTACGTCACTTCCAGTCACCCGACCGCCGGCGGCGCATGCCTTGGCACCGGAATTGGCCCTCGCGATATCAACAATGCTCTCGGAGTCTGCAAAGCCTATGCCACCCGCGTTGGAGAAGGCCCCTTCCCAACCGAGCAAGATAACGAAATCGGTCACCAAATCCGCGAACAAGGCCAAGAATACGGCACCACCACTGGCCGCCCACGTCGTTGTGGCTGGCTCGACCTTGTTGCCCTGAAGCATTCATCGCGCCTCAACAGCCTTAGCGGTCTCATTATCACCCGCCTCGACACCCTGCAAAATGTCCTCGACCTTCAAGTCTGCACCGCCTACGATCTGGGTGCCGGCCCGGTCGATTACCTCCCCAGTTCCACCCACGAGTGGAACGCTGTCCAACCGCAGTATCAATCTCTGCCCGGTTGGAGCGAAGACATCAGCGGCGTCCGATCATGGGATGATCTTCCAACCAACGTACAAAACTACGTTCGATTCATCGAAGATTACACCGGTACCCCAGCGGCAATCCTCAGCATCGGCCCCGACCGCGACCAAACCATCATCCTCCGCCCCGATCTCATTTGGAGCTAACACATATCTCTGCCCATTGTTCTCAATGGGCAGAGACCAAACCAAATCAATCACTCGGGGATGCCTGAGGCGTTTATCACTTCTCAAACACGGTATTCCAAACCGCCGCCCCATTCGTCGCATTCCGAGCCACGACATACGCTCGATAAACCCCTGCCTTAACCGAAGCCGGAACCTCAACAATCTCCCCAACCGTGCCTTGGTACGCAAACCCCTGGTCCATCTCAAAATCTCCCTGGAATCGCCCCGAATTTTCCGGCACCAAGTAAAGTGTCCGCTTCAAATCACCCGGCATTCCACCCCGGAACTGAACCCGCCACTTCAACCCCTCCAATTTCTCCGCCTTGATAAAAGCTGGCACCGGATTAGCCACAGGTTTTCCCGTCCACAATTCTTGTAAAACATCCGCCGACGCCAGCCGTTCTCCCGTCTTCAAATGCAAGTTAAACCAACTTGCAATCCCCACGCTCGCACTATCCCAATAAAAAACGTATGACCCGACAACCTTGCCCTTCTGTCCTTTAATCGCCTTCAAGTACCCTTCACGATAAATCTCTCCTTTTGCTGTACTGTCTGCCTCAACTGGCAGCCCAAAGTTCACATCCTTGCTCGTCGGCGGAACGGTTGGCCCAAACTCCGTAATCATGTAAGGCTTTTTCCAATCGCCCATCCGCTCGTGCAAGCTCAATAAGCCTCCATAAGAGTTCACTCCCAAAAACTCAACCGAAGGCGCATACTTAAGCATCGCCGCCATTTTGTCTGGCCACATATCCGCCACAACTGTCCCCACTGGATGATTCGGGTCTTCTTTCTGAATCATTTTTGAAAGCTTTTCAATATGCCCCCACATTGCCGCTTCCTGCTCTTTCGGTAAACCTAATTCCACTTCGTTCCCGACTGTCCACGCCAGAACAGCCGGATGCCCCTTCAACTCCCGCACTCGTTTTTCAACCGAATCGTATTGCCCTTGCACCTTCGCCTGATCCAAATAACTAAACCCCCCGTCTCCCGCTTTCTGCAACCAGAACCCCACCATCACCGTCAACCCCAAACCATCACACTTATCCAAAAACGCCTTCGTACTATCATCCACCCCCCAAGTTCTGATTGAATTCCCTCCTGCCTTCACCAAGCTCTCAAGCTCTTTCTGCGCTCCTGCACCCCGCACCTCGTAAACCATTCCCCCTCGCCTCATCTCAAACCCGCTAGCGGTTTTTACAAACTCGACCGGCACCGGATTTCCGCCAATATCCAAAGAACACACGAGCAACGTTGCAATCATAAATTGAATAATAATCCATAACCTTTCTAATTCAAACACTTTTTGAGAAACGTTTCTCAACTTACATTGTTTTGTTCGCCTAAGCCTAGCGACCCTTCAAATTGTAGACCTTCAAACATCTTCCAAGGTCTTCCATCCTCGTCATTCCACCGAGGCTTGGAATTCCATCAATGCAACCTGAAAGAGAGATTAAGGGATTTTCCGCTCAAACAAAAAACCACTTCCCACAAAAAATCAGGGCCCCGACCTACCAGTCAGAGCCCTCTTCATCCGTGTTGTCAGCCGTTAGTTTCCCGGGACCAACTTGGCCCGCACGGCCTTCATTGCGGCTTCGGTTCGGGAGTTCACCTGAAGCGCTTTCAGGATATTACTCACGTGGTTCTTAACGGTCTTCTCTGCAATGCTCAAATGATTCGCAATTTCTTTGTTGCGCATCCCTTTAGCAATCAATTCAAGAATCTCGGTTTCCCGATCGCTCAAAACATAGAGTTCAGTATCATCGGTCTCATCGTCGTCTTTAACCCGGCGAAAGTCCTCAATAACCTTAGTAGCAATACGGGGAGTAATCTTTGCTTCGCCTCTGTGCGCTAGGCGAATCGCATCAATGACTTCCTGGGGAGTCGAAGTTTTCAGCAGGTAACCCAAGGCACCAGCGCGGAACGCTTCAAAAACCACTTCGTCTTCCTCGTTAATCGTTAAAACGACAACTTGGATCTCTTTTTCTTTCTTCAAAACCCGACGCATCAGTTCAACCCCATCCACGCGGGGCATATTGATATCGGTCAGGAGCACGTCTGGCGGATCGGCGAGAACCGCATCCAGAGCTTCTTGCCCATCTTTGCAGATCGCCAAAATTTGGCACTCTGGCATCAAGGTAAGCGTACGCTGGATAGCGTTTCGGTAGGCCGGTTCATCATCGGCTATGACAACACGGATGGTTGACGACATGAAGTGCAGTATACACAAGGCAGGCAAGTGTGTGTTGCTGACATAATAGAAACCAATGCCCCTCCTTGAAGTCGAAAATCTGCACGTCGAAATCGGCGGCAATTCCATCCTCCGTGGAGTCAACCTCACGGTAGATGCCGGAGAAACTATAGGCATCGTTGGCGAATCAGGTTGCGGCAAATCAATGACCGGTCTTGCCATCATGGGAATGCTCCCTCCCGGCGGAAAAATCACCCAAGGATCAATCAAACTCGCTGGCCGCGACATCACCCACCTCCCGCCGAAAGAGTGGCAAAAAATCCGTGGGCAAGAAA
>JAPUDU010000196.1 GCA_027492935.1 Fimbriimonadaceae bacterium
AGGGCGGGGAGGTTTGGTTCATACCTTCAGCCATTTCTCGGGTGACGAGGTTGACGACAAATTCGCCGCTGGATTCGATGTTGGTGAATGTATCTTTTGGTTGGGCATCGGGGCCGAGAACTGTGCAGATGGTGAGGGAGGGGGGATTGATTCCGCCGATGTTGAAGTAGCTGAAGGGGGCGAGGTTAGGGGTTCCAGCGGCGGAGAGAGTGCTGACGAAAGCTATGGGTCTGGGGACGATGAGACCAGCAGTGAGCTGATAGATTCGGGCGGGGTGTTCTTGGGAGAGGTCGATTGTGATCATGAATTCTGGAGATTATCTTGGAAGAAGACGATCATTTTTGCCCACGTGTCTTCCGCGGCAATTTCGTTATAGACCTCTGGTCGGTCATCGTTGAAAAAGGCGTGGTGAGTGCCAGGGTATTTGTGGAACTCGTGTTTGACGTGGGCATTGGTGAGGTCTTCCTCCAGCTTGTTCATTGCTTCCTGATGGGCGTAATCATCGTATTCAGCGAAGAAGCCGAGGACAGGGCAGTTGAAGCTTGCGTAATCGGGATGGACATTGGGGTGGATGCCGTAATAGTTGACGCAGGCAGTAATGCGGTTATCGAGTCCGGCGGCAAAGAGTGCGAGTTGTCCACCCATGCAGAACCCAACGACACCGACACTATCGGATTCTAAGTATTGGGCGGCGGCTTTGATGACATGTGCGGCGTTGGGAACGTCAAGAGCCATCATGAGAGAACCGGCTTCGTCTGGTTCGGTGGTGGTTTCTCCGTGATAGAAGTCGGGGGCGAGGGCGGTGAATCCCGCTTCAGCGAATCGGTCGCAGATTGATTTTATGTGTCCGACAAGGCCCCACCATTCTTGGATGACAATTACTTTAGGGCCAGGTTGGGTTGGTTCAGCAAGGTAGCCAGAAAATTGTTCGCCGTTGGCGGCGAAAGTTACGATTTTGCCCATGGTGGGAGTTTACTTTTATCTTACTTACGTTGTTGGTAACGATCGGTTTTTATAAGAGTTGAGCAAGTCGGTTAGCGGAGAGGTGGGCGGCTTCGGTTGGAGAAAGGGGGGAACCTCCCCCACGACGGTTTGACCCGGCGTTCCAGCGGCACCCGAAACCGGGAAGGAAAGATGAAATATTGAGTTTTTGGAGGGATGTGCCGACCGGAGCAGCCATTCCTAGACGGAGTTTGACTTCTGATTTTGTGGGGTCTTCGTGCAATGGGAGGCTGATGACGATGACCTTGGCTTGAGGAAGAAGGCTGACGAGGAGAACGCTGTCGATGGTTGCATCGGTGATGATGGTGGCAACGTCGTTGACCATTTCGGCTTGATCAGCGAGTTCTATAGCTCGGTCGCGATGGCGAAGACGGGTTTGTTGTGATCGGATAGCGACTTCGGGGAGAGGTTGACCTTCGAGAAGGGCGTGAAGGCATTGAAGGGAAAGTTCGAAGTTACGCTCGTGTTGGAGTTCTTGCAGGAGATCAGCGATGGGGTTTTCTTCGCCAGTGTGGTCAGCGGCGATGGCGGCAACTCCGAATTCCGGGAGAGGTGGAAGGAGGCCGGTGACGATTCCGGCACTTAGCACACTATCACAGTCGGTGTGGTTGAGTATGGCTTCGTGAGCGGGTTCGTTTAGCTTGATGTAATCGAGGGCGAGGGCACCGGATGAAATGAATCGTTCCCAACGTGGATCAGGGGCGTGATGATCGACAACTTTGATTGTGGGGGACGAGTAGCCGTATGGTTCAGGATTGAGGTTTTCTGCGCCGGGCATGTGGAAGTCGCAGACCGTGAAGTGGTCAGTTTTGGCGTGCGTGAGAACGAATGATTTTGGCGGTTCTGACGATTCGGGGATGAGGGTAACCACGGGCTTTAGGATACTTGGTTTTGCTTGGGACGGGAGTTTGAGGGCAACGAGTTCAAATTGATTGGGTTGTCAAGTAGAATTTTTGTGATGTCAGGGGAGGTGCAGTTATCAAAGAGCGATGTACGGCGGGCGATGGTGCGGCATCATTTTGCAGAGTCGGATGCGGTTCCGACGGCGTTTGAGCGGTTGCGGAGTATTCAGTTTGACCCGATTGCTCCGGTGGGGTGCAATCACGATTTGGTTTTGCAGGCGCGGGTACCGGGTTACCGAATTGGGGATTGGCAGAAGACGGCTTACGATGACCGAGTTCTCTATGATGGTTGGGATAAGCAGGCATCGCTGATACCGTTTGAAGGGTGGCCGGTGCGGCGATTTATTTATGGAGAGCATCGCAAAAACTTTGAGAAAAAGATTTTTGAAGACCATTGTGGTGCGGTTGAAGCGATTCTGAAGGAGATTGAAGATCGGGGGCCGTTGATGCCAAGGGATTGCGAATCGCATGGTCGGCGAGAAGATTGGGTGGGTTCTTGGCATGGAGCAGGGGTGACGAAGCAGGTTTTACGGGCGCTTTGGCATTCAGGGATTTTAATGACGGCGGGGCGTAACAATGGGCAGCACCAATACGATTTGACGGAGCGAGTTGTTCCTCAGCGACTACGTGATACGCCACAGGTGAGTAAGGAGGAAGGGATTCGAGAGGTCGTCTTGGAACGGCATCGAGCGGTTGGGATTATTCGACCAGCAGCGCCTTATGAGATATGGGCGGTTCCGGCGATTTATTATGTGAAACGAGTGGCAATTGCCGAGTTGGTGGCTCGGGGTGAGGTTGTTCCGGTTGATGTAGAGGGGATGAAGGCGAATGCGACTCCGGAGTTTTTGCGGCATCTGGAGTTGCCATCACTTGAGAAACGAGTTGTATTTGTGGCTCCGCTTGATCAGTTTATGTGGGATCGGAAGCTTATTAAGCACGTATTTGGCTTTGATTATGTGTGGGAGATTTATGTGCCAGAGGCGAAGCGGCGGTGGGGATATTATGTGTTGCCGATTTTGTATGGTGAGGAGCTGGTTGGGCGGGTGGAATTTTGGTGCCGAGACGGGGTTTTGGAGGTGCGAAAGTGGCACGCGGAGGGTGATTTGGATATTGAATTCTGGAGTGCCTTTGAGGTGGCACTCCGGAAGTTCATGGGATATTGTTCGGCGACAAAGGTTGTTGTCACGGAAAAGAAAGAGAAGAAGCTTGGAGAGATCGCGCGGTTAGTGACCAGTTGATGCTTCGGCAGGTTTTACTGTCGGTTTGTTTGCTTGTTCCGTGGGTGTAGGTTCATCGATTGATTTAACCATGAGCCATTTCCCGTTTATCAATTTCCAAACATCGGTGCAATTAGAAACGTAATTGAATTCATCAGGTTCGCCTTCGTTCATTACGAGATCAATATGGAGCTTGACGTGAACCAATCCTCCCGCTTCAGTCACGTCGAGGACTTCTTCGGTTCCTGTGATTGATTTAGCTTTGAAAATTTCGCCAAATTCCACGATGGCGGCATCCCGCTTGGCTTTGGTGCCGTCGGGTTTTGTCCACTCAAAGCTAGGAGCGATAAAGGCCGACCAGGCTTTCAGGTTCCGAGAGGTGATGGCTTCAGTGTAAGGCTTATAACGCTCTGTCCACTCAATGACGAGGGTGTTCGTGACTGATTCTGCGGCGAGGACACCGGTATGTGCTTCTTCTGCAGAATGAGCTTCTTCAGCTGGAACTGGGTGCCCGGGTTCGGCGTGAGAATCGGCGACTGGGTGCGCTTCTTCGACGGGCGTGGGGTTATCTAATTCAAAAGAACGGAGGTCGGTGCATCCGTTTAAGATCGGAAGGCACAAGAATGAAAGGGCGAGCAGGAGCGGCTTCCTTCGACTTTGAATCATGAGGAGTATCGTACCTTTCGGGAGCTTTATGATTTTTGACGGCTGACCATTTCGTTGATCCATATGGGGGCGTAAGGGGAAGTACACCCTTTGGAGACAGGGTAATCGATGAGGACTTTGTGCTTTTCACCGATTGCTATGGCTCGAGCGCGGAGATCGGGGTTGTTGATGCCGATTTCGGCGAGGGTGTGGTTCATTGGCCACTGGACGGGTTCAGGAGCGTCGGCGATTTCGGCGTCGATTCGATCGAGGAGGGCAGGGAGGTCGAGTTGGTCAGGGGCTTTTTTAACGAGATTGGGGACGAGGAGCCATCCGGCGCGGCGAGCCATTGGGAAAGTATCGTCCATCCATTTTGGTCGGAGGGCGATTCGATGAGGGGAGTTGGCGACGACGTTTTTGACGAGCCATTCGACAACGCGGGGGTAGTTGGTGCTGCGGACGAGGGCGTCGAGGTTTTCTTCGGTGAGTAGCTTGTGGTCGGCGATGAGGGTGGCGAGCATGCGGGCGTCTTGGTTTTCTGTGGCCCAAAGTTCGAGGGCGAGGGGGTGGTTGCGTTTGATTTGTTTGGAGAGTTTGGTGAGGTCGCCGGTTGTGACGCCGAAGTAGGTGCCCTCGGGGGCATCTTTGCCATATTGCTTTTGAACCGTTGGGTTGGAGAGTGATTCAAGTTGTTGCATGACTTCGGCGGCATTCATGGCGGGGATTTTACTATTTGTATTTTTCTCCACGCGTCGGGCCCTCCACATTGTCTCTGTGATTAGTTGTGGGTTTGTGTTTCGACTGAATGGGTGAGGGAAAATATGAACCCGTTGGGGTAAGTGAAGTGTCTATAAAGGAAGAAACTATGATATTGAGTGCAGTTGTTGCGTTGGTTTTGGCTCCGGCATTGAGGGGTAGTTACGATGTTGAGGAGATTCGGCGGATTACGGAATCTGCTCATGCTCGGGTTGGGGTTTGTTTAATTTCTCGGGAGGGTGAGATTTCTTTGCGGGGAGATGAGCGGTTTTCGTTGCAGAGCGTGGTGAAGCTGATTGTTGGAGCGGTGGCATTGGACGATGTCGATAAGGGGCGGTGGAAGTTGACGGATAAAGTTTCGATTTCAAAGAAGGATCGGAGCGTGAGCGTTCAGCCACTTGCTGATTTGGTCGTGAACGGGCCAGCAGAGGTGACGGTCGGGGAGTTGATTCGTCTGGCTGTGATTGAAAGCGATAGCATGGCGAACGATGTTCTGTTTAAGAAGATTGGCGGGGCGGAGGCGGTAAGCGCATTTTTGAGGATACGAGGGATTACCGGAATGAGGGTTGATCGGAGTGAAAAAGAACTGCAGACGGAGATTGCGGGTTTGCGGTGGCATTCGGCATTTACCGATGAGCAGACATATGAGGATGCGCTTAATTCTGTTTCGGATCGGGATCGGGATGCGGCCTATAAGGCGTATCAGAAAGATCCGCGGGATACGGCAAGTCCGCGGGCGATGGCGTATTTACTCCCGTGGTTGCAGACGTGTGGAGGGTGGAGTAAGGAGTCGACGTCGTTTTTGTTGCAGGCGATGGCGGATTGCCAAACGGGGGCGAATCGGTTGACAGCGGGGCTGAAGCCCGGGTGGAAGTTGGGCCACAAGACGGGGACAAGCGGTTCTCACCGAGGGGTGTCGGCGGCAACGAACGATGTGGGGATTTTCACTTCGCCAAAAGGCGAGACGGTTGTGATTGCGGTGTTTGTTGGGGATTCGACTGATGGAGACGATGAGCGGGCAAAGGTGATTGCGGATCTGGGGGCTTATGTTTGCGGCGGATAGGAAATTTGTGGAGGTAGTGAGCTGATGGCAGCACGTTTTTTGAACACGGATGTGAATTTGAAAGCACGTTTCGATTTGAAGCCGTTGTGTAACGAATTAGAAAAGCTCGGCTTCCATAGTACTGGAGACCCGATTCGAAGAGGGAGCGAGTGGACGGCGGTGCTGGAACACGATTATTCGTGTAAGCAGGGTGAACCGGCAAAGCTGACGGAGCACATTTTGCGGTCGGTCGAATCGCTTGAGGGGGAGTTCCGGGAAATTTGGAATCGGTGCTTGAGCCGAAGTTTTGATATGGGATTTGATTTTGACGGCGAAACTTTTTCTTCTACATTTGTGGTGAAACCGGAGCATTTAGAGCGGATATCGGCAGCGGGAATGTCGCTTATGGTGACGATGTACCGGAATTCGGAAGAGGATCGGCAGAATGCCATCCATACCGAAGACGAAGTAACAGTTTAGGGAAGGGTCTTATCATGGGGGAAGGGTAAAACGCTTATTTAGTGAAAGAGACGGTTGTTGTGTTGGGATCGGGGCCGATCCGGATTGGTCAAGGAATTGAATTTGACTATAGTTGCGTGCATTGCGTTTGGACTTTGCAGGCGATGGGGTATCGAGCGGCGATTATCAATAATAACCCGGAAACGGTGAGCACGGACTTTGATACGGGTGATGGGCTTTATTTTGAACCAGTAGCACTTGAGGAAGTTTTAGATGTTTTTGAGCACGAGAGTGCCAAGGGTGTGGTTTGCCAGTTTGGGGGGCAGACAGCGATCAATTTAGCAGAAGCGTTGGCGGATGAGGGAGTTCCGGTATTGGGGACTTCTCCTGAGGCGATTGCGGCGGCAGAAGACCGGGATCAGTTTGAGAAACTGCTGAATCGGTTGGGGATTCCGAAGCCACAAGGGCGAGCCGTGAATAGCTTGAACGAGGCGCTTGTGGTGGCGGAAGAAGTTGGTTATCCGGTTTTGGTTCGTCCGAGTTTTGTTTTGGGAGGTCGCGCAATGGCGATTATTTATGACGCTAACCATTTGCGCGGGTTTTATCAGGAAGCAGAGGATGCTAATCCGGGTCAGCCGGTTTTGGTGGACAAATATTTTGTGGGTAAGGAAGCGGAAGTTGATGTGATTTCGGACGGGGTTGATACCTTGGTGCCGGGGATTATGGAGCACATTGAACGCGCAGGGATTCACTCTGGCGATTCTATGGCGGTTTATCCACCCGTGAGTATTGATTCGGCGTTGCAGGCGAAGATGGTGGATTACGCTTGTTTGATCGCGCGTGAGCTGGGTGTGAAGGGGATGATGAACATCCAGTTTGTGCTTGTGGATGATGAGGCTTATGTGATTGAGGTGAATCCGCGTGCGAGCCGGACGGTGCCTTATTTGAGCAAGGTCACTGGGGTTCCAATGGTTCAGTTGGCTACTCGGTGCATGATGGGGCAGACGTTAAAAGAACTCGGTTATACGAGTGGGCTTTGGGAGTTAGGTTCGACCGATGGACAGATTGTAAAAGGTGGGGAAGAACCTCCTCGCTCTGACGGATCGGTGCGGTCGAGCGATCAGGTTCGGGCGGGAGTTGGTGCAGCTCGACTTTATGCGGTGAAGGCCCCGGTGTTTAGCTTCCAGAAGTTAGCTTTGGTTGAACCGAGCCTCGGGCCGGAGATGAAATCAACGGGTGAGGTTTTGGGGATTGATGCTAGCTTTGAAGCGGCACTTTACAAGGCATTAGTTGCAAGTGGAATCGTTTTTAAGGCGAAGGGGCAGGTGATTGTTTCGGTGAATGATGATGATAAACCTGCGGCGGTCGAGATTGGTCGGGCGTTGCAGGAACGAGGTTATGCACTCGGAGCAACGAGCGGTACATGTGACGCATTGGTGAATGCTGGGGTTGAGTGCGAACGGCTCAATAAGATTAAGGATGGGTCGCCGACGTTACTTGACCGGCTCTATGCCGGTGAGGTGAGTTTGATGGTGAACACGCCGGGTAAGGGGCAGGAAATGGGTTCGGATGCGAGCCGGATTCGACGGGCTTGTATTGAGACGGGTGTTGCTTGTGTGACGAGTGTTGATACGGCTAAGGCTTTGGCGCGGGCTCTGGTGGTGTTTGAGAATCAGGATTTGGCAAGTTGCCGGACGATTTCTGAGCATGTTTCTGGGATTGCTTAGATGGTCAAGTTTTGATTTTAAGTGACCTGGTAATCTTGATTCATGGCTGAAGACCAACACGACGACTCCGCAGATTTTGAGCAGCCGCCGGCGTTTTTCCCTTATGAAGAGTCGGATCAGCTTGATGCGATTGAGGAGTTTGGGAATCCGGTTGAGGTGAAGGTTGAGGCGGTTTTTGCGGCTCAATCTCAGGAAGCAATTCAGCGGTTTGTTTTGTTAAGTGATGGTTCGCGAAAGTTACCGATTGTGATTGGTGGCTTTGAGGCGATGGCAATTAGTTTACATTTGGATAATCATCAGCCGGATCGTCCGATGACGCATGATCTTCTTCATAAGATGATTGAGCGTTTGGGTGGGGCGGTGATGCGGGTGTTTATTGATGATTTTGTGGGATCGACTTACTATGCGAAGATTGTGCTTGAGGATCAATCGGGGGTTGAGATGATTATTGACTCTCGTCCGAGTGATGCAATTGCGCTTGCTATTCGGGCGGACGCACCTTTATTTGTGGCGGAAGGGATCCTTGAGCAGCATGGCCACTGATGTGTTGTTAGTGTCCGAGTATTGAGGTTAGTTTTCAGATTTTGTTTTGATTTATATTAAGATTTTGTTTAAAAAGGGTTCTGGCGGGCTTATTTTTGAACTTTGTGATATATTGTTAGGATTGATCTCTTTCTTGGAGAGGTCAGGCAGTTTTTGCCACTAGGAAGGAGTTTAAAAAATGAAACCAATTTCAAAATTGGCGGCCGTCGTTGCCGCTGTGATCGCTTCGTCGTTTTCGTTTGGTCAAGTCGCCGTTGATGGCGTTTTGGGCAGTGAATGGAGTGGAGCCAATGTTGTATCAGTTGGCTACAACGCGAGTGCGCCCGTTGGCAACTTTGCTACGCCAACAGCAGAAAATCATCTTGTTGCTTACGACATCTATACACGCTCGGATGCAGATTGGATTTATGTGATGGTTTATATGAATGAAGCAAACGGCGGTAGCGTTGCGGCAGGGACGGGAGTTTTTGGAACGAACCTTTACTTTGATACTGATCCTTCCGCTGGGAATGGTAGCGATTTAGGTTTTGAAGTGACAAACAACCGCGCGTTCATCCCTGGAGTGCCGGGCTATAACACTATTGGTCTTGATTCAAGCAACTACAAATGGGCAAGTAATTCAACGAGCACAATTGGTGCGATTGAGTTTGCGTTGTCTTGGAACTATTTGATGACCGATCCGGGTTCAATGGGCTTCGCTCCGGCAACCGATTCGGTTGTGTTGCGATTGTCTCAGACATTTGGTTATTCGGTCGCGGGTGGCGCATCTTACGGTGTTGACCGACTTGGCCGATTTGAGGCGGTTCCTGAACCGGGCACGATGATTATTGGTGCTTTGGCTGGAGTTGCGGCTCTGCGGAAGAAATTCGCAAAGAAGAAGTAAAAGACTTAGTCTTCAATTAAGATTCCCGGCTTGCGGAAGCAAGCCGGGAATCCTAATTTTATTAGCGGCCTTTGAAAAGGCCGCCGAGGCCTGATAACTGGGCTGCATGCTACGCGTGCCCCACTGCATTTTGGGCAGGGCGGAAGTAATGGCTGCCCTGCAAATCGGCCTGCATTGACGCATCGGCCTTGGCAGGCCTATATGGATACAGTAAGGGCCGTGACAGGCAAGGGTATCCAATGGGCAAAAAGCATTTACTACAGCAGCGCAGGTCGCTCTTAAAGGCCATTGCCGGTACGGCAGGCCTGACACTGGCAGGCACAACCCTGCCCGCAACTGGCAGAGCCAGTTCCTGGGGCGCAAGCGATGACATTGCAACGCTGATCGATATCGACCTGTGCACCGGCTGCGGCGCATGTGTAACAGCATGCCGCACGCGCAACCTCGCATCCATTCCCCATCCTGCTCATCCATTACCACGCCCATACCCCGCATGGGTGCGCACAAGTGACTGGTCTGACCGCACTGACGAAATTTCGCGCCTTACGCCCTACAACTGGCTATTTATCCAGTCGTGTACCATTACGGTCAAGGGTGCAGAAAAGCGTGTGTTCTTGCCCCGCCGTTGTTTGCACTGCACCAACCCGCAGTGTGTAACCCTGTGCTCAACAGGATCACTGCGCCAGAGCCCTGAAGGAGCTGTGTATATCAACAGTGACACCTGCATGGGCGATGGCCCCTGCGAGCGTGCCTGCCCCTGGGGTATTCCACAGCGGCAATCTGGAGTGGGGCTGTATCTGAATTTTGCCCCCAAGTATGTGGGTAACGGGCAGACATTTAAGTGCGATCATTGCCGCACCTTGTTGGCAG
>JAPUDU010000197.1 GCA_027492935.1 Fimbriimonadaceae bacterium
CTTGACTCCTTTCGACTTGTACTCTTGCGACGAAGCATTCCTCACCGGAACCGCAGCGGAAGTCATTCCAATGATCACTTTGGATAATCGTCCGATCGGCGATGGTAAGCCTGGCCCACAAACTAAGCGAATCATCGAGTTGTTCCGCGCAGAAACAAAATCTGGAACACCTATCAGCCCATTATCCGTCTAATTCAAAACAATGAAGAACAAGCGCGAGCTGAGATACACGCTGGTTGACCAGTTTGGCTCGCGCGCTGTTCTTGAAGGCGATGAATTGGATCAAGCCATTGAACATTGGGGATTCCAACGTCTCATGGAAACATGTTACGACGATCTACCCGCAACAATGTGCCCTGCATGCGCAACGAGATTATCTGACGCCATTGCATCAGGATTAATGGGATGTCCCGCCTGTTACACTTTCATTTTTCCGCAATATCAAGAAGCACTCCGCTCGAAGGGCTTAGATTCAAACCTAAGCCAACAAAGCCCCGACTCGAATCAGGTATCTTAAACATGATGGTCAAGAGGGTATCTCTCCTTGCAATCCTTGCCACACTGCTCCTCGTTGGAGGTTGCGGTGGCGGTGGCGGTGCATCTTCAAACACGAAGCCCCATGTTCTTTTTATTAATGCCTCAGCCGATGCTGGTGCTGTTGACTTCCGTTTGAATGATGATGCTCAAGCGACAAATCTGTCCTATGCCGTTTCCAATGGCGCATTCGCAGATATTGATTATCGCGGGCCCGATGTCGATGGATGGGATGTTTCACTCCACCTCAACGCTGGCGGAACCGAAATCGATCGCGAAGCAATTGTCTTCGGTCAAGATGTCAACAACATCATTGTTGCTCACGGCATTCGCAGTTTCGGCACGGAACAACTGAAACGACTGAGATTCAGCAACTTTACTGTTGACCTAACAAAGCCAAACGGAAACAAAGCTAAGTTGATCGTTTTCCACGGTTTCGAATTAGAAAACGGCAGCGACACTCCCCAGGTCACTTTCAAAACCCCGGGTGACAATGCTCTGTTCACAACTTCCCCGATTGATCCCGGTACGAGCACAGTGCTTAACACTGACTCCGGCTTGCTCACTTTTGAAGCTCGCCGATCAGGGACACAGGGCATCTACACAACTGTGACAAAAGATCTGAAAGCCGGTGGTGTCTACCTCGTTCTCATCAGTGGAATCGAAAACGACCCAACTCCAGCAAACGATATCACCATTCGTTTTATCGAACTGCCTAGCAAACTTTAGTCATCTTTGCAAAACCTGTGTATAAGCTCAGCCCCGCACCGTGGGGCTGAGCTATAATTTTTGAGGCGAAATAGGAGTTTCCCCCGTCCTTTATGTCGAGCAATCCTCGCGAAGATTCACTAGCTGAAAAACGTTGGCTGAACGCCCTTGCAAAGGGCGATTCCTCTGCGATGAACGGGCTGTATCAATTGTATGGCGAAAAAATCTTTCGCTATACATACCGAATGCTTGGCAATCGGGCTGATGCAGAAGATGCGACTGCGGAAACCTTTTTAAGGGTTCTTAAGCGAGCAAATGACTTGCGCGCTGATGGAGCTTTCAAAACATGGCTCTTCCGAATCGCACGAAACCTGTGCATCGACAAAATGCGCCAACCGAAACTGTTAGAGATTTCGGGAGAAAGATCGTATAGTGGAACTGAAGAACGCGCAGCCTTGCGGGTCACAGTGCAAAACGCACTGAACGAACTGCCAATGGACTACCGCGAACCTCTGATTCTCTGCGACCTTGAGGACATATCGGCCAAGGAAGCGGCTGACACATTAGGGATTAGCGTCCCGGCATTGAAATCGCGACTCTATCGCGGTAGAAGAGCCCTACGCGAAAAACTAGGTGGCTCGATGGAGAAATTGAAATGAGCGATCTTTATCGAAAATTAGTGGATCTCTATGCTGGCAATGAATTGTCAGAAGAACTCGCCAACGAGCTGGTAACAGCCGCTGGCCAGGACGAATCTCTTGCCACGGATATGGCGACCCTCAAGCAAACTGTCGATCTCTTGCGGAGCGATGAAGGGCCTGAGTTTAACGAATCAGACTACTTGCGGATTATTTTTCGCATGCAAACCGCCGGGGCCGATATCTCCTTTGCTGAAGAAGATCGCCACCCAGGTCAGTACCATTTGCCAATGTAGTTGGTGATACTGAAAATGAAATTTAAATTATCACGAAGTGACCAATGAAAGTTACAGTAAATAAGAAAGAACTGAGCGACGCGCTCACCATCGCGGCGGGGGCATCATCTGTAAGGACTGCCCTCCCTGTGCTTGCTTCAATCAAAATTACCGCCGGGGAAAGCGGCGTAACACTCACCGGATGCGATGGAGAAATGTGGGCCCAAGCAACCTGTGCGGCTCAAGTTGAAGACGAAGGTTCAGTCTGCGTTCAACAAAAACTCCTCACGGATATCGCGGCTCAACTTCCCGATGGCGAAGTTGCAATCAGCCTTGAAGGAACGCAAGTCTTCCTGCGAATTGGCGCTTCGGAATGGAAACTCATGGCATTCCCTGCCGATGAATTCCCACCTGTACCCGACATCAATGCTTCGGGCACTCTCACTCTCAAGTTTGGTCAACTCGTTAAGGGCCTCACCAGCGTCATGTACGCGGTCAGTGACGACACCAGCCGGCCAGTATTGACTGGTGTGCTGTTCACCTACGATGGCGAAGTTCTCACCCTCGTAGCCACTGACACCCACCGCATGGCTGTCCACAAGGTCATGCAAGAAGGCATCGGTAGCCAGGTCACGGCTATCGTCCCAGAAAAGGCACTGCGCATCATTCGCAGCCTCAGCCTTGGAATGGATGATGAAATCACCATTGGCCTTGAAGAAAATCGACTCATTGTCGATATCGGCAATGCCAAGATGGTTTCCCAACTTCTCGTCGGTCAGTATCCTAACTGGGAACGCGTTGTTCCGAGCGAATACACCCGCGTTTGGACAATGGATCGTGACGAGCTCAGCGTCAACATCAAGCGCGCTATGATTCTTGCCCGCGACAGTGCCAACCGAATTCGGTTCTCTGGTCAAGGTGAGAAAATCGTGATCTCGGCTCGTAGCGAAGATAAAGGCGAAGCGAAAGAAGAAGTCGCAATGGTCAGCAAAAACGGCGACGTTGATATTGCTTTCAACGGTCGATATGTGATCGATGCCCTCAACGCATTAGAAGGCGAAGGTGTTCGAGCAGAGATGACCGAATCAAGCCGCCCTGCAATCCTGAGGCCAACCGATTCAGAAGATACATTCTGCGTCGTAATGCCAATGGCTATGGGTTAATCCCTAGCCGTGTAAAAAGATATCCCGGAATCACCCAAAAGTGACTCCGGGATTTTTGTTTACTTATTACATTCACGCCAAGCGCGCAGAACTTCCCCTACGCTCCAAGCTTGCCAAGGACAACCACCCGGATACTGAGGTGCATCCCCATCATAAACCTCGGCGATCCCGCCAATTCCGTAGCTTTGTAGGCTCGTCACGATATGAGTAAGGGCGGACTGTGCTCTCTTTTTATCACCCGTCACCTTCATAACCGCGCTCACATATGGCCCCAAAAGCCATGGCCAGGCTGTGCCTTGGTGATAAGCGGCATCACGCTTATCAAGGGGGCCTTCAAATCGACCCACGTAGCTCGCTTCTTTCGGCCCTAAAGTTCGTAATCCCATGGGAGTCAAAAGGTCGCGCTCAATCTTCCCTAACGCCAAAATCGCTTCGTCACCCGTCAACGGAGCAAACGGCAAAGACATCGCAATCAACTGGTTTGGTCGCAGTGAAGCGTCGTCTGGTTCGATCGTATCAAGATAATGCCCAACACGAGGATGCCAAAACTTCTTGCGCATACTCACTTCTGCCTGGTCAGCTAGTTCAGCATAACCCTGCGCGGAAGATCCTAGTTTGATTGCCAAGTGCTCCGCAACCCTCAGCAAGTTCACCCACAGACCGTTTACTTCGACTGGTTTGCCGTGGCGAGGTGTCACAACCCAATCTCCAACCTTTGCGTCCATCCATGTCAACTGCACACCGGGTTCGCCTTGGGTGACCAAGCCATCTGCAGGATCAACCTTAATGCCGTACCGTGTTCCCTTGCGGTGCCATTCAATGATCTCGGCTAACCATCCCAATGCAGTTCGGGCAAAAGATTCATCCCACTCCCGCTCCAACGTCAAGTAGATCGCATTACCAAACCACAACGATGCATCAACCGTATTGTAATCAGGCGTCTCGCCCTTATCCACAAATCGATTGGGAATCAACCCTTGCCGCATCTGACTAGCGTAGGCCGACAAAATAGCCCTTGCTTCGGCGACATGACCTGTCTCTAAACAGATTCCTGGCAACGAGATCATTGTGTCCCGACCCCAATCGGTAAACCACGGATAACCCGCGATGATGCCCGTTCGTTCGGGGGCTTTGACAATAAAGTGTCTTGCCGCCGAAATCAGTGAATCTTCAACCGAATGAGATTCCGCAATTGATTCACTCTTTGTGATTTGGGCTTCAATCCCATCCTCGGTCGCCGCAACCAAAGAAACACTTTCGCCTGGCCCCAGGATGTATTGCAATTCACACGGACAGAACAGGTCATCAATCGGGTCGAGTCCGCGTTCAGTTTCCCGTGGATGCTCAAATCGGTAGTACCAGCCGGTTGTCGGAGTGCGATTCGCACCTGGATGTTCAATGGCAAGTCGAATCCCTTGGTGCGCAATCACCGTGCGGTCATCCGGAAACAGAAGGAGCTCAGGATAGAAATCTGTCACCCGGAAATTGTCATGGTAGAACTTATGAGCAACCAACGGTCGCAAACTGAGTGTCATCCCTACTTCACCCAGGTTTGTATAAGTAATCGTTACAGCATTAACCGACTCGTGCATTGAAATACGTTTTGAAATAAGACTTCCGCGAACATTCCACACCCATTCCGCGCAGTCACCTATCGTGAACGACTCCAAATTGCGATAACCTTCGGGATGAACTGTTCCCACATATTGGTTACTGCTCAGCCCATCTGAGTTAGCTCCTATCGAAACATAAGCCTCAATCCCATCCAACAAAACATAGCGCACTTCCGGTGGTTCAGTCGCCGCGACAAGATGCCCATGGTAGCGCCGCGTATTATTACCCACTACGGTACCCATTGCAAACCCACCTAAACCATTAGTCAATACCCACTCTAGACGCGATGCACGAGCATAATTCCGACACAGTTCACCTTCAAATCGCCTTACTGTTGATGCCACTGACCCCTAGTCTACTGCCACCGCCGTCAGAAATATCAGCCAGAAATCACACTAGCCAGTACTCCTGCCAGAACTAACGTGTCCTGCCTTTGTTACCAGGGTATGGCCCGGCTATGTGCGGAAAATAACCCGTGTTGAGGAAGGATTGACTCCCTCCAAATCTAATCACCGGGCAAAACCATGTTGATTTCTGAAGCTAAAACCCTCATTGGAAATACAGTAGCACTGACCTACACTGACAGAACAGGACAAGAGTTCACTGAGGTAACTGAGATCTACGACGTAGCTTTCATTCCTCTTTACGGACCTTGCATGATCACCGACTCTGGCGAAGTGCGGCTCGACCGTATTCTTACGTACGAAGCCGCCGAGTATCAGTATCGCACCGCAGCTTAGTCTTGCTGGCGCGTTATTGACTCAAAAAAGTTACTCGTCCGGTCATTCGACCGGGCGATTTCTTTTTATATCTCTATCTAACAATCTGTTCGTGACCTGATCAAGCCGTAGTCGAACCCCAAAACGAAAATCTCCGGGATACTCCCGTCGCGAAACGTAAGGCTCAAGCGAACCGGCAGCGAGGGCAAATTCCCATTCGTGGTCATACCATCGCTTTCCACTGAAGTCGTACTTCATCAAATAGCGCAATGTGTAAGGGCCGCGCTCATAATCCATTCTCATATGCAGGCCGCTACCAAAGGAAAGCGGATCGTAACCAAAGTCCGGCGAACCATCCTCACTCGCCCAAACATAGGCAGCACCTAATCGTAACCCCGGCATCAATTCACCAAAAGCGCCCAACTCCGACCGTACTATCCCAAATGAACCGCGTGAACTTGATGTCCCAATCAGGTCAAATCGAGCATGAGAGGTAATGCCACCAAAATCATATTGCGGGGCCAAGAAAGTTGTGTCAACAACTAATCGGTTAACCCATGCCGTATTATTGCTCTCACGTGCTTGTTGATAGCGAGCTGTAGAAACCCACCCCCCAGCCCCAAGCGGCCCGCCCATTTCGTAAACGAGATCAAATGCCTTCGAAACATCGGTTGCGTCAACCGGTCTGGCATCCGTCGATGTATTCCAATAAGTGCCAATAGTAAAACTTGATTTCAAATCACGTATTCGATCTAACTCTTGCCCGGGATTTTCCATCGTGACATTGTTAAACCATCCATCAACAAATCGCTCGCCTAAATCGCTTCGTGGGCTGATCCGCGTGAGTTGATCCCCTTCACTTACAAATGTCCGCGTGAGTTCAAGCCGGTAACCACTTTGTTGTCCCGGAAAAGCTTCCCAGCTACCCAAAGCAATCGTTTTGTCGTCCAGCAGCATACTGCTGTTCCAACTTAAACCAAAGCCCGATCCCCCTCGATACTTCAGTGACGGCAACCTTAAGCCCGTCACCCGACGATCCAAATTGAACGTTTGCGAAGGCAACGGCCCGATTTTCTGGCCAAGAATTTGATATGTCACATGTTTTGCAACTGCCCGCTGACCGGGGTAGATCGTAACTTCATTCGCCAAAAATCTATTCCCACCCGGACTAAGGTCAGTTAGCTCAATTTTTGCTCCCGAAATCTTCCATTCCGGATTAGGCTCATTCTTGATCTCAAGCCTTTCACCCTGAACTAACAGATATCCCGCTTCAATTCGCACTTCTTCAGCTGAACTTTCTTTCGTCTTCCAATTCACAACAATCTGCTTCGCTGAGACCGTTGCCTCCGGGTCATCAATCCTGGATTCGCCTTCAGCTACCATTAACCCAAGCGATTCATCAATGACTAATCGTTGCGTGGTGAGTACAGAAAGCCCGTATGTTGCTTTAACATTTCCTTCAAAAAAAGTCTTTCCGCTCTCTAAATCTTTAAACCAATGTTCCGCCTCAACGGTTAGTTCTTCATCGACAAGCACTTGTTGTCGCGCCTTCGGTTGCTCCTGAACCATTGTCGGAGGTTGAGCGGGGGGCACCACAATTGCGGGCGGAAGGAACATCATTGAATTCACCGCAATTCTACCGTTCAAAGAAAAACTGCACAAGAAATGAACGTTTTGGTACACAATGAGTGTCTAAGGAATAACCTTCGTCTCAGGAACATTGTATGGCTGAAGAATGGGCACTGACTCAAAAAGCTGAAATAAGAGCTGACGAACTTGCACTTGTTGCCAGACTGCGTCACAACGATGAAATTGCAATGAACCTCATCGTGACACGGCACCGCGACCGTCTCATACGAGTAGCCGCAAATCTATTGCGCGACCGACACGAAGCCGAGGACGTCGCCCAAGAAGCCTTCCTCAAGGCGTTCCGCGAAATCAAAAAGCTTCGGGACGACCGCGCCTTTTCCGGTTATATCTATAAAATTTGTGTTCGCCTTTGCATGGACAAGATCCGCTCACGTAAGCCTATGTCCGAAGCTGTTGAGCAAGGCGAAGGTGGCACGGATCGCCGTGTCGAAACTAAGATTCTTGTACACGAATTGTTAGAGCATCTCCCCTTTGAACAACGTGAAACACTCATTCTCCGAGAAATGGAGCAAATGAGTTACGACGAAGTTGCAGAAATGCTTGATATCCCCGTGGGAACCGTACGATCTCGCCTCCACGCCGCTCGTGAGAAATTCAGATTGATCTATCTCGAAGCGACTGAAGGCGGTGTTGCTTGACAAAGAACGATTTCTTTCATCTCGCTGATACTGTGTTTGACCACGAAGCGAACCAAGAGGAAATTATCCATTTCGAACAACTCTTGGAAGATCATCCGGAATGGATGGATGAGTGGATGGATCAGAAAACTGCGCTTCAAGCCATCATGGGCATTGAACCAATTGAAGCGACTCCCGATTTCACCGCGAGTCTTACCGCTCGATGGCAAGCTCAAAAAATCCGACACTCGGTTCGATACTGGACTCCAGCCGCACTCGCTGCGGTTGCCGCTGCAGTTGGTTTGTTAGCTGTTCTCCAAGTGCTTGGAACACCTATTGAGAACGAATCCTTTGGTCGTCCCGAAGCTGAAGCACGACTTGAATCAACAACTTCCGTGCAGTTTCCATCTTTAAGTGAACCGTCGAACAGATGACGACTGCCCATAGGGCCTTCCTTGGAGCAATTGTTGGAGCAATCGTTGCTCTGTTCTTGCACCCTCTGTCTCGCCCTTGGTTGCAATACTCCTTTTGGCAATTTTCCCCTTCGCCAGTAGTTACTTCTTCACCCCATTTAGCCAAAACCTTGCCAAGCCTCCCTTCCCCCGAGGCAGATGAAGATATCTCGCTCTACGTTCAACTGGCGGCAGAAAAACTCTCAAATGGACAACAACTCGATGCCAAAGATGCCCTCCTCTTAGCCGAGCTTTGCCGAAACGCCGCCGAAAAGGATCCACAAAATGCATATTGGCGGCAAAGTGAAGCCGTTTTTCAATTTGCGTTAGGTAACAAAGCCGCCGCCGAAACAGCCTGGCGTCGAGCCTGCAAACGACCAAATTGGGACGATTCGCAGTCGCAGCAAATCAGAACATTCCTTATCGACATGAAGCGCGAATCCGGCGCTGATATGAGTTGGCACGCTGCCACCGCTTCCTATCTGAGGTCAACTGCCGCTCCAAAAGTCATACACTCACTCGGCGTTCAAATCCTCAATCAAAATCCAACATTAGCTTGCCGGAGCGAGACCTTCCTCAACGCAATTCTCCTGCGCGATCAATCACGAGCTGAAGCAAGTTCCTACTACGGTTACCTATTGGCGGAAACTGCAGCAACGGGCCCGTTTTTGACTCCAGGTTCAAAACGTGAAAAATCGTACATACGAGCCGAATTCCCGACTGAACTGAACAAGAGTAATCAAAGTGCGATTGCTGACGAAGTCGATCGAGGTTTACGTGAAAATGAGGCGTTCCAAGCCCTCGTTTATACTGCTGGCAGTCAAACCAACTTGCGCAAGTTAACCGGTCAATCCATTCTCCTTGGTTCTCTTCCTGGGGCCCTACTCTTTGCCGCTGCTACATCTGGCCTGCTTTTACTCCTTTCCTACTTGGTGCCTCTGCATCGATTAGGCGACCCGGTTTCTCCGGCGGTTCCTACCATCATCGCTTTGGTCGTAGCAGTTACTGTTTACATCATCACCAAGCAAGTTCCCATCAGTCTTTGGATACTCATGGTCATCGCCCTATTTGCCATCCACCCCTCGATAAGCCTTATCTCTCCAACCCTCAAAATCCCGCGGTTGAGTCTGTTTATTGGCTCATTTTTTTCCATTTTCCTATGCGCTTTCATTGCGGCCGGAGCAATCATTGCATCAACCCCATTCCAAAGTTTGGCCGCGTTTCTCCCAACAGGTTGGTGGAACAACCCAACAAAATTCTTTGGTGAAGGATTCTTGATTGTCATTGGCACATTTATCCTTGCCAACCAAATTACGGCTTTTAAACTCCGACGACCTGCCGGGCGCTACTGCATCACAATTGCTCGCCACGGATTAACCCAGGCATGCCTCGCATGTCTTTTTTGTAGCATTATCGTTACACCAGCTGCGATTTACTGGGATAGCAAAATCAATCAGGACTTACACAAAATTGCGCTCAACGAAACGGCATACTATTTAAATCGATGACCAGCGACATCCAACAGGCCGTTGAAATTGCCGCAAAACAGCGGCAAGAGCTGTTTGAACAGTTACATCGTCAGCCCGAAGGCTGGACTTGGTCCCAAAAGCTCAGCAATATTTACGATGAACTTTGGCGGGAGCTGTGGCAAGAA
>JAPUDU010000198.1 GCA_027492935.1 Fimbriimonadaceae bacterium
GCAAGCGATCCGCTTAATTTTGAGACAAAGACACCCGGGAGTTTTGCTCTCGGGTGTCTTTGTGTTTGAAGGGGCGTAAAATAAGGCATGTCCATTTTTGCGGCTGCGCTTGCACTTTCTCATTTTAGGGGATCGTTAGAAGACGAACTTGATTTGATTGCAAAAGAGTCGGGTTTACCGGGAATGGGTGTATCGGTGGTGACGAGTGAAGGTGAGACGTGGAGCCACTATTATGGAGTCAAGAAAGCGGGAGAAACGGATCAGGTTGATGCTTCTACTCGGTGGCATTTGGGGAGTTGTACTAAGGCGATGACGGCGTCGGTAATTTGTGAACTCGCTGAAGAAGGAAAGCTTGACCTAAGTGCGCCGTTGAGTAAGGTTTTTCCAGATTTTAATGTGAATGCAGGGTTTGAGAAAGTTACGTTGAGGCATTTGTTGGCGCATCAAGGGGGCATAACACCAAACATCAACTGGGGGATGTTGAAGGGGAGTTTGAAGGAAGTGAGAACTGAGGCGATGAAGCAGATTCTGGAGAGTCCGCCGGCGACGGAGGTGGGGAAATATGTATATTCGAATGCGGGGATCGTCGTTGCAGGCGTGGCGGCGGAACGGGCGACAGGGGAAACAATAGAAACATTGTTGACCGAAGAGTTTGAGTCTTTGGGAATGAAGAGCTTTGCATTTGGGCCGACGAGGAAGGGTGAGACTTGGCCGCATATTGAAGGGAAGCCAACCGACACAAATGGTGATAATGCGCCGGTGATGACGGCGGCGGGTCGGGCGAATATGACGCTACCGGATTGGGGGAAATGGATTTCGGCGGTGCTGAAGGGTTTTAATAGGAAGGAATCGGGGCTTGCTAATAATTACTTTAAGGAGATAGCGGATAAGCCATTGGGGGGAGACTATTCGATGGGGTGGTTGGTGCTTTCTCGCCCTTGGGCCGGGGGCTTAGCTTTAACGCATACTGGGAGCAATACGATGAATTACTGTACGGTCTGGGTCGCGCCAGGGAAAGATTTTGCGATTTTGATCACGACAAATACGGCTGGAGAGGCCGTTGCTGGGACTATGGATAAATGTGTTTCGGCGGTTATACGATCGAGAAATTGAACTTAGGTGAAGTGAGTTTGAACCTGAGACGAAATTATCTTTATGCGATCTTAATTTCTTTGTCCTAGATATTTACGAAACGCACCGTATAAAAACGTCCTATACTAGGAACCTAACTGCACTGAGGTGTGTTCCTACTTACACAACTTAGAAAGGAGATGAACAAGAAAGTGGCAACTGTCAACATGAAGCGTAGTAACGAGTTTGAATTTCAAGAACTCATGGAACGAAGCTATAAAAAGGTTTTCAACTTAGCGTACCGGCTAAGCGGGAATCGGTCAGACGCAGAAGATTTAACTCAAGAAGCGTTTTATCGAGCTTATCGCAAGTTCGACACCTTTCAAGGTGATCGCCCCTTTGAGAACTGGATCTTCCGGATTGTGACCCGCCTCTTTTTAGACATGAAACGTGCAAAAGGTCGTCGCGTGCAGACTGTGAGCAGTGACGCTCCTTTGCGGGCTGATGGCTATGATGATACGGTGAGCTTTGAAGCTCGCGACTCAGCTCCGACCCCAGTTGAAGCTTTGCTTGGAGACAATTTGAGCGAAGAAATGCAACATGGATTGGCGCATTTGAGTCAAGAGCAACGCGAGTTGGTTTGGCTGGCCGACGTTGAAGGTGTGCCTTACAACGAGATCGCTGAACGCTTTGAAGCACCAGTGGGAACAATTCGGAGCAGATTGCACCGAGCGCATAAGCAATTACGGCGGATTTTAGAACAGATTCGGAACCAGACATTGCCTTGCGAAGGGTGTGTCTGAGAGATTTCTAATAAAGGGTAAATGCAGATAACATCCTCGGTCAGAAATGACCGGGGATTTGTCTTTTTTGAACATTGTTTACGAGGTGAATTTGGGATTGAGTAGCCATAATGAAGGCATGTCGACCATTCGTGAAGAGTTTGAGGAGCAAGGTTTTTATGTGGCACGGAACGCATTTTCTGCGGCAGATGTGCGGGAACTGGAAACTGATTTTGATCGGATTGTGCATCAGCTCCTTTCGAGTGGTGAAAATGTAAATGCTCGCTGGGGTGGCCCGGAAATGGATCGGATGGGTGCTGCGGGAACGGTTGTTTTGCATACGCACAATGTTCAGAAATATTCTTCGATTTGGATGAAGGCGATGTATCATCCGGGATTTTTGAGCCCAGCGCAGGAGATTTTGGGGCCAGATGTGGTTCTGCATCACTCAAAGCTTTTTCAGAAGCCGGCGGAGCAGGGGGCACCTTTTCCTATGCATCAGGATTGGGGATATTGTCCGACTTTGAAGGATACGATGATGTCGGGGATTATCCACGTTTCGGAAGCGGATGATGCAATGGGTTGTTTGCGGGTTTATCCGGGTTCACATAAGTTGGGTCGGATGGAAGAATCCATGGGAGGGACGGAAGCACTTTTACGGGACTATCCGATTGAGAATGCGACTCCGCTGGAAGCGAAGTCGGGTGATGTGGTGTTTTTCCACTACTGTTTGATTCATGGGTCGTTGCCGAATCGGTCGGACAAAGTGCGGAAGACGGTACTTGCCCAAATCCATGCGGGGGCTGACCAGGTTGAAGAAGGAATCACGCATCCGAATGAACGGTTATGCCTTTCGGGTTGGAATTATGCGATGACGCGGGAACTCTCTAACAAAATCTAATGAAAACACATTTTGCCAACAGTTCTATTTTGTATAATAACAATATGAAATATGGCCTTATTGGGTTAGCGTTAGGATTGGTTTTAAGTGGATGCGGCGGTCAGAACGGCGTTGACAATAAGATGACTTTTGGCATTACTGAGATGAACGGGGTTAACTATGGAGTGAGCGTGGATTCTTGGAAAGACGGAGCAAGTTCATCTGATAGTGAGTGTCGAGATGACTCGGGGACGACTTGGTGTAGTACTACGAGTCAGAGTGATCTTAAGGAGATTCGTTTTGTATCTGATGAAGGGACTCATGATTATGATTACTTCAATCTGTTCTTTAAGAACAGCTCTTCCACGACGAGCAATGTACGGGTGCACCTTTATCGAGGCGGTTATACGGTTATTGACCGGGTTGTTTCGCTTACGCCGGGGCAGAAGTTGCGGATAGGGACGATTTATCGTGAAGGTGATTTCTACGGAGCGAACGGGTTCTAAAGATTAAAGCTAAAATAAAACAAGGCTACCGATCAAATCGGTAGCCTTGTTTTATTTTGCGGTCGAGATTGTTTAGTTCTTGAGAGCTTCGGCACCAGCGACGATTTCTAGGATTTCGGTGGTGATAGCGGCTTGTCGGACTCTGTTTGCGGTGAGCGTGAGTTCGCCGATCATCTTTCCAGCGTTATCGGTTGCGCTGCTCATAGCGGTCATTCGTGAGCCGTGTTCGGAAGCTGAGCTTTCGAGGAGGGCTTGGTAGGTAACCGTTAGAAGATACTTGGGAAGGAGGAGCGCGAGAAGCTCTTCGGGAGCGGGTTCAAATCCGTAGGATTTTGCCGAACCGCTTTCGATTTCCTCGGTTTGCGGTGGTTCGATGGGAAGAAGTTGGATGACACGGGGTTCTTGGCGAATGGCGCTGATGAATTTGCTGTAGCAAAGGTAGACAGCATCAACTTCACCGGTCGTGAACATCTCGGAAATTGTGTCGGTGAGCTTAACTGCATCATCAAGGTCTGCACCGGCGGTTGGGACGCTGATTGTTTGAGCGACTTCGTAACCCCGTTTGCCAAAGAATTGACCACCTTTTTTACCGACGGCGACGATGGATGTTGCTGCTTCTTGTTTATCGAGCCAAACTTTAGCGGCCTTGATTAGGTTGGTGTTGTAGCTACCACAGAGTCCGCGATCGGCAGTGATAAGTACGAGAGCAACTTTCTTAACTTGGCTGCGTCGGGTGAGAAGTGGGTGAGGTGGCAATTCGCCAGCTCCGCCAACGCTCAAGATAAATTCGTACATTTTTTCGCTGTATGGGCGCGCTTCCTCGACCTTGTTTTTGGCTTTGGTAAGTCGTGCGGCGGCGACAAGTTTCATTGCCCGGGTGATAGCCTGGGTGTTCTTTGCCGCGCGGATGCGTTGTCGAATTTGCTTGAGCGTTGCCATTCTCGGTTAAGGTTTAGCTGAGGTTGTTTTCGGCTTTGTATGCAGCGAGAGCTTCTTTGTTTGCTTTCTTCAAAGTTTCTGAAGCGTCGTCGGACAGAGCCTTGGTTGATCGAATGCCTTCGGTTACGTCGGGGTACTTGTCTTCGACAAAGCTGACGAGATATTTTTCGAACGGTTGGACGTGGTCGTTGGGGACTTCATCCATTGTTCCGTTTGTACCGGCGAAGATCGCGATAACTTGGTGTTCGACTGAATAGGGAACAGCCAGGTTTTGCTTAAGGAGTTCGGTAAGGCGTTGACCGCGGAGCAATTGAAGTTGGGTTGATCGGTCAAGGTCACTGGCGAACTGAGCGAAGGCTTGGACTTCGCGGTAGTTAGCCATTTCGAGCTTCATTTTCCCAGCAACTGATTTCATTGCCTTGATTTGGGCATTACCACCAACCCGGCTAACCGAGATACCAACGTTAATTGCGGGTCGAACACCAGCAAAGAAGAGGTCGGGTTCAAGGTAGATCTGACCATCGGTAATTGAGATAACGTTGGTTGGGATATATGCTGAAACGTCGCCTGATTGGGTTTCGATAACCGGAAGAGCGGTTAGTGAACCTGCACCGTGCTCATCGGACAGCTTTGCAGCGCGTTCGAGAAGGCGGGAGTGAAGGTAGAAAACGTCACCCGGATAAGCTTCGCGACCTGGCGGGCGGCGAAGAAGAAGCGATACAGCGCGGTAAGCGACAGCGTGCTTGGAGAGGTCATCGTAGACAGCGAGAGCGTGCATTCCGTTGTCGCGGAAGTATTCGCCCATGGCAGCTCCAGCAAACGGAGCAAGATATTGCATTGCGTTTGAGTCGGAAGCGGAAGCAACAACGATGATCGTGTACTTGAGAGCATCGTGTTCGCGGAGAGTTTCTACGACGCGAGCAACGTTAGCCATTTTTTGACCGATGGCAACGTAGATGCTGTAAACCTTTTCTTTTTCATCGCAAATCTCGTTAAGTTTTGCTTGGTTGATGATGGCGTCGATACAGATTGCGGTTTTACCGGTTTGTCGGTCACCAATGATAAGTTCGCGTTGGCCGCGACCAATGGGGATCATTGCGTCGACAGATTTAATCCCGGTTTGCAGAGGCTCTGTAACTGGTTGACGATCTACAACACCAGGGGAGGTGGTTTCAAGTAGTTTGAATTCTTCGGCAGCGATTGGACCAGCATCGTCGATTGGTTGACCAAGAGCATTGACAACGCGACCGAGAAGGGCTTTACCGACGGGGACTTCAATGATACGACCAGTTTCTTTAACCGGGTCGCCTTCTTTGATGTCGTTAGAGTTGTCGATAAGAACCGCACCAATTGAATCTTCTTCAAGGTTAAGTGCGAGTCCGATAACTCCGCCGGGGAATTCGAGCATTTCACCGACTTGGCAATCTGGGAGTCCGTAAACTCGGGCAATACCGTCACCGACTTGGAGAACGGTACCGACGTGTTCGACTTCCGCCTTTTTATCAAAGGCTTTCAGTTCTTTTTCAAGAATGGAGGTGATTTCTTCGGGTTTGATGGCCATGGTCGTGTGTTTGTTTTATATAAGGTTTAGGCTTGCTTGAGCAAGTCGTAGACAAGTCGTTCTTTCATGCGGTTGAGTTGTCCGCGGACTGATCCATCAAGAACGTAGTCGCCGTAGGTGACTTTGACGCCCATGATGAGATCGGGGTTGACGGTGAATTCGGTTTCGAGCTTGTTGCCGGTTTCGGCTTCGATTTTCTTGACAATTGCTTCGCGTTGAGTGTTATCAAGTTCAGAAGATGACTCGATGATGGCGCGAACGACTTTTTCGTTTTCGCGTCGGAGTTCGTCGAAAGCGATTTTGATGCCGGTTAGCTCTTCATCTCGGCCTTTGTTGATTAGGAGTTTGATGAAAGTGAGGGTCGTGGTGTTGATTTTGTCGCCGAAGACTCGCTCGAACAATTCGATTTTGTCTTTGGATTCAGTTTGTGGCTTTTGGAGGAATTCTCGGAAGCCATCGTTGTTGCGGATTGCATCTGTCAGAGCAGCGAGATCGTCGCTGACAGTGGGGACGATGTTTTGAGCCAGGGCAGTATTGAATAGCGCCTTAGCGTATCGCTTGGCAACCCGCATTTCGGACATTAGTTCTTCACCTCGACGGTAGCGAGGAAGTCATCAATGATTTTGCGGTTGCGGTCGTTATCGACGTTTTCCGAGAGAAGCTTTTCAGTTGCTTGAAGTGAGAGTGTGGTGACGTGCAGTCGCAGATCGGTGAGGGTCTTGCGCTTTTCGGTGTCAATCTCGCTCATCGCCTGGGTTTTGTACTCTTCAGCTTTGCGTTGTGCATCGGCCATGAGTTCTTTTTTCAGGTCTTGGGCTTCTTTAATTTGAGCTTGGATCTGTTCTCGAGCGCTGTTTTCGGTTTCAGTGATTCGTTTTTCGTAATCAGCTTTGAGCTGAGTCATTTCAGCGCGAAGATTTTCGGCTTCACTGAATGTGTTTTCGAGTTCTGAAGTTCGGCCGTGAATGGCTTCAAATAGCGGGGTCAAGAAGAAGACGTCAGCAACTTTGAACATAGCGACAAAGATGCCAATGGTTCCCAGGAGCTTGCCGAATTCGATGTGAATTCCGACAGCTTCTTGGATGCTGTGCTCAGTATTCGTCGTGACTCCATTGGCGGTGATAAACCAACCGATGGCGATGAATGCGGCACCAAGCAGGACAGAGCCGACAAGGGCTCCTGATCCAGTCTTTTTAATTGCGGTTTCTTGACTCATGTGGATTGAGATCCAGTGTGTTTAAAAATTCTGTTGATTGGGGTCAGGTCGGGCGCAGTTTCCCAGAAGCTACGCCCGAAAAAATGTCGATGTTGCTGGCTTAGCCTCTGAAAGCGCCAGCACCGACGAAGACGGTGAGCAGGAAGACGAGTTCGACAAACGCGAGAGCGATAAGCATAGCTGTTTGGAGCTTACCAATAGCTTCTGGTTGTCGAGCCATGCCTTGCATAGCGCCGTATCCGATGAGGCCGAGGCCAATGCCGCAACCGATTGCGGCGAGTCCGAGTGCGAGTGGGAGCATGTTTTTCTAGTTTCCTTTAGAGTGTTTCTTGCGATTGCTAAAAACGTTGTTTAGTGTGCAGGAGCCGTTTCTCCGTGGGCTGAATGATCGTGTCCTTCTTCGTGGTCTTCTTCATGATGAGTCACGAGGGAAAGGTAGACGGCAAACAGCAAGCAGAAGATAAGCGCTTGCACAACACAGGTGAGGAGCTTGATTGGGAAGAGGAAGTCTCCGAAGTTTAGCCAGGGGACTCCATATTGAGCACCGAGGTTATTCATGGCTTTAACGGCTTCACCGCCACCATAAATGTTTCCGTAGAGACGCAAGCTCAGGGAGACGTTTTTCATGGTCTCCGAGATGATTTCGATGATAAAGATCATTAAGGTGATCGGGATCATCGCGAGAGGAAGTTTAGGTCCGGCGAAGTGCCGGAAGTGACCAACTACGCCGTTGGCTTTCATTCCTTCGAACTGGACATAGCCGACAGCGATGAGGGCCATACCGAGGTTAAAACTGAGATCAGATGTTGGGGACGCGTGGATAAGGAGGGCGACAAGGTTACCGATGAAGATTGTTAGCCAGAAGACCATCATCATTGGTATGTACTTTCGACCGTGGGCACCAATGATGCCGACCGCGAGTCCTTCGATAAAAACAAAAAGCTGCTCAAGCAGCTTGGTTGTGGTTTTTGTGAAAAACTTTTTGTTAAGCCCGCCTTTCGCTGAGGCCAAGAACCCAATCATTACCAAAAATACGATTGCGATAAGAACCATGAGTCCGTAAAAACTTGGCAGGGGAGCTACGACATGATGCGCAGCTTCGGCACCGTGCTCTGCGGCTTCGCCACCGACAGTTTCGGTACCGGAGGCAAGGAGCATATTGAATCTGGTCAGAAGATCCATGGTAATTCGCGTTTAATCGTGCTGGCTTTTTAACGTAGCCCGGACGACCGCGAGGGAGTATACCAAGACAATTCCCAGACCAAAGGCGAGGGGACCTGTGGTTCCTAGAGTGCGGGTGTATAGCCAGCCTCCGATGAGGGCTGGGAACTTGAGAATTAACGCAAAAATGAGTACGGGAATTGGGAATGGGGGTTGCGGTTTAGGTTCAAATTTGTGGCTAAAGAAATACACTCCCGCCCATAGTCCTAAAAAACTAATAATTCCGGAAAACACCCCGGTCAAAAGGGCAAGTGTAGTTTGAATAGGTGGGGTCACTTGTTGAGTTTTTGAGTTGTGTAGATTGCGAAGCTGACTCCGATGAGGGCACCAATCATGAGGAGCCCGGATGACCACTTGAGCGTGGCGGTGGCGGGAGTTCCTACGGCGCTATCGATAAGCATGCCGACGCCATACATGAAGAGTGGAGTTCCGATAATGGAATACGCAACGGTGAGGCCAACACCAATTCCTCGAGCTTCGGTTGGGGTCATTCCGCTGGCGTTATTTGATTCGGGCTTAAATTTATCAGCTTTTTGCCGAGCAGATTTGACTCGTCCCCCTATGGAATCGAGCTTGTCATTGAAATCCTTATCAATTTGGTTGAGGGAATCTCGCGCGGAATCGGCGATTTCTGATGTTTCCTCTTGCAAATCTTCTGCCGTTGGCTTTTGTGGGGTTTCGTTGTTTTCCACTTTTGCTAGTGTATCCGTTAGGGAGACTGTGCTTCTTGTAAGATTATCCGGGAGTCTGTAAAGAAAGCATATGGCGGAGCAGTCAACGGGGCGGGGTTTGGAGATGGAAGTTCAGTTCCTTAAGGGAGTCGGACCGAAGTCGGCAATGGTTCTGGCAAAGTTGGGCTTGCGGACGGTTGAGGATGTGCTCTGGTATTTGCCCCGGCGTTACGATGATCGCCGCAATTTGCCGCAGTTGGTGATGCTTCAGCCGGGGGAGGCGCAAAGTGTTCGTGGTCGATTGGTGGGGGTGCAGACGCGGAGGATTAGTGGGGGGCGGGTGATGATTCAGGCGGTGCTGGATGATGGATCCGGACAGGTAACTCTGACTTGGTTTAACCAACCTTGGATTGCGCGGGAATTGCAGAAGGTTGAGGGGGAGGTGATGGCTTTTGGGACAGTGAAAGAGGGGCGAAGCCGTCAGTTGGAGATTGCAAGTCCGGAATGGGAGGCGGTTGATGAAGAAGATGACTCAGGTGAGTTTGCGAAGATTGTGCCAGTTTATGGATTGAGTGAGGGAGTTCCGCAGAGGACGGTGCGGAAGGCAGCGGCGAGCGCAATCGAATATTTCTCTGACCTTTTGGTTGATCCATTGCCGGCAGATTTTCGGACGACGAATCGCTTGGCTCCGCTGGCTAAAGCTTTGCGGGTTATGCATCAACCGGGGAGCATGGATCAGTTGGAGGTGGCGCGGCATCGACTGGTTTATGAAGAATTTTTGTATTTGCAGCTGGTGTTACAGATGCGGCGGAACGAAGTTCAGCAGGAAGTTGGGATTGGGTTTAAGCTGGATGAAATTGGTAAATCGGAGATGCAGGATGGCGGCGGTTTATTTGGAGCGGTGCAATTAGACACTCGGGATTTGTCGACTCAAGCGAAGGAAATGTTTCCTTTTGAATTGACGGGGGCTCAGCAAAGGGTAGTGAAGGAAATTTGGGGGGATATGAAACGGGCATTTCCGATGAACCGTTTGGTTCAAGGGGATGTTGGGAGCGGGAAGACGGCGGTTGCCGCTTGT
>JAPUDU010000199.1 GCA_027492935.1 Fimbriimonadaceae bacterium
AAGGACATTTTTTAGTCGCCAGGTTTTTTCCGATTCGGAACCAGTGTATGAGAGGACGGCACCGTCGACGATTTTGTGCGGCATGTTCGAGGTGAAATTCAGCTCGAAATCTTTGATGATGCGACGGTCGCTGGCAAGGCTGTAGTTAAGTTCGCGCGAACCTTGGGTGTGGTAGGAAACTTTGGCTTGAAGTTGCTCCCCGGCGGAGACATCACCTTCCCAGACGAGCCAGCCGTTTTCGTCGGGTTCGGTTATCTTTTCGTTGCCGATAGTAATGGTGAAATCTGCAAGGATCCCTTGTTGGCTGGGCTGAGGGAATGTGAACCTCATTTTTTGAGGGGAAGATTGCGTGTTTTTGAAGGCGTATGTAGCAACGAAATTAAGAATGAAAGATCGGGCCGCCGGTTTGGAGTTGGGAAGACGATTGGCGATGATTTGAACCTTTGCGTTTTCAAAGGGAACGAGTTCCTCATCGGATCGGGTCACAGTTCGGGTGACGAACAGTTCGCTACCGCTTTGGGTGAATTCATCTTTAAGCTCGGTGACGTTTTCGGCCGATGGATCACCGAGGTAAGGAGCGAGGACGGAGGTTCCGTATTGGCCAATTTGTTCGAAAACATTTGAAGGGAGACGAAGGGTACGTGTGTACGATTTTTCAACGCGGTAGGCAACGGTTGGGCCGTTTTGGTAGACGGGGCCGATATCTTGGGCAGAACGACTTTCGGAGACTTGGGAGAGTTCAGCGCGGATACGGGCTTCTGAAATAGAGTTAACGGTGGCGATGAGCCGGGATGCGATAACGATCGTGAGGGTGATGAGGATGAGGTATGCGGCTTTGGATGCCCATGGGATTAATGCGGCTTTGAGGCGGGAGGACTCTTCGGGCTTTTGGGCGTTGATCCATATCCAGCCTAGGAGGGCAGCTGCAGCGAAAATTGCTAAAGGAAGAGATATCTGGAGAATGAGCTTGAGAAAGTCGGTGGCGATGGACTGGATAGCGCGAGATAGCTCGGTACTCATATAGATGCCCTCAGCGGTTAACAGCCGCTAGAGAAGTAGACGGGTAGTTGGTTGCGGGGTTACTTTTACGGCTCTATCGAGTGAGTGGCTGTGTAACCGTAAGGCAACTTTATAGGATTTATTGAAGGCGCAGACTGCTTTTGGAATTGAACGATCTGCGCCTTGGGTCGATTAAGGGGCAGGGACGAGGCGGATGATTTTGTCGGGTTGGTTGAGGGCGATGTAGATATTTCCATCGGGGCCGACAGCGACTTCGCGTATTCGTCCGAGGCCGTGGAGCAGTTCTTCACGTTCGACGAGTTTGTCGCCATCAGTACGGATACGATCGAGGTTTTGGCCGGCGAGTCCGCCGGCGAGGATATCGCCTTTCCACTTAGGGAATGCTGAGCCGCGAGCGACATCCAGGCCACTTGCGCCGATTGAAGGGAGCCATCTGCTGACCGGCTGGGTAATCACCGTGCCATCTTTTGGCCACGGGGACCAGTCGGGCATATCGCTGTAGTTGATACTCCAAGCAACTTTTGCCCAGCCGTAGTTTGCACCTTTGACAATGTGGTTCAGCTCATCGCCACCGCGCGGGCCGTGTTCGGTGTCCCATAGTTCACCAGTGGGGGACATAACGAGACCTTGCTGATTTCGGTGACCAATCGTCCAGATTCCTTTTAGGAACGGCTTATCGGCGGGGACTTGGTTGACGAACGGATTATCCGTTGGGATGGTTCCGTCTTCGTTTGTTCGGTAGATTTTGCCGTAGGGATTGTTTAGTTCTTGAGCTTTTAGATTGCCACCGCGCTCGCCGATGGCGAAGAAGATATGGCCCTTTTTATCGAATACGATTCTTGAGCCGTAGTGGTAGTTGGCGCGTCCGTAGAACTCTTTCGACACTTCGAAAATGGTTTGTTGGTTTGTCCAGGTTGGGGTTCCCCCATCGAATTTCAGCTTGCCGCGAACGATTTTGGTCATCGTGTCTTCGGTGTTGGGCATTGGATCGGTGTACGTAAGGTAAATCCAGCCGTTTGTTTTGTATTCGGGATGGACGGCAACATCGAGCATGCCACCTTGACCGGTTTCGCGGGCTTGGGGAGTGCCGATGATCGGGGTTACCTTATCGCCGTTGACGAGTACGACTTGACCGGGGCGGTTAGTAACGATCATTTGACCATCGGGAAGCCAATCTATGCCCCATGGTGTGCTTAAACCTTTGCCTTGGTCTACTACGGTTTCAAGTTTGAAGTTGTGAAGTTTGGATTGGTAAACGCCGTTTACGGGCTTGGGCGAGCCGAATTCGGCTCGGAGGGCGCGGCCTTGAAATTCGCGGACACGGACGACAAGTCCCCAGATTTGCTCGTCGGTTAGGGATGAACCGTAGGCGGGCATGGCGGCATCGGAAACGCCGTTTTTGACTTTGTCGAAGTAGATTTTATCGAGGCTTTGATCGAATTTTTCCCGCGTGAGGAGTGTTCTGGTACCACCTCCACCGCCCTCGCCGTTTGCACCGTGGCAGTTGGCGCAGTTTTCGTTATATAGCTGAGTAACGGTTGCGCGTTGCTGAATGAGCATGGCTTCTGGGTGAAGTGGCTCGGTGGTCGTCGCGGCGGCGACACTTTTTTGGGTAGCGCATGCGGCAATTAGGATGAGAGCCGATCCGGCAAGGAGGGAAGTACCTTTCAACACGATTATTTGATTGTACGGGCTCGATGGATTTGAATGTTTGCAATTATTAGAAATCGCACATTTTAAGAAAGCAAATGAGACTACTGTTGTTGCTGTTGTTGGCTTTCTTGTTCGATCTGGTTTTCGGGGATGCCAGAGAAACGGCGCTCAGGGATTTCTGAGTAGATCGGGAGTTCGATTTCTTGCAGTTCTTCGCGGTAGGAACTGTATTCGGGGGCGGGGACTTCTTTTGTGCGGACGGTGGCGGTGAGAGTTTCGCCAGCAGCTCCTCGGTAGACGCCTCGGTTAGGGGGGACTTCGTCGTAGTGGCGGCCAACGGCGACGATCACGTGGTTTTCGGCCGGTTGGAGGTTGCCGGTGGGGTCGTAGCCGACCCATCCGAATTCGGTAGAGAAGAACTCGACCCAGGCGTGGCTTTCGGCGGCGCCGGATTTGAGACTGGGTACGTGGAGGTATCCGTTGACGTAGCGGGCGGGGATGCCTTGAAGTCGGAGTATGCCGATCATGATTTGGGCCATGTCTTGGCAGACACCGGCTTCTTGTTTGAGGGCGTCGTCGATTGTGGAGTTGTAGGTGGTGACGTTGGGCTGGTAGCGGATGGCTTGGTGAACCCGGTCGCCGATGCTTTGAACTTGCTCACCGAGGGTCATTGATTCGTTGAGGTTCACGGATTTGTGCAGGGATTTGAGGGCTCGGGATTGGGTGATGGGGCCATCGAAGCTGAGGAAATCGAGGTTAACACCGAGGATTTGGCGCGGGGGGATGGGTTCTTGAATGGTTGGGAGGGGAACCTGAGTTGATTTTGTTTCGACAATTGTGCGGGCTTTGACTTCGATGACGTTGTGGTATTCGGCGATTGAGAAGTGGCGTACGGCGTTGCCGCACCAGTCGTGGTAGCGGGCAACTTTGGAGCGGGGGCCAACGGCCAGGTAGAAGAGGTTGACCGTTTGGCGAACGCTGGTTTGAGGTTCCATGCGTAGTTCGACCCACGATTCGCTGATGAAATCGTCGTAGGCAAAGCGGATGTCGTGTTCGATATCGAGGACCATTCAGTTAGCGGAGCCTCATTGGGTTTGAAACGGATTCGTGGATTTGGTAGATGCTTGCGAGGGCATTATCGATGAAAGGGACGAGGTTTCCAGACTGCATGATTTCGTCTTGTTCAAATTCTAGCTTAGCAGCGAGTTTGCCGAGTTGACGACGGGCTTCTTGGGTGGCTGGTCCGGAATCGGACATGCCTTGGAGGTAACCGACCATGCGGCGGATTCCGCAGGCGGCAGAACGCGGGGCGATCGGGTTGAACAGGAGGAATCGGGCAACTTGATCGGGGACGAATCGGGGGCCATGTTCTTGGCGGTAGTTTTCTTGTGAGGCAAGTGAGCGGAGAAGGCTACGCCAGGATGCGAAGTAGAGCGGGTTGTCGGTTTCGTCATCCCATTGAGCGAGGTTGGGGAGGCGGGTTTTGAGGACGTAGAGGGTGCGTTGGGTGCGCTCAAGTGCTTCACCGACTTTCATGTAGTTCCAGCCTTCGCCACGGCTGAGGGTGTGTTCGATTGCACCGAGAGTTGTGAGGATGGAGTTGTGGGTGTTGGTGGCGACATCTTGAGCGATGCCCGGATCGGTAATGGATTTGGGTTTGATGGCGCTGAGGTTGCGGTACGACTCGTTGAGGTTGTAGGTGATTTCGAATGTGATGGTTTCGCTGACGGCACGGGCGTTCTCGCGGGCTTTGCCGAGGGATGAGATCACGGAGTAGGGGTTGCTGGGATCAACAAGGAACGAGACCATGTATTCCAAAGCGGCGGTGGAGCCGGATTGGACTTCGGGGAAAGGGACGTGTCCGGCGGCGGGCATTGAGGCAACTAGGGATTGCCACTCTTTGTGGGCGATCTCTTCTTGAATACCTTCGAGTTCGACGGCGAATTCGCTGGCGACAACGATGTGGCGGTTGGCGTTTTCGGCGCGTTCGATGTAGCGACCCATCCAGTAGAGCGAGTTAGCGACGCGGGAGAGGAGCATTAGGCTTTGTCTCCGTTGGTGGGGGATTCGAGTACCCAAGTGTCTTTACTGCCACCACCTTGAGAGGAGTTGACGACGTAAGAACCTTCGGCGAGAGCGACGCGGGTGAGCCCTCCAGGGAGGATTTTTATACGATCGCCGTAGAGGACGTAAGGCCGAAGATCAAGGCGGCGGGCTTTGTATTCGCCGCCGATGTAGGTGGGGTGGGCAGAGAGTTCGACGAGTGGTTGGGCGATGTACGAGCCGGGATCTTTTTTGATTTTGGCGGCGTAGGTTTCGCGTTCTTCAGCGGTGCTTTGCGGGCCCATTAGCATTCCGTAGCCGCCAGCTCCATCGGTTTCTTTCACCACGAGCTTATCGAGGTTTTCGAGGATATATTGGAATTCGTCGGGACGAAAACCCATGTAGGTTGGTACTTGATTGATGATGGGGGTTTCATCGAGGTAGTACTTGATGATGGCGGGGATGAAGGGGTAGATGGCTTTATCATCGGCGACACCTGCACCAGGGGCGTTGGCGAGGGCGACGTTGCCGGCGCGGTAGGCGTTGATTAGTCCGGGGACACCGAGAATGGAATCTTTGCGGAAAGCGAGAGGATCGAGGAATTCGTCATCGATACGGCGGTAGATGACATCGACGGGTTTCTTTCCGGCGGTAGTACGGACGTAGACGTAGTTGTCTTCGACGATAAGGTCGGTGCCTTCTACGAGGAGGACGCCCATTTCGCGGGCGAGGAATGTGTGTTCAAAGTAGGCGGAGTTGGCGCGTCCGGGAGTGAGGACAACGGTGAGGCCGTGTCCGTGTCCGCGCGGGGCGATGAATTCGAGACATTCTCGGAGCATGTCGGCGTAGTGGCGGACGCTGCGGACGGGGAGTTTGGCGAAGAGTTCGGGGAAAGTTCGTTGGAGAGCAGTGCGGTTTTGGACGACGTAAGAAACTCCGCTAGGGCAACGGCAGTTGTCTTCTAGGACAAGGTATTCGCCTTTATCGTCGCGAATGAGGTCGGAGCCGACGACGTGAGTGTAGACCTTGTGCGGTGGTTGGACGTGTTGGAGTTCGCGGCGGAAATCGGCGCGACTGAGGACGAGGTCGTAGGGGAGGATGCCGTCTTTGAGACATTTCTGATCGGAGTAGACATCGAGGAGGAAGAGGTTGATGGCGGCGGTGCGTTGGATGAGTCCGCGTTCGATATGCGTCCATTCGTCGGCGGGAATGATGCGGGGGACAAAATCGAAAGGGAAGACTCGTTCTTCGCCTTCATCGGAGCCGTAGACGTTGAAGGTTATGCCTTGGTTGCGGGCAGAGATTTCTTGGAGTCGGCCTCGGTATTGGATTTGCTCGTCTGTGAGGGCACCGAGGGCTTGAACGACGGACTGATAGTGGGGGCGTGGGTTGTGATCTGTACCAAATGCTTCATCGAATCCAGTAATTTGGGTTGTCCATTGCATACAGTTGCCCTATTCTATCAGGGAGAGGCGGCGTTAAGTTAAAAATAATTTCGCCCGCTTGGCTGTGAGCCGAAGCGGGCGAAATTTTGTGAGGTTAGCGAGAAAAGTTAGGGGAGGATTACAGGGTTTTGTTGCCCTGATCCTTCGCCACCTTTCTTTTCAACAGGCATGCCCAAACCGTAGTCGGAGCCTTTTTTCGTTGCGGGGACACCCTCGCTCATCCAGACGGGCATCGCTTTATCTTTGAGATAGTGATCGAAGAATTGACCGAGTCGGATACTGAGATCCTTTCGGTTTTTGCGTTGGATGAGATTGTGGTCTTCGTTGTTGTAAACGAGGAGCCAGCACGGTTTTTGGAGTCGCCAGAGGGCAGTGAAGAACTCGATTCCTTGGGTGTACGGGACAGCACCATCTTTATCGTTGTTCATCATCAGGACGGGAGTTTCGACTTTATCCGCGAAGAAGATCGGGGAGTTTTCGAGGTAGCGGAGGGGGTATTCCCAGGGCGTACCACCGATTCGACTTTGACCCGATTCGTATTGTAGTTGTCGCGCGGCACCGGAGCCGTAGCGGATACCACCGTAGGCACTGAACATGTTGCTTACTGCGGCACCTGCACCGGCGGCAGCGAACATGTTTGTTTCCGTGATGAGGTAGGCGACTTGGTAACCACCCCATGATTGGCCTTGGATTCCGAGGCGTTTGGGATCGACGTTGCCCATGCCAACTACTTTGTTGACACCACTGACGATACAGGACACGGCACCTTCACCGGGATAGCCTGTTTTGTAGGTGATGTCGGGGACGAATACCATGTAGCCGTTGCTGACGAACCAGGCGATATTGATTGTGCTGGCACTCGGCGCGGGGGTTTGGTATTGGTTGAGGGTGTCGGAGTCTTTTTCGTAGAAGTAGGTGATCATCGGATAGTTCTTTTTGAAATCGAAATTATCCGGTTTGTAGAGCTTGCCTTGAAGGGGCACTCCATCCAATGAAATCCAATCCACAAGCTCGACGGTTGGCCAAACGTAATCCTTGGTTTGAGGATTTGCGTCGGAGAACTTTTGTCGATTTGTGAGTTGATTGTTATTCATGACATACACATCGCGAAACTCGTTGACGGTTTCGCGTTGGTATATGAATGTGTCTGAACTTTTGGCTTTTTGAAGGTTGCCGATGAGGGCATCTTCCATGAAGAGCACTTCAGGAGTTTTTCGGGAACCAAAGCTGGTTTTGGCGAAGCCATCTTGCTTGGATTTATTGTCGAAGATAGTGAAGAACTCGGTGGTTTTTGGATCGATGAATTGTCGTTCGGCATCGATGGGGTTCCATCGTACGGTGCGTTTCCAGTTGCGACCGTATCCGTTAGTGACTGATTCGGCTTTGTCATTTGAAGTGAGATTGACTGACCAGATGTCGTATTGGTCGTAGACGTAGACCGTGTCGTCATCTTCGCTGAATCCCGCATTGCCGTATGGGCCACCACCGATTGGGTGGTCGTCTTCTACATCAATGATGGGGAAGGGGATTCGATTGCTGATGCTTGAGACTTTGCCTGAGACGGTATCCATTGCGAACGCCGTTTTTGTGGGGAAGTCGAAAACCATGATCCAGCGACCAGTTGGGCTGAAGACGGCGTTGTTGTAGGAGTTCTTGTACAGGAGGGTTTTTGCGCCCGTCTTGAAATTGAACTTGTAAATGTCGTTAGGGGTTGCCCCGGCACCGGAGAAATGCTCTTCGCTGATGAGACCGTAATCGCCATTTAGGTTGCGAGTTAGGCTGACATCAGGGTTTTCTTTCGTCTCGACTTGATAGATTTTTCGTTCTTTCGCGTCGTAGATTGCGGTGTAGGTGCGATTTTTATCTCGGGCAGCGGAAAGAAGCTGTTGGGGCTGGAGTTGCTTATCTGTCCAGCTCCATACGTCAAGTTCAGCTTTTTCGGAGGCTGGGGTTTCGTCTTTCTTTGGTTCTTCAGCGGGTGGCTTTACAACAGTGCTGAATTGGATTCGGTCGCTGGCTTTGCTCCAGCGAAGGGTGCTACTTTTTGGGATGTACCAGCCTTTGGGGATACCGGCATCGCCTTCGAACGCGACTCGCTTGAGGTTTTTGCCATCAGCGGAGACGGTGTAGATGCTTTGGGAAGGCTCTTTTGCTCGGTAGTCATCTTTGTCGCAGATGATGGCGATTTGGTCGCCTTTCTCGTTGAAAACCATGCGACCGTATTGGGCGAGGCCCTCCATGATGGGGGTGGTTTTCTTGGTTGCAAGGTCGATCACGAAGATTCCGTGGCCCTCTAGTTTTTCTGGTGTTGCGTTGTAATAAAACTTTGTGCCGGCTTCGTTAAAGTTGTTAAAGCCTACATTTTTCAGTTCGATTTGCTCACCGGTGCGGACATTGTGCAAAGTGAAATCGCCACCATTGCCGTGACCAGCAGCTTTCTTTTCTTCTGGCTTTTCAGCAGGTTTTTCTTGACCTTTTTCCTGCACCTTTTCTTGGGAGTCGGTTGGTGGTTTTGGTGGGTCGGCTTTCTTTTCTTCTTCTTTTTTAGGTGGCTCGGGCTTAATCAGAATCCAGTCGGAGCCTTTTGTGGCCATGGTGAAACTGGTGATGTTGGGGAGCTTGGTTTCTTGCCCAGTTTGAAGATTGAGGATTAAGAGGCTGTTCTTTGGTCGATCAGCGGGTGCAACTTTCTTATCGGTTGCTTCTTTCAGTTCGGCTTTGCTTGGGGTGAGGGTGGCGATGAGATAGCGCGAATCCTCGGTGAATCGGATGTTAATACCGCGATCAAATTTGTATGATTTTGATCCGTCGATGGCTTTGACTTCGAAAATTCCGTCGCCATCTTGGGGATTGATGGTGTAGGTGAGAAACTTTCCGTCGTTGGAGAGTCGTGGCCCGATGAGGGATTTCCACGAGTCGTAATCATCGTGGCTGAGGACTTTTTTTTGCGCGAGAGCCGGTGAGATTGCCAGGGTGGCGATGATGGCTACGGCGAGGATTTTTGATCCGAATGTTCGCATGGTAAATAAATTCCGGGGGAAAGATTTCCCCCGGTAATGTTACCTATGCGCTGAATGTAGTTGTTCCCGGCTTAGTGGGGTTTTTAAGGAATTACATTCCTAAGGACTTTTTGGCGTAATCACCAGCGACCGGAATGAGATACCACTGACCTTCGTTGGCTTTGATTCCCGCCATGATTTGCAGGACAAGAGAACCGATTCCGACGATGACCCCGAGGGGGGCGGTAATGAATGCACCAATACCACAACTCACAATGGTGAGAATCACTAGAACGATAGCAGTAGCGAAGACAATGCCCTGGAGGATTAAGCTTTGGAGTGCGTGGAACGCAATGAAGCGAGATTGATCTTTTTTAGTTAGATAAAGTACGAGCGGGACGACGAAACCGAGCCCGGATATTAGGGAGAGAACTGCGCCACCGATGTGGGCGAGCATTGCCATCTGTTTTTCTTCTGCTGTGGGATCCATTTGTTTCAGTGTTCCTTACGGTGAAACAGTGTATCAGGATTTTGCGGATATAGGTCTTCTCCGTGGCAGAATAATGTTATGCAAAAAAGTAATGGCGTTTTGGTGACTCAGCGAGAGAAGGGTTTTAAACTCGACAAGTTAGGGACATCAGCACCGAAATCGGCGGATCGCAAGGAAGTTGAGGCGGCAACGGTGAAGCTCGGAGAGCGGATGGAGGAGTTGTTTGATTTGATGTATTTCT
>JAPUDU010000200.1 GCA_027492935.1 Fimbriimonadaceae bacterium
CTCACTGTATTCGGTGCCGGCTTGCTCCCAGACTCGGGCATTTGCGCCTTTAATTAGGTTGACGGGGATAGGATTATAGTTAAGAGTTCCGTAGGCCTCAGACATTTTAATTGCGTCAGAGTCGCTGAGGTTTTGCACCATCTCGCGGAGCTCACCTTGGGCAATTTTTTCCCACATCGTTGGGGTTTGAATGTTGGCCATGGGTTCATTGTGAGGGATTAGGGGGCCGCTTGTGAACCCCCATAGGTAGGGCGGCAGGTTTTTGAATTAGGCCTATATGAATTTACGGGGCGATTGTGGAAGAAGAACCTTGGGAAAGTTGCAATGGCTGAGAAGGTAAAGAAGAAGGGCGGGAAGCTCCCGATTATTTTGGTGGCAGTTTTGGTTGTCGCCGGGGGCGGCTTCTTTATGATGGGTAAGAAAGAAGCGCCTAAAGTGGAAGAAGATCCGATGCCGAAACTTGGCGCGGTTCAGAAGCTAGGTGATGAGTTTTTGGTTAATTTGAAGGATGGCCACACTTACTTGGTGGCAGAGATTTCTGTTCAGACAGAAGAAGGACAGCATGTCACTGATCCGGCGGAAGCGGCTGGTGGCGAAGGGCATGGTGGTGGTGGGGAACCCACTTTCTCGGTAGCTCGCGATGCAGTCAATATGGTTTTATCGAATAAGTCGCTGGCAGATATTACAAAGAAAGATGGCATGAAGCAGTTGAAGCGCGAGCTTGCGCTGGCAATCAATCATGCTCTTCACGCATCTCATCCGGCAGACAAAGAAAAGAAAGTTGACCCGAAGGAAGAACATAAGAAAAAGAAAGAAGCAGAGGCCGGTGGTGGTCATCATGAAGAAGCTGCGATTGATAACGAGTGGCTTGATGAGATTGACCGCGATGCCGAAGAAGGGCCAGTCTTAAAGGTGTTCTTCGACAAGTTTATGTATTCAAAGGCTTAATAAGTCGGCGGAAAACCGTAGTGATCTGGGTCGGGCGGAGTATTCCGTCCGGCCCATTCTCTTATTGTGGCGAGGCCAGCGATGGCGAGCATTGCTTGGAACGGGATTGTGGGGAGGGCAAACCTTCCGTTGCCGAAAAAGATGGCGACGATGAAGGCGGTGAGAAGAATTTGGGGAAGAGCAATGGCGATGAGCAGTCTTCCGGATGGAGTGACGAGGCCCAATAAAGTGCCGATTGATGCGGCAATGAGAAGTGTGGTGGTGAAGATGTTGGTTGCGTTTCTCGCTACGAGGAAGGTTTCGCGCTGCTGATCCATACCGGGGATGACTTGCTTGTTGGAGTCGGTTTGGAATGCCCAGTAGGTGATGTCGCTGGGGGTTGCGAAAGTGGATCGGATTTTGACGGGAATGAGCGATAGAGAGCGACCTAAATCTGAGCGGATGTAACCCATTGCTTCTGACTTGGTTAATTTATCGTTGGCGACTTCTGCTTCGGGGGATTGGGGGATGCCGGGCGGAGTTTGGTAGTTGCCGGTGGCTTTGGGGTTGTGACCGATCCAGAGGTTGTCGCCGCCGTTGGCGGAAACAAAAATGAATGCGTGGTGAGTGCGGGCGTTGCGGATTAGCCACGGAGTGATGGTTGTGATTGCGAGGATAAGGCAGAGAAGAATAGCGATACGTTTTTTCGGCTTTTTGTATTCGGAATCTGGGGTAGGGGCGAAAATTAAGGCGAAGGGAAGAAGGATTGCTTGTGGGCGAACGAGGGTTGCGAGACCAATGAGGAAACCGGCGAATCCCCAACGAGGGAAACTTTGAGCCCATAAGACAACGAGAATTGCCCAGAGACTGAGCGCAGTGTAAAGGGGTTCGGAGGCGAGAATTCCGCTGTAGGCAATCATTCCGGGACTGAGAACGACAAAGAGTCCGGCGAGGGCGCTCAGGGTGCGGCTACCGATGAGACGGAATGTGATGGCACAGGTGAGCAGACCACAGATTACAGTGATACAGGAGTTTAAGACCTTAGCCGCTAAGAGGGAAGGGCCAGTGATCTTGAAGAGGGTGGCCAATGTAAGGGAGAATCCAGGAGGCCAGTAGGCGGTGTGTCCGTTTTGGGTGCGGTAGCCAAGCCCCTGTGCGAGCTCGGATGCACGCTGGAAATACCATGCGAAGTCGGTCTGGGGTTGGGTGTTGACCTCAGTGAGCCACCAGATTCGTGTGAGAATTCCGGTGATGAGGATGACGAGGGCGGGCCAGTTTTTTGTGAAGAACCGGTTTGTATCCGCCATACGACTATTTTGCCGGAAAATGTTATCGGAATATCATCGGTTAGAGATCGGAGTTACTGAAACTCCGTACTGTCCGACAACCTTCCATCCATCCCAAGACCCTTGCCATGACCCGAACACCCAATCTTGGTTTTGAAAAGATCGCGCGTTTCCATCGAGGTAAGCGAAATTGTAGTGTTTTGAAACGTGGTCACCGTTTGCAATTCCCAGGAAGGGTCGGAGTTCGACCCCTTTTTCGTTTGTATTGTTGCCGGCAGCGGATGCTTCGATGGGGATCCACCCGATGCCTTCTCCCCAAAACTCGGCGGTGACATGGTATGAGTTAACATCTTCCGGCCCGAAGGGAGTGCTCACATGAGCGTTACGTCCTTGACGGGTTCGGGCAGGAATTCCGCTGAGGCGGAGGGCATCAACTACGAGGGCATTGAGTTCTCCGCAAGCTCCGAAACCATTGCGGACACAACCGGGAACGCCGCGTTCTCCATTTGCGATAAATTTGTATCGAAAGTCGGTTTGAATCGCTTTGAGTAATCGGTCAGCAAAAACAACATCGCGCTCATCTTTTTCGCGAACGAGTTCGGCCGATCTCATCCAAGATTGGGTTGCGTAGATGTCATTTTTTTCGGGAGTTTGCAACCATTTTCTGCGATCGGAAAGTTCTGGGGTTTGTTTGGGTGACCCGGCAACAAGTTGGCGCTTGTTCAATTTGAGAGTGGCTTTGTAACGGATCGTCAGAGATTTGCTCGTTTGATTGTTCACGGGCGCATAGAGCATCCAAAACTCTCCGCCGTACGAATCGGTGACTTTTTGGACGTTGTAACGCGTGTTGTATGCCGAAATTTCAAGGTCGGTGAGGGTTTGGCTGTCATCGGTCGGGCAGGTTCCGAATCCCACACCCCAATTGATCATTGAGATATTAGGTGCGTTCATCGTGTGCTCTTCGATAATGGTCACCGTGTTGGCGGGGGTGACAACCATTTGGAGGGGGCCGGTGAGATCAAGAGGTTCAGGATTAACTAAAGTAGTAATAGCGGCTAGGAGCAACATGTTCATGAATTTATTATGATTCGATAGAAATCGAGATTCAAGAGGATGGGAGCAGTTCTGGTTCTATTCGCGATTCGTTGCCATCTTTGTTAACCCAATAGGCAGTGCAGTTTGTATCGACGGAGACAACTTTTTGGAATTCTGTGCCTTGGAAAAGGCACCCGGCTCCGCCATCGCAGGCGAGAGTTTTTTGCATCTGGTTGGATGCGATAAGGTTGTGGAGGGTAGGGCGTCGGTTTTCTTCTTCGTTGTAGTGGGGACAGAAATCGAGAGGAATCCAGTTGAGGCAATCCATGGCGGAGAGCTCGCCGTGGAATGAGTCGGTGCTGCATCGGCGAAACCAGCAGTTGGCTCCGGCGGATGTTCCGGTGAGGGGGATTCCTTGTTGCCAGGCTTTTTTGAGGATGGAGTCTAGGTTCCAGGCACGCCAGAGGGCGAGCATGTTGTAGGTTGATCCGCCGCTGACGTAGATGAGGTCTTGGCTGAGGATGAAGTCTTCCAGATCGTGGGTTGGTGGGCGGTAAAGTTCGCAGGTCGTCGGTTGACAGGGGAGGGATTCCGCGGCTCGGTTGAATCGGGCGATGCGAAGGAGAGAATCACCGGAGGCGGTGGGAATGAGGCAGATTTTGGGGTTGGGCTTTGGGGAAAGGGATAGGATATAGCGGTCGAGGGCGGATCGTTGGGGTTGATCGGTGTCGAATGCTCCGCCGCCGATGGCAAAGATGGTCATTGAGGTTGAGGTTACCTTTTGGGGATTTGCTTACCTTGCGACAGGGACAATCCTGTCGGATTGCTACTCTTGTGAGGGGTTGCCGCTGTCTCCGCTGAGATGACTAAGGTTGGGTTTGAGGGCAAGTAGAATTACGGATGATGCGGCGGGGTGCGGAGCAAGGAAAAAAGCGGCGGAAGCGAAAGCTCCGATGGGGCCGGGTTTTTCTGGTTATTTTTCTTCCGGTTGGGATACTTGGATTGGCTTACATTTATCAGTGCTGGGATATCTGGCGGTTTTCAAAGGAATCTGCAAAGGGGAATGCGGATGCGGCAGTGGTACTGGGGGCAGCGGCTTGGGGTCCGAAGCCGAGCCCGGTTTTTGCAGCGCGATTGGATCATGCAGCGGATATGTATCTTGATGGTCGAGTAAAGAAGATTATTGTAACGGGGGGAGTTGGTCGATTGGGCGGGCCAAGCGAGGCAGAGGTGGGCAAAAGATATTTAGCGCGGCACGGTGTTGATGCGGTTGATGTGATTGAAGAGAATCAATCGCGTCGCACTTTTGATAATTTGCTTAATGCCGAGCGGTTAATGGAGGAGGCAAATTTAGATAATTGTATGGTGGTGAGTGACCCGTTGCATATGAAGCGATCTATTGTCATGGCCAAAGTTTTAGGGATAAAAGCGGAGAGTTCTCCGACCCATACTTCTGCATATAAGAGTCAGTCAGAGAAGCTGAAATTTTTGATGCGGGAGGGGTGGTTTATGTTAGGTTATCGCATGGGGTTGGTTCGATAAATTCAAGAGCCCGAGCAGTGACGCTCGGGCTTCTTGATTGTGGCCGGAGTACAAAAACGTTAGTTTGAGTCGAGGTGGGATTCGACTTTCCAGAGCCATAGGTCAATGCCGCGGGCGGTCTGGGTGAAGATGTCGGCCGTGATAGCGTCACCCGCGTTGTCAGCGGTTTCGATTGCTTCAAGACAAAGTGCGCTTGATACGGCGATTACGTCGGAGAAGTGTTCGAGGCGTGATTGCCAAGTGTGAATTCCGGCGGGATATGCTTCGAGAGTTGTTTTTGCGGTAACGGCTTCCAGAGTGCCGTACGCTGTGCCGCCCAGTTGAGTGATTCGCTCGGCCAATACATCGACGTATTTATCGAGTTCGGCGTAAAACGTGTCGAGCATTTCGTGGATAGCGATGAATTGAGGGGCGCGAAGATTCCAATGGGTTTGTTTCGTTTGGAGTTGGAGGTCGATAAGAGAAGCAATGGAGTTATTGATTAGCTCAACAACTTCGGTCTTTGCTTTGGTAGGAAGCTTGTTACGGGTGGAAAGAAGCTTTGCGGACGATCCTCGTGATACGGTTGCAGTGGCCATGGGTTTTCTAACGCCATGGCCGGGTGGAATTTTGCGATTCCAGTTTTTCTTTATTGAACCTTTATGCGGAGTAGGTGAAGGGGCTTATTTGTTGATCTCGAAGGTGTCGTACAGCTCGCCGGTAGCCAGGTGGGCTTTGTATTTTAGTTGGGTTGGCGTGACATTGATGATTTGATAGAGCTGCTTGTATTCACCGGTTTTGGTCATTCGTGATAGGGCGTCGTCACCGACATCGTACATTTTGGGGCCAGAGACAGAAACGACAAAATAGGTTGACCCTTGTTTGGATGTGGCGCCGGAAAGGATGTTGCTGGGGACATCCCAAACTGGATCAGTGTGGTCTTTGTGATCGTTGTTTGCGTCTGTATGGGAGTGGCCGTGAGAAGTTTCATGGTCGATATTCATGCGACCGTAGCTGTGATCGTGGCCTTGAAGGACGATGTCAACTTTGTGTTTGAGGATGATGGGGAGCCAGAGATCGCGGAGTTTGGCGTTATCGCGACCTTTAGCGGTGCTGTACATTGGGTAGTGGAATGTGAGAATGACCCAGTTGGCTTTGGTTTCGGAGAGTGTTTTATCGAGCCAGACGGATTGCTCCTCAGTTTTTTCCATTGAGTTGAGGCTGATGATTCGTGAGCCTTGGAAGTCGATGTAGTAATTAGAATCTTCAAGGCCAGGGACGCCGTTGCGCGGATATTGGAATTGGGGTTTCCAAAGTCGGGTTATTGCACCGGACTTGTATTCGTGGTTACCGGGAGTTGCGATGCTTGGGATCGTGCTGTGGAGCCATCCTCCTGCATAGAACCAGTCACGCCATTCGTTATCAGCTTCGGGGACGTTGATGAGATCTCCGGCGTGGAGCATGAAGTCAGCGTAAGGGGCATCTTTTTGGGCTTGGCGGATGACCCGACTCCACATTGATTTGACATCGTTTTGCGCATCGCCGAAGTAGATAAAGGAGAAAGGTTTTGCTTCGTTAGAAGCGGTTTTGAAATCAAGCCATTCGCTCCATGTCGTTCCATCACCAACTCGGTAAGAGTATTTGGTGTTTGGAGTAAGGCCGGTGAGCGTAGCGGAGTGATAGTAAGCGGTTGTGCCTTCGGCGAGTTCGAGGGGTTCGGAGGTTGCGGCTACGGTTTGAGCGTCTTTAGTGAAACGGGGATCGGCGGATGCGACCGCGAATTGGATGGTTTGGGTGGAGCTATTTTCTGTTCTCCAGGTGATCGCGGCTTGGGTTGCGGGGTTGCCATTCCAGGAGAGGAGGATGCGCGATGGTTCTACGCTGGGTTGGGATTGTTTGACGGCAACAAAAGCTACGCTAGCCAAGCTGATTGCGGCGATGCCGAGAGGGAGAATTTTCACTGCCCGGTATTGTGACACGTATTTATGTTAAGAAGGGGTTAGAGGACGCCAAGGACGGCTTCGAGTTGGACGTTTGAACTACGAAGTCGTTGGCAGAGGGTGCGGCCGATATTGCGGAGAATTTGGAGCCCGATGGTGGGCTGTTCATCCATGAGCTTATTGAGCTTGGCGGCTGAGATTCGGATGAGAGCGGAGTCGCCATCGGAGACGACGGTGGCTGACCGCTCGATATCTTCGAAGAGAGCAATTTCGCCGACAAGAGCACCTTTTTGGAGGCGGGCGATCGGATCGCCGTGGATGGTTGTGACGCGGACTTTTCCTTCGAGGATGATGAAGATGTCGTTGGCTTCTTCGGTTTCATTGACGATGGTTTGCATATCAGAGGCTTTGAGTAGCTCGCTGATGTTTGCGATAGCGGCAACTTGGTCGTCGGAGAGTCCGTCGGCCATGTAGCTGTTTTTAATTCCGGCAATGATATCCATAAGGAAGGTTTGATTTTACTTGACTAACGAGTCTGGCTGCTCGGCCTTGCTCGCTTCTGCCCCAGGTGGTGGGGAGGTTGTTTGGAGTTGTTCGAGTTGAAAGATTGGGAATTTCCGACCCTTGATGCATTGCGCCACTCTCGCCGGTGGGGAAGGATAAAGCTACAACGATACGCCGAGGATATCAAGTACGCGTTGGAGGTCGTCATCGCTGTAGAAAGCGATTGTGAGTTTGCCACCAATTTTGTCGGCGGACATTTGAACAGGGGTGCCGAAGTATTCGCTGAGGCCTTGTTCCAGGGCGTTCCAATTTGGATCGGAGTGGACGCGGGCTTTTTCGGACGACTTCTTGTTTCCACCGGGTCGGGGGAGATCGGAGGCGCGGGCCTGGCGCTCAACTTCGCGAACGCTGAGGCCTTCTTTGATGATTTTTTCGAAGAGAGCGGCTTGGCGGACGGGGGAATCGACCATGAGGAGGGCGCGGGCGTGACCCTCGGTGATTTCTTCGTCGAAGATGGCTTGTTGAATACGTTGGGGAAGTTTGAGGAGGCGGAGGGTATTGGAAATAGCGACTCGGGATTTGCCGACACGCTGCGCGACCTGATCTTGGGTCATATCGAATTCATCGGCTAGGCGTTTGTAGGCGATAGCGCATTCCATGGCGGTGATGTCTTCGCGCTGGACGTTTTCGATGAGGGCAATTTCCAGCGAGGCTTGAGCGGATGCGGCGCGAACTACGACAGGGACGTGGGTGAGTCCGGCGAGCTTAGATGCGCGGAGTCGTCGCTCGCCGGCGATGAGTTCGTATTGGTCGTCGGCGATAAGGCGGACGATGAGCGGTTGAAGGACACCAAATTCTCGGATGGATGAGGCGAGCTCGGCGAGTTTTTCTTCGTCAAATTGGGTTCGGGGTTGGCGCGTATTGGCGCGGATGGACGAAACGGGGATTTCGTTGGTGGTTTCTTCGGCTTGTTCACCGAGAAGTTGGGAGAGTCCTTTACCGAGTGCGCGTCTCATATTGTTTTTGTTAGAGGAGTTCGTTTCCGAGTTCGAGATAGGCTTGTGCGCCTTTGGAATCGGGGAAGAGAGTGACGGCGGGTTCACCGAAACTGGGAGCTTCTCCCAAACGGACGTTGCGGGGGACTTGAACGCCGGACACTTTTTCCCCAAAGTACGATTGGACTTCTTCGGCGACTTGTTGGGAAAGCTTGTTTCGGCTATCGACCATTGTGAGAATGACTTTAATGATCGCGATTTTGGGGTTAATGCGCTTGCGAACGATTTCGATGGTTTTGGTGAGCTGGGATAGCCCTTCAAGGGCGTAGAACTCGCTTTGAAGGGGAACGATGACACCATCGCAGGCGGCGAGGATGTTGATGGTGAGGATTCCGAGGCTGGGGGGCGCATCGATGAGGATGAAATCGTAATTGGGTTTGAGGGGGTCGAGAGCGTCGCGGAGAATCATCTCTTTGCCGACGGCGTTGAGAAGTACGGGCTCGGAACCCGCGAGGTCGAGGGTTGCGGGGATAAGGTGGAGGTTGGGGACTTTGGTTTTGATGACAGCTTGGGCGGCGGGGTTGGATAGTTCTTCGGGGTCGTTGACGATGGTTTGGAAAACATCGTAGAGGGTGGCTTGGACATTGCTCTTTTCGATGCCGAGTCCGGTGGTGGCGTTGCCTTGGGGGTCGGCGTCGATGAGAAGAACGCGCTTGTTTTGGAGAGCAAGTGCGGCGGCCAGGTTGACGGCGGTGGTGGTTTTGCCGACTCCTCCTTTTTGATTAACGACGCCGTAGATGGGCATGGGGAGTTAGATTATGGCATCGGGTGTGGTCTGGTAACCGCCTTTGGGATAGGCGGTTCCAAGACTTTTATTGAACTTTGTTGCGCGGAAAAGTTATGGAGTTATCGTGTGGTTCGGAGTCTTCGCTCACGGCAGCAAGGGGAGCGTTAATGGAGAAGATCGTGCCATCGGATGAGTAGTTGAGGGGCACATTGTCGTAAGGAATAAGGAGATCGCTAAGATCAAGGTTTTCGGGGAATTTGCCGTCAGCGGTTCGTGCGTTTATTGCCCGCAATACGGCTTGGAATTGCATCTTTTTAACTGATCCTACATAACGACTTGCGACGGTGAGATCGCCAAATTGGAGGCTGAAATAGGCATTCTTTGCGATTGGGAATGCGTTAAAGCTTTTCTTCATTTCAACGTGCGCGGACATAAATTGCGCGTTTGCTTCGGCGAGGGGTAGATCGTAGGCAGCGATTGAAGTTCGGTAATGTTTGAGGATATCGGCTTTGGCTTGTATTAGTTGAGCTTTTGAACCTTGAGTGAGGGAACCCTCCATGTCAGATTCTGGAACTCCTATTCTTTGGGCGTAGAATTCGCGATCTTCTGCATGGTCAAGAATCGTTTTAATGAAAAAAATTTCGTTACCATATTCTGTTTTTGCATCTGTTGCGGGCCACTTATTAATGAATGCTTCGAGCGACTTTTTGTAAACGGGTACTTGCGGGAAAGCGGTGGCTAGGTCTGCGGCTTTTTGAGATCCGATCACATTTATTGCACACGCGGTCATTCGCGGAATTTGGAATGGCTCGTTGGCGACATGGTTTGCAATCGTGTTAATTTTCAGGAAGTCGCTGTGGGCCTCATTCGGTTTTCCTTGAGAGGCAGAC
>JAPUDU010000201.1 GCA_027492935.1 Fimbriimonadaceae bacterium
GGAAAGGCAATACCGTCGACCCCGTCAAAGCATCAGACGAATACGGTGCTGATGTCCTCCGTTACTGGGCCGCAAGCGTCAACTATCACAACGACGCCCCTGTCAGCCACGACCTTCTCAAAATCGCGGGTGACAATTACCGTTCAATCCGAAACTCACTCCGATTCCTCCTCGGTAATCTCGCCGACTATAACCCGGAAGATCCCGCCGAGCCCAGCCTTGTCGACGAGTGGATCATGCAATCAACTGACCAACTGATTGAGAAAGTAACCAAATCGCTTGAAGAATACGACTTCCTACAAGCGCTCAATGCAATCCACAACTTCGGCGTAAATGAGCTCAGCCGCTTCTATCTCGATGCCATCAAAGATGTGATGTACGCTGATGCCACCAACTCGCTTCGACGGCGAGGCGCGCAAAAAGCTTGCCACTACGTCCTCATCCGACTTACGACTCTCATTGCGCCCTTCCTCATCCACACCGCTGAGGAAACTTACAAGCGCATCCCCCATATCGCTCACAAAGCCAGTGTTCACATGGATGTTTTCCCCAAACCGGAGATTCCGTTCAACGCTCAACTCAACCAACAGGTTGAAGTAATGCTCTCTATCCGTGCTCGCACATTCGCCCAATGGGAACAAGAAAAAGCTAGCCTTGAACTGAAAAACGCCCAAGATGTTGAAGTTGATCTTCAAGTAACCGAAGAAGAAGCCAAATCTCTTGCTGTTTTTGCCGACCTCGATAACCTCTTCAAAATGGCCGCTGTTCGTTTCACTATCGGCGATCAAAAGGCGACTTTCACAAAGTCCGCTTTCCTGGAATGCGCCCGATCCCGAGTGCGTCGCGCAGATGTGAAACTTACGACCTGGAATGGCGAAGAAATCTCCCTTTCCCAACGCGACCGAGAGGTTCTCGGCATCAGCTAAATGATTCAGAAAGTGCGACTCTTCAAATTTCTTGGTTGGATGACGGGCCTCATTCTACTGGACCAGTTGGTTAAGTTCTGGTCGCGAAATGCTGCCCAAGGAATCGAAGGACGCACATTCTGGGCCCTCATCCCAAACATCTTTGAGCTAAAGCTTGTTTACAATAAAGGCATTGCCTTCGGTTTAGCCCAAGGTGCTGGTGTCCTTCTAACCCCGATTGCCATCATCATCACTGGCTACGCCATTTATCATATCGCTAAAACCAAGAACGATCCCCCGGGCGTATTCACCGGACTCGTTCTCCTCGCCAGCGGTGCCGTCGGCAATCTTATCGATCGACTTTCACCGATGGGCAAAGTCACCGATATGTTCTATTTCCGATTAATTGATTTCCCCGTTTTCAACGTCGCCGATATGTACATCACTTTTGCCGGCGCAATTATCATCCTTCTTGGCATCAAAGATGCTTTCGCCAAGAAACCCGAAACTGTACAGCCCGAGCCGCTTGAAGACTCAGCCACCGCAACCGGATCATCGCCCTCAGAGTAATAACTACTACTATGAGAAGACTCCCAATCGGTGGAACCGGATGGCTTGTCCTTGCCGCCGCTGCCACGCCTATCATCATTAAAGCGGCAAAACCCCTCGCCCGCAAAATCGGCGAAGCAATGGAAAAAGTAGGCCAAAAACTTCAAGATGAAGCAAAAGCAGATGTTCGCAACAAAGATAAAGATGTCGAAAGACCAACTGAAACCAAATCAGAAGACATCAGAGCCGACCAAACTGCAGTAACAGATCCTGAAACCGCAGCACCTGTAATGCCTGAAACTCCCGAACCGCCCGCTGCCACCGCTACCAAGGTGCCACAGGCTAAGCCCAAGCCGAAATCTCCGATCAAACCTAAACCCAAAAAGACCGTCAAGTCCAGCACAGCTAAGCCAAGAACCGCTTCGAAAAAACCACCCGAAGCGTAAGGCTAAAAAAGCCCTCCTGAAAATCAGGAGGGCTTTTTATTGAATTGAGGAGTTACTTCTTGCGTCGTCGCAAAATTGCGGCCGCGCCAAGTCCAAGTAACATCATCGTGCCCGGCTCCGGAACTGCATTAACTGTCGCCAAGTAACCCATGTTATGTCCGGTTGCAAATGAACCATTGCTCGTCCACCCGCCACTACCATTACTCAAGTAACGGAAAATGGTATCCGATGTGTGTCCGCTAACAAACATCTCCTGACCGTCAGGACTGAAAGCAATGCCAATCGCACCCGCCGGATTCAAAACGATGCTTGAAGAAATCAAGTTTCCGCTTCCATCCAGATTGACCTTGTGAACCGTGCTGGAGTTATATCCGGTGACATAAAGCGAACCGTTGTTCCAAGCCATCTGGTGCATCGCATTTGCTCCACTCACTGAGAAAGTAGTGCTGGTACCTAAGGCAATATCAACAACACGGATCGTGCTGTTCAATTCCGTAATATAAGCTTTTGTACCATCAGCTGAGAAAAGCACGTCACGCCAGTCGCCCCCGTTCCACATTCCGTTAGCGGCAAAGCCACCGCCAGAAGGAGTAAATCGACTCGCACCTGCACTGAAACCATTGACTGCAATGAGCTCGCCCGTTATCGGATTAACATCAAGGCCGTGAGTGCGTTGCAAACCATTGCCTGTAATGTCCTGTTCAAAATTGAGTTGCGATCCATCATAAGAAAACTGCTGAACTGAACCAAGTCCACTTTGATTCCCCCAACGGTTGCCCACGTAAACCATGTTGCCAACGGCCCGTAAGCCAGCAGGATCATGAAGTTGTGAAGCCGCGATACCAACACCAGCAACCGCCGCTCCGCCAGATGTAGCAAAGTTATATTGCTGAACCCCACCGTAAAGTGCTGTATTGCCACCTAATGTCCCCGTACCAGTTTCAGCCGCAAATAGCGCGAACTGAGCATTTGCCAACGCACTGACCAAGCAAAGGCTTATACCGATTACGCCTCTCGTCATAATTTTCATTCTTTCTTCTCCAATAGCAAGTCAAAATCCATAATCGGAATCTGACCACATCATAAATATAATCTTCAAGCGTGAAACTTGCGTGAAATTTCTAAGCTCATAAGGACTCATCTCAAGAAAAACTTCCGTTACCCAACGAAAACTCGCAATAATACTGGGCGTATTCAAATCATCCTCAAAATCCCAATATCGCCACTCAAACCCCAGGTCCCCTTGACCCAAAAACACAAACCTGCCATACTCCAATTCCCACAGGCGCGATTAGCTCAGTGGTAGAGCACTACAATGACACTGTAGGGGTCACAGGTTCAAATCCTGTATCGCGCACCATCTTTACTTTTCTCTTTTAAAGAATTATTTGCCTCTAGAAAAAGCCAAAACAGACACAACTGCGAAAGTTGTGCCTGTTTCAGAACTATCCGAGAATCAACCTAGTTCTTGCGGCGTTTGCGAACCAGCGCTGCAAAGCCTAATCCCAGCCCAACCATCGTAAATGGCTCCGGAACCGCTTCAGTTGCAACCATTGAATCTGTAAACAGTGTTGAGTTGGTACCCCGCTGGGCCGTCATCAATCCACGATCACCAAAGTTTGCAAGGTCAGAATACGTACCGCCGTACATGGAGTTCAAAAGAGTCACGTTCAAGAAAACTTCCCAACTCGAAACGATGCCCGCATTGTGAACATACATCATCCGGCCAACCACTGTTGATACTGAATCTACTCCCGAACCATTGTAAATTTCGGTAATCGATCCTTGCCTCAAAACGCCACTCGGCGTCGCCGATAAGTCCGCCGCGGTGTTAGCAATAAGAACGGAACCTAAGCCTCCCGCCCCACCAGAAAAACTTCCCGCGCCATTACCATTATGTGGCGAAATAGTTGATGCCCCAAACGAAGTCGGGTCAGAACCAAACTTGGATACCATTCGCAAACTCGAAGTAATGTTGTCATTGAAAACCCCAGTCGAATAAGAAGTCCAACCATTGGCCGTGGCTGTCGGAGAAGCAACAAATACCGCTCCTAAGGCCAAAACCTGATCGCCTGCAGTCCACGAGTTGCCTCCAACTGAAGCCGTAAAAGCATCACCTGACTGAACCGTAAATGATGTCGAGTACATATCAAAACTAAACTGACCTGCACCTCGAACATAATTCCCATTCTTAAAACTATGCCCCCCGGAAGACCAACCATCCGAAAGTGGGTTGCCCGTTTGGGCAAATGACAACGATGTCAATGCGGCAAGCATAAGCATGCCAAACGTTCTTTGATTATTCATTTGTGCTCCTTTCCAATTTCAGCGACTGCTCATAACCAGTGCAAGTACGCTGACCAAACTTTAACATAAATTCAAACTGAATTGTTAAGAAACAAAAAAAAGGCCAAAACCTGGTAAAAGTTCTGGCCTTTTGAACTAGAAAAACTTAGTTTTCTTTCGGTTGAGTGGCGACTGCCGGAACCGTAATGTGATCCTTAGCACTCGGCGCATACTTTGCCGGATCAGACTTCATTTTGTTCACACAGCCTGCACAGCAAGTGTAGTATCGAACGCCTTTGAAGTCAACGTAGCTCGCAGCTGAAGCGTAATTCTCAATCTCTTCACCCGCAACCGCGCAGTAAAGAGCTTCTTTTTTCGGCATCGTTCCGTATTTTGCCGGCTCCTTATCAAAAGTAGCCTTGTTTGCTGCGCTGCTAAAGTGGAAACGAATCCCCTTATAGTCCGAAGTCTGAGCGATGATGCCCGGTGAAGCCAAGCGATTACCCGTGACCGGGTCAAACATAAAGTCACCTGCAACGTTGCCTTTCTTAGCCTGAGCTTCCAAGTTCTTCAACGGATCTTTCTTAAACGTTGCATCGCAACCACCGCAACAGAACCAAAAACGAGCGCCATTATAGTCGTGATAACCCTTGGTCGTGACGTCAGCCATCGCTTCCCCCATCACTGCACATACAAATGGCTTCACATCTGTCGTCGTCTTTGCGGGGGCCATCGCCACCATCGCCAAAACTGTCGTCATCGTAAACATGATTCCTCTATTGTAATGCATTCCCTCTTGTATTGTTCCGAAACCCGACCCACTGACCAGACGTCTGTAGCCCAATGGGCATTCTCCTTACCGCGCTTCTCCTCGCAGATCAAGAATTGCCCTACCCAAAAATCAAACCGTTTCAAACTATTCAACTAGCCGACCTCCCTCACGATTACACCTACGATAACTCTCTCCGCAACCGAGTCCTCATCGACCCCATCGGCAAAACCGTTCTTGCCTTCCATCACGCTAACCTCCTAACTGTCGTTGACCTCGCTTCTTCTAAACTCCAGCCAACCATCACATTCGGGAAACCCAGTCCCGAAAGGATTACATTGGAAGGGCGAGTCATTACCTTCCATGATCGGCCCATGAATGGCCAAAAGCCTGAAGATCGTAAGTACGACCTGGATAAGCAAGTAGAGCTCAGGGTTCCCAAGGCCCCGTACGAGTATCCTCCCGAAGACCCAAAGCAGCGCTCCCTATACAATCTCCTCTACAAAGAAAAGCGGCGAACCGCCCTCTACCACCAGCTAGACGAGTATACGGTGTTAACCATAGAAGGCCGATTCGCTGAGCCTTGGCAAGAAACCACAATTAACATCCGGTCTCTGGATACACTTAAAATCATTAACACTGCTCCGTTTGAATCTATAGCGGACAATATCTATTTCTCACCCGATAAAAAAATTCTAGCAGCAAAATGTGAAGGAGGCAGTTACACAGACCTTTACTCAACTCAATCTCTCAAACGTCTTCGTAGGGTCTGGAATGAACTGGGGCACCTAGAATTCGATCCCCATAACCTCTGGGCCGCCAACCACGGGGTCGTGCGATGGTACTACTCAATCTACGGCCTCCGCCCGCTCCTCGTCAACCTCAAAACGTTTAACGTCTACCTCCTCGGTGATCCGCCCCACGGCATCCACGACGTTGCCATCGATTCCTCCCTCAATCTCGGCGTTACCATAGGTGAAAAAAGTATCGACTTCTATCGCCTCCCGAAAAAATAGTTCGCTGATAACTCAACATAATCGGCAACGCCGCCGACCACTCAAGGTAAGAACTATGATGCATTGGGGGGCGGGGGGTTCAAACTCTTGACATTTCCTGCCCAACCGCCCTTCAAATCCTCAGCCATCATAAACCCAAGATGGCCGACTTCCTCTTCACCCCCGACGTCAACCCTGACCTCATCAAATCAAAACGCGTCGCCATCATCGGCTACGGATCACAAGGTCACGCCCACGCGCTCAATCTCCGCGATAGCGGCGTCAACGTCACCATTGGCCTCTACCCCTCCAGCAAATCCCGCCAAACAGCCGAACAAGATGGTTTCCAAGTCCGCCAAACCTGCGAAGCCGTTCAACAAGCCGACGTCATCATGTTCTGCACCCCCGATGTCCCCATGGCGAACATCTACAAAACCGACGTCGAACCGTATCTCAAAAAAAACCAAACCATCCTCTTCGCCCACGGCTTCAATATCCATTTCAAAACCATCCTCCCGCCAGAGAACATTGATGTCGCCATGATCAGCCCTAAAGGCCCCGGCCCCGGACTCCGCTCCGAATTCCTAGCTGGTTCCGGGCTTCCCGCCCTTTATGCCGTGCACCAGGATTTCACCGGACAAGCCGAACAACTCGCCCTCTCCTACGCCTGGGGAATAGGATCCGCCCGCGCCGGTATCCTGAAAACCACCTTCCGCGAAGAAACTGAAACCGACCTCTTCGGCGAACAAGCCGTCCTCTGCGGCGGCATCCCCGCTCTCGTCCAAGCTGGAGTCCAAACCCTCATCGATGGCGGATACACGCCGGAAGTCGCTTACTTCGAATGCCTCCACGAAACCCGCCTCATCGTTGACCTCCTCTACCGAGGCGGCCTTACCTACATGAACGATCGCATCTCCGAAACCGCCGAATGGGGCGGCTATCTCGCCGGTACACGCCTTGTCACCGATGAAACCAAAGCGGAAATGAAAAAAATTCTCGATGAAATCCAATCCGGTGAATTCGCCCGTGAATGGATTAAAGAAAATGAGGATGGTCAACCCCGTATGAAAGCCTTCCGATCCCAAACTCCCCTCCTTCCGACCGAACTCGTTGGCCGGCAAGTGCGTCGAGCTCTCCCCATCATAAATGAGCAAGAGCCTTAGTTTAGGCTAGTAGTTTTGCCTAATTCAGCCCAGAATCACCTACTCTTAAAACTCAGTCTGATATCCTAACAGCATGAAGGGCCTAACTGCTTTTGTTTTTGCTGTTGCCGCCACTGGCGCACATGCAAATTTGCTTGTCAATGGGAGTTTTGAGAACACAGCCAACTTCACGCCAGATGGAAACAACACCATGTCGCTCGGCGCTGGTAGCACGGCGATGACCGGCTGGACAACGTCCGCCAACGAACTTGCGTGGATCAAAGACCCGAATCCATTCAACCTCACCGCATCAGACGGCGTATTCAGCCTCGATCTGATGGGTTATCACGATTTTCTACCCACCGCGATGATCTCGCAAAGCTTTGGTACCGTCATCGGTTCAACCTACACCGTATCATTTGATATCGGTCGCGGAACTCATCTCGTTGTCGCCGCTGGCGGAACTACCGTAAACCGGTTCAACGGCAACAGCACAACCCAACCGTTCTGGAACACCGAAACATTCACCTTCGTTGCTTCTACAAACGTTTCAACCCTCACCGTACAGGGCGGCGCTAACACCAATCCGCAATATGCTGGCGTTGATAATCTCATCGTCGACGGTGATGCTGTCCCCGAACCCGCAACTCTCGCTATTGTTGTTGCCGGCATTGCCGGGATCTGCCGACGCCGAAAATCCCGATAACATCTCACAAAAACCGCCTTGCCTAGATCGGGTAAGGCGGTTACCCCTTAAGAAAGGTAAAACCAACCCATGGTTGTTCTCATCTGCGTAGACGGAGCAAGACCCGATGGCCTCTCCCGCGCCGCTACTCCCCATCTCGACCGTATCAGCCGAGACGGAGCAACCTGTCTTACTGTTAAACCAGTTCATCCAAACCTCCCCCTCGCCGGGCAACAATCCTTGTTCCGAGGAGTCACCCCCGATGTTCACGGTGCCAAAGGTGCTGAATTAAATGGTTTCAAACGAACGATTCCATCTTTAATTGACCTTCTCGCTCAAGCTGACCAAAAGGTGGGAATGTTCTATACAATTCCATCTCTCCGCGAAATTTGTCTCCCCGATTCCGCCGCTGTCAACTATTGCAACGCAAGAACTCACGTCTCCGACGGTGACAACCACATCGTCGAAATGGCAATCCGCACTGCCGCAATGGAAGACTTTGACTTCCTCTTTATCAACCTCGGTCATGCCGGATACATGGGGGCACATTACGGCTGGGATTCCGATGAATATATCCAGGCAATGACCTTCACCGATAACTGCATCGGTAAGTTCACCGATGCGCTCATCGCACTCCACCAACCGGTTGATTTTGTCATCGCCAGCAACCACTCTGGCGCAAACTCTGCTGGCCCGGATGATCTTCCGCTTTACCTGTGGGGATACAGAGTCGTTCAAGGGCGCAAAATCACAACACCCGTTTCTCTCCTTGATATCGCCCCCACCATCGCATTTCTAGCTGGCATTAATCCTTCTTCTGAATGGCAGGGCCGACTTATCGCCGAAGCGATAAAAGATACGCCCGAAGCAGAAGCCCATCATCAGACAACCGTTTTTGGCTTAGAAGACTACTAAGAATGTCCTCCGATCCCAGTCTCTACTGGAGCCCAGCTCCTAAAAAAACCTCTCAATTCAAAGTCGTACGCAGGTTGTTCCATCTCTGCACCCGACTTCTTTTTGCCGCATTTGCTACTGCCCTCGCGCAGCTACTCGCCGGAAAAACCACCCTTGATGCCAACGCCATGTGGATATCCTATGGGATTGGACTATTCATTACCCAGTGGATGAGCACATGGGTGCTGGATCTTGCAACTGCCGATAAAATTAGTGCCCTCACAAGCAAAGTTATTTATTTCTTCGCCCTCGCCCTTCGCAGCATGCCTCACGCAATATTTCTCGCCTGGCTCAACGCACTCTTTAGCAAAGATGGGGTCTTCCCTGATCCGGCCCAAATCACCTTCTTCCAAGTCGCCCTCCCCCTCCTTTCCCTTCGGAAACTCTCATTTCCTCCGTTCGTTATCATCCCTGGCAACATCCGCCTGCTAATCGATCGCGATTCTGATCTCTATCAAGGCATTGTAGAGCGGTTCCGTCCGGCTAATTGGCTCGAAAACATAAAGTTTGTGCGCCTCACGACTAATCTCACCCCGCGCGAAGCCCTCTTCCTCATTAATCTCGTCAACCAAGATCACAAATCACGCTCAGACGAACCAACTTAAATCAGACATAAATTCGAACAAACCCCACACGTCCCGACGTAAACAAAACGGCACGTTTCAAAATAGAAACCTATCCCCATGAGCGCACCGGAATTCAAACTGTACGATTCCCTCTCCCGGCAGGTTAAACCTATAAAAACCGCCGAGCCCAACCACCTGCGCATGTACTCTTGTGGACCAACCGTCTACGCTTACGCCCACATTGGCAACTTCCGCACATTTATCACCAGCGACCTTATCACTCGCACCGCCCAATCAATCGGATGGCGCGTCACCAGCGTTAGCAATATCACCGATGTTGGACACCTCACCGAAGACAACGTCGCCGATGCCTCTGGCGAAGATAAAATGGCCAAGGGTCTCAAATCCAAAGAAGGCGAAGGCTTCGCCAACGTCTGGGATCTAGCCCGCTATTACGCCGACGCATTCGAAGAAGATTGGGCTAACCTCAAGCTTCAAATCCCCACTGTCCGGCCTCGCGCACCCGACCACATGCGGGAGCACATCGTCGCCGTTGAAGACCGG
>JAPUDU010000202.1:0-8193 GCA_027492935.1 Fimbriimonadaceae bacterium
GACGAGCCCTTTGTCGCATATTGATAAACAATGGTGATTTTGTTGAAGCGATTAAAGTATTAAGAGATGGATTAGAAAAGTCGAAGAGCGATATTGGTAGTATAATTATGATGTGTGAAATTGCTCTTCAGTACTCTGTTGCAGATGTAATAACACCGGCTGTGCGCGCATTGTTAGCACGGAATATAACCAAGAATAACTGGCCCAAGGCAGAAATATTACTGGCACGTATTGATGTTGAGCTTGGAGACTTTGAGTCTGCGAGTAAGATTTTTCAAGAGTTGAGAACTCGACACAAGAGCGTGGGGAGAAGATGGAAACTTTTTCCATTGGCAAAAGGTATAGATGTTCGCATTGATCGCGTCGATTCATTTTCGGGAGCATATGCTGTTTCCGAAGAAGTTGGAAGGGTTTTTATTCCGCGTACAACCCGCGGTGCCAATCACCTTCATAAAGGCCAGATTGTCAATGTCGATGTTTCATTTAGCTCATCGGGAGCTATCGCCACAAAAATTGGTAATTTGGTTTTGCATAATTAAAGTTAGTCCTGAGGATAGGGATGGTACTGTACGCGGGCCACATAGCTTACAGGGAAAACTGATTTATAATGGATGAAGACGTACGGCAATTCAAGTGGTTGATTTGGGCGTCGTTGTTTGTGATGGTAGCGACGGCGGGATTGAGTCCGCTGGCGCCGTGGGGAAGTGGGATTCCGGCGCGGGATAGTGCGGCGTTTTTATATGTGGGGAAGGTTTGGGCGGAGACGGGGCAAGGTTATTTAGGGGCGTGGGATAACAAGGGGCCAGCTTTGTTTGGTTTAGAGGCGTTGCTTCATATGGTTTCGCCGCGATTGGGGCTGGGAGTTTGGGTTTTTGAAGTGATTTGTTACTGTGCGACAGCGTTACTATTGGGTTCGGCGTTGCGGCGGATGTTTGATGAAACGGTTGCGGGTTGGGCGACATTGGTGGCTTCTGCCACGCTTTGCGTGACGTTGCAGATGGGGAATTATTCGGAAGGGTTTTGTTTGCCTTTGATCGCGGGAGCGATTTGGTTGGTGGCGCACGAGAAGCGGGGATGGTGGGTTTGGCTGAGTTGCGCGGTGATGATTTTGGTTGCGGGCTTGATGCGGGTGAACAACGCAGTGGGTTTGGCGATGATCTGTTTTTTTGCGCCGATGCTTTATAAAGATTCGGCGGAGAAGACGGTGCGGTGGCAGGTTGCCCTGATTGGATGCGTGTTACTGGGGGTGTTTGTTGAGAGCTACCGTGGGGTGATGGGTCAGCGTGAGTTTAGGGAGATGGCTTATGCGATGTGGGAGTTTAATCGAAGCTATTCTTCGGCGTCGGTGGGTGAGCGGCTTTATGCGATTTTGAAGGTGTTTTTGAATCTGACGAACCCGGTTTTGTTGGTTGGAATTTTGGCTTTTACGTTGGCTAAAGGGATTGATAAGAAAGTTTGGGGTTGGCAGGGGATATTTTGGGTTCAGGTTGTCGCACTTGGCATTGGGTCACGGACTTATATGCATTACAGCGTGATTCTGTTGCCAACGACGGCGGTTTTGATGGGGTTTGTGTTTTCGCACTTTTCGCGGTTGTTAGAGAGTCGAGTATGGTTGGTGACTATTGCGATATTGGGGGTCGGATTGCCTTTTGCGATCGGGGTGAATACGGATTTGAAAGGGGATGCAGAGGATGATGAAGTTCGGGCAACGGTTGCGGCTTTGCGGGACGTGGATGGGGAAACGCTTTATGTTTTAGGGCATCAGGCAAGTATTTATTTGTTGGATGGTCGGCGGTATGAATCGCCGATGTTTGCGGATTCAGTATTTCAGATTCCTAATAATCGGCGGGAGGAGTATTTGCGGGAGTTCGGGGAATTGGTTCGCCGGAATCCGCCGGATGTGATCGTTTTTCAACGTACTCCGGAGGAGATGCGGGCTATGGGGTTGGGGGATGTTGTGGCGCGATATGAGGTTTTGCCGGTGGCGGTTGAGGGGCAGTGGCCGGTTGGGGTTTTGCGTCTTTGAGGGTTGAGTTCGTTTTTTGTTTTCAACCCCTCCCGTCTGCTTCGCATCCACCCTCCCCAAATTGGGGAGGGAAAAAGTTGGGCGATTTGTAGCGTTGGGTTTTGACTTGGAGGTTTTTGATATTCAGCTCCTCCCGTCTGCTTCGCATCCACCTTCCCCAAACTTGGGGAGGTAATTGCTATGGCCAATAGTTCCTCTGGAGAGTCAGTCGGGCTTTGAATTGAACACAAAGTTACCGTCGGCGTAATCGGCGACGATATGGGAGCCGTCGTGGATCGAGCCAGCGAGAACCCGCATGGCGAGGGGGTTGAGGATTTCCTTTTGGATTGCGCGTTTGAGTGGGCGGGCACCGTAGACGGGGTCGTAGCCGGCGGTGGCGATTTGGGTTTTGGCGGCATCGGTGAGTTCGAGAGTGATGCGGCGATCTTTCAGGCGGTCGACGAGTCCGGCAAGCTGGATTTCGACGATCTGCTTGATTTGAGGGACGCCGAGAGCGCGGAACACCACAATGTCGTCAAGGCGGTTGATGAACTCGGGCCGGAAGTGGAATCTGAGTTCTTCAATCACTTTTGACTTGATATCTTCGAATTTATCAGCATCAAGGAAACTGTCGCCGTAGTGGTGGCTGCCGATGTTGCTGGTGAGGATGACGACGGTGTTTTTAAAGTCCACCGTGCGTCCCTGACCATCGGTGAGGCGACCATCATCCAGCAGTTGGAGGAGGACGTTGAAGACGTCGGGGTGGGCTTTTTCAACTTCGTCGAGCAGAATGACGCTGTAGGGGCGTCGGCGAACGATTTCGGTGAGTTGACCGCCTTCTTCGTAACCGACGTATCCCGGAGGGGCACCGATGAGGCGAGCAACGGAGTGTTTTTCGCCGTATTCGGACATATCGATACGAACCATGGCGCGTTCGTCATCAAAGAGGAGCTCGGCGAGGGCTTTGGCGGTTTCGGTTTTCCCGACGCCGGTTGGGCCGAGGAAGAGGAATGATCCTATCGGGCGGTTAGGGTCGCTGATTCCGGCGCGATTTCGGCGAATGGCATCGCTGAGAATGGTGAGGGCTTCATCTTGACCGACGACGCGACTGCGGAGCATCTCTTCCATTTGGATGAGCTTTTGCAGTTCGCCTTCCATGAGTTTATCGATAGGAACACCTGTCCAGCGACTTACGATGCTGGCGATATCTTCTTCGGTAACTTCTTCTTTGAGCAGATTGGACTCGGCGATTTTTGTGCTTTCGGCCAGTTCAGCTTCGAGCTTAGGGAGTTGACCGTGTTGGATTTCGGCAGCACGGCCCCAATCCGCATCGCGTTCGGCGGATTGTAATTCGGATTTGAGTTGTTCGATTTTCTCTTTGGTATCCCGGAGAGATTCGATCTTGTCTTTTTCGGATTGCCAGCGCGCGCGCATTGAATCGGCTTCCTCTTTGAGTTCACTCAGCTTTGATTCAGCTTCTTCGAGGCGAGCTTTACTTGCTTCGTCGGGTTCTTTTTTGAGGGCTTCTCGGTCGATTTCGAGTTGGCGCATTTGGCGTTCGATTACGTCGAGTTCGTGGGGAACAGAATCGATTTCGATCTTGAGTTTGCTGGCGGCTTCGTCGATCAAGTCAATGGCTTTATCGGGGAGCTTACGATCGGTGATGTAACGGTTGGACAATGTTGCAGCGGCAACTATTGCTCCGTCGGTTATTCGAACGCCGTGGTGGATTTCGTACCGTTCTTTGAGACCACGGAGAATACTGATGGCTTCGCCGACGGTGGGTTCTTCCACCAAGACAGTTTGGAAGCGGCGTTCGAGGGCTTTGTCTTTTTCGACATAAAGGCGGTATTCGTTGAGGGTGGTTGCGCCGACACAACGGAGTTCGCCACGCGCAAGCATGGGCTTGAGCATGTTTGCGGCGTCGAGTGATCCTTCGGCTTTACCGGCACCTACGAGCGTGTGCATTTCGTCGATGAAGAGGATAATTTGACCAGCGGCTTGCTTGATTTCGTCGAGGACAGCTTTGAGGCGTTCTTCGAATTCGCCCCGGAATTTGGCACCGGCGATAAGCGCGCCCATGTCGAGAGCAACGACTGATTTTCCGCGCAATCCTTCGGGAACATCACCGGCGATGATGCGTTGGGCAAGGCCTTCGGCAACGGCGGTTTTACCGACTCCAGGTTCGCCGATGAGGACAGGGTTATTTTTTGTGCGTCGGCTGAGGACTTGGATGACCCGGCGAATCTCTTCATTGCGTCCGATGACGGGATCGAGTTTGCCTTGGCGGGCTCTTTCAGTGAGGTCGATGCCGTATTTTTCAAGAGCTTGGAGGTTGTTTTCAGCGTTGGCATCAGTAATGCGGCGGCCCTGGCGGATTTCTTCCAGGGCTTTGCTGAGTCGGTCTTTGGTTGCTCCGGCCCCATTCAGAATTTTGCCGGTGCTTCCTTTATCGTCGGCCAGGGCGAGAAGAAGATGATCGGTGGAGACGTACTCGTCGTTAAGCTTGGAAGCAGCATCAAACGCGTTGTTAAACGCCGTTTGGGTTCGGGAGCCCATTGTTGCACCATAATTGGCAGCTCCGCTGACTTTGGCGGCTTGATCAAGGGCTTTACGAACTTCCGCTTTGATAGCGGCGGGGGTAGCACCGGTTTTTTCGATAAGGGCGGTGGCGATACCTTCCGTGTCTTTCAGGAGTCCGAGAAGAAGATGTTCGGGCTCGATGGATTGCTGTTGAAATTCGGTTGCGAATTCTTGGGCGGCTTGAAATGCTTCTTGGGCTTTAATCGTGAGTTTGTCGAAGCGCATACTTGAGTCTCTTATTGTTAAGTGACGTTACGGTTGTATTGTCACGTTCCAGATTTGGGACTGGAATAGGGCGATTATTTTCGATTTTCGATAAAGGATTCAAATGCTTTGAGAGTGACTTCGCTGACATGGTGTTCAATGCCTTCGGTATCGAGTTCGGCTTGGTGAGCAGGGACGCCGATGTGGATCAGGAAGTTGACGATGGTCTCGTGTCGGGCGAGGCTCTTTTCGGCGAGGGTTCGACCTGCAGGGGTGAGTTCGACGGATTGTCTCGGGATGACGGTGACAAGACCTTCGCGTTGAAGTCGGTCGAGGGTTTTAGTAACGGTGGGTTGGGCGACGCCGAGGGCAGAGACAAGATCAGTTGTTCGGACAAGGCTTCCCGGTTCCGGGTCACCTAGGCGATAGATCAATTCGACGTAGTCTTCAGCGATTTCTGTTTGGTGATCTTCACGCGTGCGAACGAAAGGATTTTTTTCTTTTGTCACTTGACCTATTGTACCTTGTGATAGCCAGTGCTATAATAGCCCGGGCTATGAAGCATCAGCAAGCAGACGTCGACCGTTATCGGTCATTGCCAGAATCTTTCCGAACGGTGCAGATTCCGGAGGGTGCAAGTAAGTTTCGCCGGTTCTTGGCTTTTGCTGGCCCTGGTTTGTTAGTTAGTGTTGGTTATATGGATCCGGGTAACTGGGGGACAGACCTGGCAGGGGGGAGTAAATATGGATTTGCTCTCTTGTGGGTGATCTTGCTCAGTAACTTTATGGCTCAGTTTTTACAAGTGCTTTGTTTGCGCTTAGGTTTGGTGACGGGGAAAGACTTGGCGATGGCTTGCCGGGATTATTATAAGAAGCCCGTTGCGTTTGCGTTGTGGATTCTTTGTGAGATAGCGATTATTGCTTGCGATCTGGCGGAAGTTGTTGGTTCAGCGGTGGCTTTGAATCTGTTGTTTGGTGTGCCTTTGCTTTGGGGGGTTTTGATAACTGGTTTGGATGTTATGTTGTTGCTGGCGTTTATGCATTACGGATTTAGGAAGTTGGAGGCGATTGTCTTGACTCTCGTCGCGACAATCTTCGGTGGATTTATGTATCAAATGGTGGTTTCGAATCCGAACTGGGGCGGGGTTGCGCAGGGGACATTTGTGCCGAGTATGCCGAGCACGGATGCGTTTTTGATTTCGCTTGGGATTTTGGGGGCGACAGTAATGCCGCACAATCTTTATTTGCACTCAAGCATTGTTCAGACGCGGAAAACGGGTGAAGGGAAGGAAGCTTTGAAAGAAGCGATTAAGTTCAATACTTTCGATACGATTTTATCTTTGAGTTTGGCGTTCTTTGTGAATGCGGCGATTTTGATTTTGGCGGCCGCGGTGTTTCATAGCCGGGGAATTGTTGTTGAGGAACTGCAACAGGGTTACGAACTGTTGGGAACGGCTTTGGGAGGTGCTTCGGCAACAGTGTTTGCGGTGGCGTTGCTTGCTTCGGGCCAGAGTTCGACGATTACTGGGACTCTGGCGGGGCAGATCGTTATGGAAGGCTTTTTACGGATTCGGGTTAAGCCGTTTGTCCGGCGGATGATTACGCGGGGGCTGGCGATTATTCCAGCGATTATTTTGATTAGTGCTTCGGGCGGTAAGGAGACCGTTCAGTTGTTAGTTATGTCTCAGGTTGTGCTTTCGATGCAGTTGCCGTTTGCGATCTTCCCGCTGGTGGCGGTGACGAGCGATAAGAAGCGGATGGGTGAGTTTGTGAATAAGGGTTGGATGGTGTGTTTGGGTTATTTGCTCTGCGTGATTATTGGGGGATTGAACGTTTATCTGCTGGTTGAAACGATCGGCTGGGCGTGGGTCGGATTGATGATGGCGGTTGTAACTGGTTTTGCGGCTTGGGTTCGCTGGGGTTATAAGGAGAAGGTGCTTGAGACTACTCCCGCGGGTAGTTAGAGAATTGGATATCAGTTTGAGGAGCAGATCCTCTCTGGGCGATGCCAACGGCAATGAGGAATGCGACTCCGAGGGCTACACCGGCTAATGATCCGTTACCCATTCCAAGAAAGAAACCAATGATGGGGGCATTGATTACACGTGTGCCAAAGATGAGATCGTAGAAGCCTGGTGCAGTCAATCCGATGATTAGCCCGAGGATAGATCCGGCAAACATTCCAAGAGCAGTGAGTCCGAGTGCAATCTTTATGGATTGGGGCCAAGAGATATCGGTAAATCGTTGCTTCATATTGAGATTTTAACGGATTTGGGACATGGAACGCGGTTAAAAATGCCGACGTTATAGGGTGAGGGCCGACGTGTAACTGCGTAGGTACACTGAGTAGATCAATGGGCGAGAAATTAAAAGAGCCGCAAGCTGAATATTTGCAATTTGGGGGAATGGCGGTGCCGGAAGGGGTGATGATGCGGTCACCGAAATATTATGCGGTTGCATGCCGGGCGCCAAATGATGAAATTATTGTGAAAACCGAGCCGCTAGAAAAGACGTGGATCGGGAAACTTGAGTTTTTGAAGAAGCCGTTTTTGCGTGGGACGTTGGCTTTGCTTGATACGATGGCTTTGGGGATGCGCGCGATGAACTTTGCGAGTTCGGTAGCGTTGAACGAGAAATACGTTGCTGAGGAAGATCGGGAGCGGGTTGCCGCCGAAAACTTAGAAAGCGCAAAAGCAACTCCTAAGGAGTATCGAAACTTGGCAATTACGGCGGTTGTTTTGCTAGTGATTGCAGTTTTTCTTTTTGGAAAATGGAGTGCGGTTCTTTCGGGCGGGAAATTTGACGCGAATACGATGCTTGCTCCGATGATTGTTGCGGTTGCGGCTGTGGTTTGTACGATCTTTGCAATCTTCTGGGGGCCGATTAAATACGCTTTGAGCACCAATGAGAAGTTAGCGATTGGCGTGGCGATTGTGTTTAGTTTGGGATTTGGGTTTGTTTTGTTCAAAGCAGTACCGGAAGGCACAGCTGAATTTGTCACCGGTTATCGCCCCAGTGAAATCGCAAAGGCAACTTACTTACAAGGCGTTTGGACAAACTTTGTTGCTGAAACGCTCAAAGTAGTCATGTTTATTGGCTACCTGGCACTTATTCGCAGAATTCCGGCAATTTTGGATACGTTCCGGTATCACGGGGCTGAGCATAAGTCGATTAACGCGATTGAGGCCGATGTTGAATTGAGTGCAGAGAACTGCATGGCTCAAACCCGTTTGCATCCTCGCTGCGGAACAAACTTTGCGATCATTGTTGTTATCCTCGGCTTTTTGATGTCGGTATGGATTCCTCGTTATCCAACCCTGTTTGGATATCAGGTGACGGGAGGAGCGGCGGTTGTATTTCGGTTGTTGCTTGAACTGATTGTGCTGATGCCAATTATCGCGG
>JAPUDU010000202.1:8203-9853 GCA_027492935.1 Fimbriimonadaceae bacterium
AGCTATGAAGTGCTTCGCGCGGCGGGCAAGATGAAAGATGCGAAATGGGTCAACATTTTGCTGAAACCAGGCTTGGCAACGCAGTTAATTACCACTGAAGAGCCGGAAGCGAAACACATTGAAGTAGCTATTCGGAGTTTGAAAGCGGTTATTACGGCGGAAGAAACGGGTGAGTGTGAGAACACAGAAATCCCGGTGATTGATGCGAGTCCGCAAGCGGGTTGATTTGCCCGCTTATTGCGGTTCGGCTTCAACGATTAACAACTCTTCTGGCACTTCAAGAAGGGGCCATGCGCTGAGATCGTTGCCGTAGAGCGCCTTGTAGGCTTGAGGCAGGAACTTCACAAACAGTTCGCCGTAATCGTAGGTTTGGGCTTCTTCCCACGTTGTCGCGCGCCAATTGATGGGGCCGGTGTTATATTCGTGAGCAATGACCGCAAGTTTATGCGTGCTCCACTGGAAATCGTTTACCGGGTTAGAACCGATTCGGTTTTTTTGTTGTAAAACTTCTTGAATATGGCGTGCCCCATCAAGGATTTGGATCGATTCGTCTTCTTGATAGGTTCGGGCGAAAGCCATTCGTTGCCAGTGGTCTTCGAGGCCAATTTCGTCGGGGTTTTGTCGCACTTGCATGACACCCATGCTTGTTGGGCGTCCAAAGCCGATGAAGAGGTCACGGCTCGCAGAATCGTTCCATCGCCATGCTCCAGGAATTCCTTGCGCGGTTTCGACATAGATGATTCCGGCGATCATCCAATCAGGAACTCCGTAAGCAGTACTAGCGTAGCGGATTGTTTCGGCGTTGCGAGCTACGATTTCGCGTGATTCTTCTCGGTTGTAATCAAGTGATTGGAGGAATGTTTTCACTCTGCCGTTGGAGTTAGGTGATGCATCGGCAGAAATTTCAAATTGTTGCGTGTAGGCATCGGGTAGAGGCTTGAGATCGGCACTCGCTTGGGCCTCGGTGTTAAGAGTTGGGGTCCAGATAACTAAGCCTGAGATGACAAACCACCGGAAAAACCGCCGGCTATTGGCGACTTCCTTTTCTTTCTTGGTGGTTTTGGAATTGAGTCTGTTCATTGACTTTCCAGTGAAGGCTTTTAATGGGATCAACCTAATATTGTTGATCGTTGCAATTAGGATACGTTAGTTAAGACGGTTTAGGTTGGGATTAATGATTTCAGGTAGAAGAAAGTCCCTATTAAGTATCGGCTAATCCGCCGAATTTCCTGACTCGTTTTTGGTAATGGGAGACGGATTCGAGGAGTTCTTTTTCGCCGAATTCTGGCCAGGTTGTTTGGGTGACAAAAAGTTCGGAGTAAGCGGCTTGCCAGATGAGGAAGTTTGACCATCGGAGTTCGCCTGCGGTGCGGATGAGGAGATCTGGTTCGGGGAGGGAAGGATCGTAGAGGGCTTGAGCAACCGCTTCCTCTGTGATTTCGTTGGGGTTTTGCTCGATAAGAGTTTTGATGGCGTCGATTATTTCGGCGCGTCCACCGTAGTTGATCGCTAGAGTGAAGACAATTCCTGTGTTGTCTTTGGTATCGGACTTCATTTCCGCGAGAGCTTGTTGGAGTCCTCTGGGGACTTCGTGAAGTCGACCGATTGCTTGGGCGCGGACGTTGTTTTCTTTAAGGCCTTTGAGTTCGT
>JAPUDU010000203.1 GCA_027492935.1 Fimbriimonadaceae bacterium
CAAAAACGCCACGTAAGTGGCGTCGTTGATGCATCACTGGCGGAGACGGAGGGATACGCCGTAAATAAAAAATTAACCTTATTTTTCAAAGAATTAAAACACTACACACCACCTACAGTGTACCACAAGGTGTCCCACTCAGTACAAAACAGTTATCCGCTATGAGAGAAAAGAAATAATCGACTCTCCACACCTTTGTCTGGCATCCCTATGCTTTTTATTTCCGCCAAGAGTGCTGAAATCCGTACTGACTTCTTCGATCTGGATATCAGAAAAAACGCCTTTTCCAATTAAGACAAAATCATTAGCCTTTAGCCCGTTACTGGCGCCTTCCGTAGGAAACGTTAGCACTAATTGCAACCGTTTCGTCGCACAATTTTCAAGTAATCTCTTTGCGGCCGCTAAGGCCTCTGTTTTTTTGCTAAAAGCAGATGATGGTCTATCTATCAAGGCTGGATAGCGCCCCCGTCCCTCGGGATTAAATTCTATTCCGCGTGTAATCGTCTCCAACACATGATAAAAACGGCTGTAGTGAACATCAGAATATGGTGGATCTGCGAACACTAAATCTCCAGCTTGCAAACAAGAGATTGATTTAGTGAAATCTCCAATAACGCCTCTGCCTTTCGTTCTTGCTGATCGGCTTGAAATATCAGTTACGGAAGATCTCACAAGAGCCCAAGGATCACGCAACCAAGCATCAATAATGTATTTCGCAGAAGAATCCGTCGGCTGAAATGGTTGGGCTGTGTGGCCTGGCGATGCTGCGGCCCTGCTTGTTGCTTCAACAAGAGACGCGATAGCAATCTTTCGTCTTGCCGTATCACTCGGCAATGTTTGCCTCAATGCATCAAAAATCAAGGCCTGAGCTGGAGAGTAGTAGTACCCACCATAAGCCTTGGATATTGGCCATGCTCCCTTAAAGTCTTGGAACACAGTAGGAAGAACATCTTTACAAAACTTTCGAGACTGGAGCACAACATGCTTGATAAGCGCTGGGTCAGTTAAATCAGGCTCAATTGACTTTAAATGATTGGGAAAGTGACTGGCAACGCTATCCACGACTTTTCTTGCTTTGGCAAACCATGGTTTCAATATTGAGCCTGGATCAAGGGCTCCTGTGCGTTCGACAACTGAACGCGCCCTTGCAACTGCAAACGATTGAATATCGCCGGAAATAATTTCCTTGTCTGTTGTTTCCGCTAAGAACCAAGAAACGGCGGCCGAACCGCAAAATGGGTCGGCAATTTTTGAAGCATTTTTTGAATGGAATGAAATGATTTCCCCAAGAACCGGGAGCATTTTCCCCTTGTTTCCCATATATTTCATACAGAAATCGCTTGTTCAACACCTTGATCTTCGACTTGATACATCATCACATCTTTACACCAACTCGGTCGTCGATGAGCCCTCCAGAATCGGCTTTTCGGAACTTTCTCATCAAGGAAATCGTGGAATGAAACAATACGTTGAAAGGCTAATATCTGCACATTTTGGAGATCAGGATAATCCTCACGCGAAGGATGAGTAACTGAGTGGAGACGAATCCTACTAATCTTTTCAACGCTTTTTGCCACAGAATTAACTGTCGGAAACTCCATTGGCGAATATGCACACAGATGGTCTGTGTAGTTTGCAAATGTGCGGTGTGACGCGTCTGATTTTGGATCTCTCTCGCTATTGTCATGAAAAAGATCATTTGAAATAAGTCTGGGATGCCCCTTAACAGCTTTCCAATAAAATGCATGTTCGCCACTGGCCTTGTTATTCCAATTTAGAGTGGAACAAACGAATTGCCCGTTTTCGACTACCACCTGTATAAGCTTCTTTTCGCTAAAAGATTTGAATATACCCATCGAATGAGCAAAAGCACGCATCACGAAATGGCTTGAGTAGTAGCCAGAAACAGAAGCCCATAGAGGGCTAGTGTCGCTCAATGCAACAGACCACAGAAAACTGTGGATTGCACGATGCCACATCTCTACCCCCGCTGTAGCAAGCATTGGAGTTTTCTGGTGAGATAGATTTGGCCGTTCGGTTTGATTAAGCAATACTTGCAAATGCTTAGAAAGAGTTCCGGGTTTTGGAAAATCTAGCTTAGCACCTGCCTTATCAAACTTTCCAAACGACAATTCAACAACACGATCAGCAATTGAGTAGTCAACGGGCATGTTACGCAGGAACCTTGTTTGCTTCTAAACGAGCTCCAGTAGCCATCTCAAGAAGCTTTTCGGGTTCAATAGCTTCATCGAGTCTTCGCTTTCTTGCTGACGCGGCCCAAAGTAAGTTCCGGAACCGCCCAATGCCACCACTTCCGAGAAAACCTAGTTTCTTGAATTCATCTTTCGCCACAAATTTACTATCCACCAGTAGGTTCGCACGCTCGATTGTCCCTCGAAACCATTGCGTAACCTCTTTACGAGCACTCTCTGAAACGAAAGGACTCTTGGATTGTTTAAGGTGAACGATAACAGCCGGCACTAGATCAATTACAGAGACGAGAATCCGTCCTTGATAAACAACATTCTGAGGATCTAGCTCACTGGAACCTTGTGTCTCAAAACGACCTGAAGCCTGCAACCAACAATCCAGCATTTGTGCAAGGAAAGCGGTTTGAGATTCGAGATTGGTAATATCAAATTTTTCAAGTACAGGCAAAGCCCCTTCAATTGCCGAATTCAAAGTTGCCAAAGTAACAACATCCTTGACACCATACTTGACCCCTGGGATTTGGATCATGCCGACCAACGGCCCAACCTCAAGCATTAATTTTCGCCCGATGTCCTGTGCTCGATCTTTCCTATCCAAAGGACCGTCGCCTCTTGTTGTTGGAAAAAGATCCGCAACAAGCGAACGATCAACTTTTTTCTGATAAAGGTTCACATCAATAAAAATTTGTGCCTGTCGCTTGGGCTCTGCTCCCATGGGATCAAGATCGAGGAAAATCTCGGCCGGAATCTCAAATTTCGCTTCTGGGTCCTTCTTCCTCCGAAGCATTAATGCAAAATAAGCGCCGTTCACTCTATGCTGGCCATCTATCACAGCAAGTTGAAATCCCTTAGCCGATGGATCCAGACCAATCTCCGCAGTTCCAAAGAAATCCGCTTTTGGAGAAAATGTTGCACCATTCACATGGACCAATACGTTGGTGAAAAAGGGGAAAGAACTTCTCGCATATTTGACTGTGCCCCTAATCTGAGGAGGCCATTCTCGCCCAGGGTCATTCATTTTCGGATGATAAATTGGACCAAAGACCTCATCCAGCAAATCCCCACAATCCTCAATTTCTTCCTGTAAGAGATATGCACCAATTTGTGCTACTCGTTTCCAATCAAGGGACCGTTGAATGGCTTTCACCTTCTTTGGGTCAGGGTGTGGTTTGTGGGGCACACCAGGCCACCATTCCATAAGTTTCTCAACGTTCAGCGCGCACAAACAATGGTGAACTTTTTTCAATTCAGGGGGTGAAAATGGGTTCTCTGGAACCACCACGGATATCCGCTCAACATTGTCAACTGGTTTTCGAGCCATATCATTTCGCTCACTAAGAAAATCTGGTTTAAGCAAGGTCTCTTTGCTTTATGCAATGCACCGATAGCTCTTACAAAGCCACTTACATACGAACATGAAGAGGAACAGTACCATTTTCGCCGTACGCTGATTCAAAACGGATAAAAATACTCGTTTATATTACAACAATCTGTATTTCAAGTTTCAGTTCGAATTGGACAGGCCTAAGAAGATGCCTTTATCTATCGCCTAAAAAATCTATATGCCATTACGATATGTACATACGTCTTAATCATAATGTAACCAGCTACAGACAAGCAGAAAACTGAAAATATTCTAAGCAAACAAGTTCACATAATAGTGCAGTGCCTCAATTTATTTGACTTCTGTCGAGATCAGGCATTAATTTGCCCTTTATTATCAATAATGATCCATTAAAAATGATCGAACACTGTGCAATTTGCGGATGTAAGCTACATAGATCGCGGAATACATACGCCAAACCTACCGTGGCAGGGCGAAGCCATGCCACAAGCCACCACTATGTTGCGGAGCGGTTTTTTGGTCGATCCTCAAACCGCCGTGGAACAAGAACCAAAGGTATTTTTTTGACTTGTCCTTGGGGATACGAAGGAAAGACTGTTATCTTCTGCTACGAATGTCATGAAGAGCTTGTGCACAATCCAGTGCTTCTGCCCGACGACGTTTCCCTTTTTTCTGAACTCGTGAAACAACGAGGACTCTCTGAAGAAATTAAAACCGAGAACCGAGACCTCATTGCTGGCCGCGTGAGACTTTTCAACGAGATAATCGCATCCGGTATTACCTCACTTCTCAACCTCAAGAAACAATCGAATACCTAAAATCTTATCGAAATTACAAAATGCCACCATTTTTCTCTTATTTCTTTATGTAGGTTTTTTGTGAAACTCAGCGAACTTATTAACTATCCTCCTGATTATTTGCCCGAATTCTTCGTACAGTGGGACTATATTTCTCGTGAACAACTCTCTGATCTACAAACAGTGCTTGATAAGGCAACGCGCGAAGCCGATATGCAAGCGTTCCTGCAATCCAATCCTCAGGCCATTGTTCAGCACCTCGGGGGAGGACACGGACGTTGGGTAATACCTCAGAAGCGTCTCGGAGCAGAACATGTACCAGACTTCGTTATCGGAGAACGTCACTCATTTGGATTTGAATGGCAAGTTGTTGAAATTGAGAGCCCGTCTGCAAAAATGTTTACTAAAAGCGGAAATCCTTCGACAACTCTAAGCCACGCGATCCGTCAAATAACGGATTGGCGCGCTTGGCTCAGGCGGAACCAAGACTATGCGTCTCGCCCTCAAATTATGAGCGGTCTAGGATTGACCGACATAGATGCAAATTCAATTGGCCTTATCCTTCTTGGTAGAAGAAACGAGGTTGATCCTTCAACTAGCGAGCGCCGACGTCAGATGTGCGCAGACCTCAATATTCAAATTCATTCATACGACTGGCTAGTATCCAATATGCTTGGACGCATAGAGTCTCTCGAAAGAGCACACACTCATCGACAAAACTAACTTCGAAATTGATTGTTGCAGGGCAGTCAGTTTGATGTAACTAACGAAGTAATTCAGGTTACAACGGAAAGCGCTCTACGGTGGACGGGCTGGACGCCCTTCGTAACGCTCTAGCGCTAATGCGCCAGTTTCCTGGATCTTAATTCAGCCGTCCCTCTTGCAGTGGGGCAACCCGCATGTCAGCAATAAACTTGCTATCCCGGAAACGGGACAGCATTGCTTCACAGCGCATTCTGCACTGTGCATCCAGGTTGCCCCTCTGCGGGGGACGGGGGGCAAAGCCCCCCACAACCTGGCGTGCGTGGGCGCACTGCTGGACTGTGGGTCCAGCCACGGTCGTGGCTCCCCCCGTCTGCTCGTACGACTCGCAGACCCTCGCTTGAACAGCTCGGGCCCGTTGGGCGAACCCCACGAGGTTTTCTCTGGTCGCCGTTGGCTGTCAATAATCGACACGAATGTCTGATTATTACGGTTCATGAATGCTTATTGGCGAAATTTGCGCTTTCAGCCTGTTAGGCAATCACATCCCGATAACAACGCCAAGGGGCTGGAAGGCTTTTTTGCACACGAGTTCATGGTTCGCTATCACCCAGCTCGGAATAAATCAGAGTACACGGCAAGCAGGGTGTGCTGGATACAAATTTAATGAATGATTGTGTTGGTCAATTCATTGGACATTCGTGTTCAATTCCCGCCTTTTCGAAGGCGACGGTGATCGCATACCGCCCGTATACAAAAAACCTTACAGGGGAAGCTTTCCCTGTGCACTGCCGTGGGCGTTCTATCCCCCAGCCTAAACAAAACTCCTCGACCCTAACCCCAGAGCAACCGTAAACAGAATAACGCTTCTTTACAGAGGGGGCCTTACGCTGTCGTAACACTCAGTAATCAGACGCGATTCCTCAGGCTGGGTTCTGAACCGAATATTGCGGGGACGGCCAGGCCCGCCAAAGCGGGCCACTTGTTGGAAAAAGAACATTGCCCGCTTGTGGCGGGCTTATACCAAGTGTCATCTTTTTATTCAGGGAAAAGTCGGGGTACTCAGTCCGCGCAGGCAGAACGTGGGGGAAAATCTCACGGTCGCGGGTAACCCTGCTGTCAAAAATCAGTGTGAATTTTCTTGGTGGTATAAGGATTTATACCAATTGTATATTTATATTCAATTCTGGCCCTGATCGCTACACTCCTTGTCGATTCAAAAATTTGACACCGACAAATCCCCATTCACTTTCACATTCAAGGAGATTTCATATGACGCACTTTGTTTCAAAATCTGGGGCATTTCATCTGGTTCCACAAAAAATTTGGCAAGACGGTTCACTAACAACATCCGAGAAAGCTGTTCTGGCCTGCTTGTTTTCGTACGCACACCGTGCATCAGGAACTTGCACTGTCCCCCGCAACTTGCTTGCGAGTTGTACAGGCCTTGCTCTTTCATCGATCACGAAAATCGCGGCCTCGCTCGTGAGAAAGGGCTGGATAACTCGCAAAGTTCAGGCTGTAAGAGGAGGAGTTAGGGCTCCGAATTTTTTTCAACTACTAATACCTGAAACGGTTGTTCCCGCACGAGTTATGCCACAGAACCCGAAACCGGAAGACCGTGAGTCTAATCACTAAGGAGAATAAAAATGACCAAGGATTCCTACAGTCTTGATCCGTTACACATCGATTTGAATAAAAGCGATTCTTTCTTTTTTCCAAATCGTCACGTCACGATTCGCTATTCTTTTATTAGATTTCATCCTGATTCCTATACTCCCTGAGCGATGTACTCAGTCAATAGGAGAATTGCAGTGTTACCAATAAAGAAGAAAAGCTGGATCAAACGTCTCTTCCGTCACGTTATTTTTCGTATGCGGAGGACATTTTCATGACAAGTACAAATCAAAAAGCCCAGTTGTATGAACTTCAGGTGCTGGAATATATTGCCAGAGCAGGCTGGCTAAGAACGAGCGATATATCCAAGGCTGTTTGGGGTCTAAAATCAAACCCCCAGATGGCGAGACGGACCCTCGCCAGACTTCTTGCACAGAGGTTCGTTGTTAGCGTTAGGGGCCCTGACCTTTCAAATGTATTCGCTCTATCCAAAGTTGGCGCTAAATATCTTAATAGCATTTCTGGAAAATGCTATAAGGCTACAGCATCACTTATAAATTCCTTACATAATTATCGACATCGATGTGTAGCGAATTTACTAGCTATTTATCATTCTAAAAATCCGAATTGCACGGTTTGGTTTGAGTTTGAAATCCAATCTGGAAAATTACCAATCATCAATATTCCGAGCAAGAACAACAAAGTCAAAATGCCTGATTATTTCGTATATGACGAATACGAAGGCTCCTACTGGGGCGAAATCGAGATTTCAAAAAAATCTACGAGAGATCGTCTATATCTCGTTGCCTGGTTGTTTTCGCTATTTAACGGAGCTACTGAGCTTCCGGAGATTGGACGCAATATGTATATAAGACAAGTTGAATTTATTGCTAGCGAAGAGTTTGAGCGGTCTTTGCTGAGATGGGTAACGGAAGAATTTATACGCAGGGGAAGTAGTGAAACTGAGGCAAATCAGCAAGCAAGTGACTTCTGCGGATATTGGACAATCGTGCGTGGACTATAAAGGCCTGGGCTCTTAAAGAGAGGAGTGTTAGTTTTAATTAGTAATTCTGATTTTGGAGGTCAAATGACATTCTTTCAATTGCTAACCAGGCTCTCCGTCTGCGTTCTCATACCCTTTCTCCTGTATTTGTGGGATTCATCGAATCCTTGGGCCTGTGTCGGTTTATTTGTATTTTTTGCGCTAGGGCCTGTGTGTAAATACTTTGACATTCCATTTACATACGGAGACGAAGGCACTTCTGTTGTCCGAGCTTTCCAACAAGGAACGACCATTCCATGGACAGGCGAAGGCCCTGTGGACTTCAGGAGAGTCGAAAACGATTAGTCAGATCCCATCTATAAGCACAGGGACCTTGTCTCCTAAAAATTTCATCTTCAATAAGCCATCAAGAAGGGGCTTCAAAGGATATGCCCCTCCGTAGTTTCGGCCAGAATTTTTCTTTTTTCCACCATTCTTATGCCCGGTAATAGCATCAGAAATTGCCTCATGAACGACAGCTGTTCGTGCGATATCTTTAAATGAGTGCCGGAAACTATGAAAAACTTTCAGAGGATCATCAATACCTATGACTTTGTCCTGATAACGCCCCCACCACTTCGACCAGTTTCCTGTCACTTTCCCGTCGCTAGCGGCCTTCAGTTTTGGAAACAGTTTAGTCTCGCCAGTTTTCCTGCGTAGCTCTACAAGACGAAGGAACCCCGCAGTGATTAAGTCAGGGTGAACAGGCACGCGACGGAGCGACGAGGGGGTTTTCAAAGTCTGATCGTCGCCAAGATTAGTGATATTAATGTAGAAACCCACATCATCGTCATGAAGGACATTCTCAACTCTAAGCTGTCCGAGTTCTTCTTCACGAGCTCCAGTGTAAAGAGCCAACAAAGGTAACCACTGTGCAGTTTCCGCCTTTCCTCCCTCAGAAATGTGTCCTCCAGAGTACAGCGGGGAACTAAAAATGCGGTTGATATCCTCTCTCGAAAATGAAAGCCTTGACGGCTTCACGACTTTGGGACGATCAACACGTATACGGTTTGCAGGGTTCATTTGAATTTTGCCGTCGTCAAACCCTTTTTGCAGAATTGCTCGTAGGATATTTAGTTTTTTTATTACCGTCTGAAAATGCAGATTCCGTTCCTTAGAAAGATAGTTCCGATAGGCGACTACGTCGTCCTTAGCCAGTTGTGAAGCAAGCGGGTTACTTGAAAGAACTTTCAATTCTTCCATGATTGATCTAGCCTCTGAGATTGTTTTTACAGGCCGATCATGTGCATCGCGCCAATCCACGTAAAGATCATCTAAGGAAGGGCCTTGGCATGCCTGTAGTGAAATACCTGCACCAGGAGGCAGAAAGGATGAGCTTTCGACGATTTCTCCAAGATTTCGCGCATTGATAACGTCAATACTTCGCACGATCGCCTTTAGAAATGCAAAGGCAAGGCGTTTATATGATTCAGGAGAGCATTCTAGAACAATGCTCTCCTGTGCAAGAAACCAGTCCAAGAGCGGAGTAGCCTCTTGCCATCGGCCCATTTTCAGTGCATTTCGATAGCGCTGTTCACTTGATGCTACGTTTTCTGCGTGATAATCGTCCCAAGTCTCTTCATCTACAACAGAGTTGATACGTAAATCCTCATCACCCTCATTCTCACGAAGAAGAAACAGCGCGCAGATATGCTGAATAAACTCATCGTCGATTAAGCGCACACGACGCTTGACCCGATCAGTGGGGGCACTTAAAGACGTCGGTTTTCGGAGTGCAGAAAATTCCCGGTCAAGTCGGATGGACTCTTCGTGCACGCGAGCAACCGCCAAGCGCTTATCCGACGTCCCAAGACTAAATTTAATCTCACGGCGGGGCTTGAAGTGTTCAAGTAAATCTTGGGGGATTTTTGCACGGAAATAAAAGATATTGCCGCGCCTGTGAAGACGAGCCTGATATCGCATCTTTTCAGTAGCTTTCTCGACCATCGGTGTATCACCCCGGTGTACCACTAGAAAGCTCCGACCCCCTTTAATAACAAGGGGGTCAGGCGAATCAACAGCTTGCAAATAGCTGGCGGAGACGGAGGGATTCGAACCCTCGATTCAGGTTTTGCCCGAATGCTCCC
>JAPUDU010000204.1 GCA_027492935.1 Fimbriimonadaceae bacterium
GGATTCTGATTCGTAGGCTTGGTTCTTGAGTTTTTCGATGATCAGATTTTTTTGATTCATGTCGCCGAGGAGGTAACGGATGCTTTCTACATCGCCGCTTAATCCGGTGAGGTGACTGGGAAGTGTAAATCCTTGAAAGTCGGGGTGGTTTTCGAGATTTTCGATATAGGTAATTGCTTCAGGAAATCTTCTTTGGACAATAAGGTTGTAGAAGATTGCGGTTGAAATGAGTTCACAGTCGGGATAGGGGGCTGTCCAGGTGTTGTTGAGGCGGAGTTCGTCGAGTATTTGCTTGAACTGACTGAGCTTTTGTTCATCGGTAAGCAGCGATCCGAACTCGGAGATTTCCTCCCATTTGAGGAAGACTTCTTCGGTATAGGGGTTAATGGGGTCATTCATAGTTGGGCGGCGATGCAGTCGATTTCGATCAGGCACCCGTAATGGAGCGGGCCGCTGGTGATGATTGCGCGGGCAGGTTTATGGTCGCCGAAAAAGGTTTTGCAACGTTCGTTGACGGCGGGCCAGTGCTCAATATTTGAAATGAATATGTTAAGTTTTAGGACAAGAGATTTGTCAGATTCGGCCGCTTGCAAGATTATTTGCATGTTTTCTAAACAGAGATTGGCTTGATCGGTGATGTTGTCGGAATTGGGTTTTCCATTTGTTAAGGGTAATTGGCCGGAGACATATACAGTGCCGTTGTGAGCGATGGCGGGAGAGTAGTGGCCACCAGGAGTTGGGAGTGAATCAGGTTGGATATGTTTCATGGTTATTCAAGGGCTTTGAGGTTACCGGCGAGGAGTCGGACGGCATCGTTGAGGGTGAGCATTCCGATAATTTGGTCGGCTTTGCGAATAAGAATCACACGGGAAGATACTTCGCCGAGGGCAGAAAATACACGGACGGCGGATTCATCGTGGTCGAGGATGATTACAGGCTCGATCAGTTCGGCGAGAAGCTGTTTTTCGGGTGAGAGAGAGAGCCAGGTGCGTGCTTTTAGAATTCCTAAGGGTTGCTCGGGGTAACTGGCAAAAACTGGAATGTAGGAGTGATCTATTTCGACAATTTTGTCGTGGGTTTCTTGTCGAGCTTGGTTTGTGAGGAGGTAATCGGATTCGCGGATGGGGGTTGCAACTTGTTCGACAGTTACGTCGCTGAGATGGAGAGCGTTGCGGACAAATATTGCTTCGGTGGGATCGAGGGTACCGATGCGCAAACCTTCGGAGATCAGGGAATTGAGGTCATTTTCCGTAATACGATGGCCAGTTTTGAATTTTTGGTTGATCAGAGCTTCGGCAAAATGGCTTGCTTTAGTGACAAGCCATGCAACTGGTCGGGTTATGGTGATGAGAATTCGAAATGGACGAGCAACCCGAAGTGCAATTTTATCGGCGTGATCGAAGCCGAATTGTTTTGGGACGACATTCGTTGCGATTAGAGCGAGGATCGTAAAAATAACCAACGAAACGATTGACGCGGTGGTAGCAACTTCGATCGTTGGCAAGGTGATACGCTGGCCGATCCAGGCTTGGATTGCGGGTGTCACTTCTGACTGCATGATCGCCCCTAAAATCAAGGATGCCGCGGTTGCGATTACCTGACCGGCAGCAATAAATGAGATTGGTGATCTTTGATAGGCAAGGACAAGTGATCCGCGTTTATCCTTGACTTCAACTGCCTGACGCATTCGTTCAGGACGGGCACTAAAGGTTGCCATCTCCGCCGCCGTGAGCCATGCGGTAATGGCAAAGATGAGAACGATGGATAGTAAGACCATGTTAATTATTGGTTTTTGCGGATCATTTTGCCGTTACGAGCACCAGTTGGTTTTCCGTTTGAAAGAGTGATTTGGCCGGAGACGATGACAACTTTTACGCCAGTGCTGAGGGCTTTGGGGTCGGTAGGGGTGGCGTGGTCTTGAATAGTTTTGGGATCGAAGATGGTGATATCGGCGATATAGTTGGGTTTGATCTCGCCGCGTTCCTTTAAGCCGAATGTTCGGGCGGTGAGGGAAGTCATTTTGCGGATTGCCTCGACGATATTGATGGTTTTGCGTTCTCGGACATAGCGGGCAAGAATCCGCGGAAACGTTCCTGCCCCCCGAGGGTGTGATCCGCCGATGCTGCCATCGCTGCAGAACATGATGCGTGGGGCTCGGATGAATGTTTCGAGGTCGCTTTCGAGCATTGCGGTAACGACAACGGATTGGGAGCCTTTGCCATCTTTGGTGCGGTTCAAGATTTCTTGGATAATGGTAATCGGGTCTTTTTTAGTTTGTTGGCTGATTTCTTCAAGGGTTTTGCCTTGCCAAGTTGTATCGGGAGTGAAGCGGGAGAGTCGGATGTTTGCGGGGCCACCGACATCGGCGAGAGCTTTGACCCAGATCTTGCGGTCATCCCAATCGCGGCTTGGGCTGAGGGCGGCAATTGTGGATTGCCAATAGGTGTAGGGGTAAACATCGGCGGTGATGTTGGCCAGGTTGGTTTGGGCGGCGGCTTGCTTGGCTTGGCCCCAAACTGCGGCGGAGCCGAGCTTGATGTGGGAGATTTGAGCGGGGATTCCGGCTTGTGTGGAGATGCTTTCGAGTTCTTTGATGGCATCGAAAGTTTTATCCGCCTCGTCGCGCATGTGGGATATGTATAGTCCGTTGTTTACTCGAGCAGCTTTGGCGAGAGCAACGATCTCTTCCGTATTGCTGTAGTAACCGGGATCGTACTCCAGCCCGGAACTGAGTCCGAGAGCACCATCTTTCATATCTTGGGCGACAATCGAGGTCATTTTTTGGACTTCATCGGCGGTGGCTAGCCGTTTGTAGTTTTCGCCGAGGATGTGGGCTCTGATCCCTCCGTGGCCAGTGAAAGCGGCGAAGTTGATGGCCGGTTTTGCGGATTCGAGGGATTTGAAATAATCTTTTATTGGTTCATCCCATCCACCATCTTGACCAGCAACGGCAGTGGTTATGCCTTGCGTTATCTGGGAAACAGCGAGGGGGTCATCATTTATTCCGCCACCCGCGTGGGAGTGAGCATCAATGAATCCGGGGGCGACAACGAGGTTTGTGGCGGTGATAATTTTTTCGTTGTCGAGGGGGAGTAGGTGTGGGGCGATCTCGATAATTCGGGTGCCTTGAACCCTGATATCGGCTTTGATTGCAGGGGCTCCGGTTCCATCAATCACCGTTCCTCCTTTGATTAGGATTGAGTAGGTGATGGTGAGGGGGAGAAGAGCAGCAATCATGACTTTTATTATGATGGCTTAGTTGTTTTGGTTGTATGGATCGGGATTATGGAGTTCCATCCAGAGTTCTGGCTTCTTAATTGGGCTCCATCCGGCTTGCTCATACAGTGTGTGGGCATCTTTTGTGAGGAGAATCCAGCGGCGAAGCCCTTGGATTTCGGGGTGGGCATGGATTGTTTTGAGTAGGAGTTTTGAAATGCCTTGTCCTCGGTGTTCGGGCAGGACAAAAACATCTCCGAGGTAAGCAACGGTCGCGTAGTCGGTTATGATTCGGGCGAAGGCGACCTGTTTTGTTCCTTGGTAGACACCAAAACAAAGGGCACCAGAGATGGATTTTTCGAATGTATCGCGGGGAATGCCTTTCGCCCAATAACTTTCGGTATTGAGAAATTCATAAATGAGGTTCAAGTCGAGGCGAGATTTGTCGGTTGAGACAGTGTAGGTTGATTGAGCCACACTTGCATTTTGAGTTATTTGAGCAACGCTAATTGGTCTTTGTTTAGATATTCCCGGCTTACAAAATCGGTGCTTTGCCACTTGGCGTGGCAGCTTTTACAATCGGGAAGATTATGATCTTTGAGCTCGGTTTTGGCATCGGGAGCGTAGACGATGTATTGCCAATCACCGGTTTTTGGTGATGACCCGGCGGTGAGCTTTCTCATTACGGTGAGGAAGATTGGAGGACCGTTAAAAATATCATCTCGTCTTGCTTTAACAATTACTGTGCCTTCGGGAAAAACAGGGTTTTTCTGGGTTAGGAAGGCTTGTTCGCCAATCGGATTGACGAAGATCGCAACATAGCCACGATCAGCAATTTGTTGTGTTCCTAGCTCTGATTTGAATTCGAGAGTCTTTGGCGTTGCATGGTTTGTCATTAACTCGGTTCGCAGCGCAGGCATGCACATTACTGCCCACGATCCATCAATGTAGGGGCGCGTTAAAGTGACTTCTTTCCAAGTTGAATAATCACTTATATCAAGAGGTGCGATGATGGGCTTTGTTGGAACAGGGTCTGTTTTAGTGGCAAGTAGAAATACAGAGACGGTAACCGAAAAGCAGATGATTGCGATCGCAGACAGTTTCATTACTGGGAAGACAAAAGTTGATTGTTGTTAGTTCCTTTCAGGATTGGAAATGTTCAAGGATTTTTTCGAAGATCGGTTGGACATTTTGCCATCGTTGGTTTTTGGGGTCTTCTTCGAGGTCAGCATAGCGATCGATATAGAGCCATGCGGCGATGCGGTATGGATTGAGGTTGAGGGCCTTTGAGAGGCGATTGATTCGGCTAGTTGTAAAGTTGTACAAATCAGGATGTATGGGAATTGATTCGATAGGATTGCGGAGAAAGGCTACACATTCAAACGCGGGGTAGCCGACCAAGCCTTTGGGGTCAATGGGGCGAAATTGATTTATTTGGGGATCGAACAGGATATTTTCGTGATGGAGATCTCCGTGAAGAAATACTTTTTCATGAGGTGCTTTCAGGAGATTTTCGGCTATGGCGGGGAGATTGGTGAAGACATCTTCTAGAGGAATACAGCCTTCGGTATCGAGCGCGCGCATTTTTAGTGCGAACTCAGTGAAGGTTGGTTCATCGTCGGGCGAAGGATAGTAGGGGTCGAGGGGATAGCATTTGGTGAGAAGGTCTTGGCCACCGAGTATTCGGTCCATGATGAGCGAACCAGTTGGTTTGTGGTGGGCGTAGATTTTGGGGCCTCCGATCGCTTGGAGTTTGAGGGCGGCGAGAGCACCTGAGGTTTGCTCTTCGCCTTGAAAGGGATATTTTAGAATGAGTGGACCGTTGGTGAATATACGTGAACAGTAACCGGGTGGTAGCTCTTCGCTTGGAATGAAATTATGCTCGGTTGCGAAGGGTTGAATGAGCGTTGGAAGCATTTATCGCCCTAATAAGAGAATTGCAATTATTACAAGACCGATTGCGGCAAGAATGATCGTGGAATTCTTTTGAAAAAATGTAGCGACCGAACTGAATAGGTTTTTCTTGCGGGGAAGTCGAATTTCAGATAAATGGAATGATTTTGTGAAACCCCAGCCGTCGGATAGCTTTACCGTTTCACCTTCCAGATCAAACCCTATGACAGTACTTTTATGCCAATTGTGAACTGGCCAATGTGCTTGTACTTTGGTTCCGAATTGAAAATCCGCTTTGATAACTTTTTCAATTGGGAGAGTTACTTCTGTTCCCCTTAAGAACTGGGCTTGGATCACAGAGTTCTTTGATTCAATGACTCGGGCAACATGCAAAGCGCCGTCTTGTCGTGGGGCGAAAATTAGGTCACCCTTTACGCAGGGTAGTTGCTGAGAACTGAGCCGCTCTTTGAGGGCTAATTCGATTGCCTCGCGAGGAAGTCCGGCTTCTTCTGCCGCTTTTAATAGACCAGCAGCTTCTGACTCGTATTCGAAATTTGTTGCACTGTGGATTTGTTCAGCTCGTTCAAGTATCGTTTTGATTTCGTTTTCGTTCAATTCACCCACGCTATGAATTACTCAAATCTTGGCTGATAGGATTCATTTAGATATCTGATGGACTATCTTCGAATTAGCTGAATTAACAAGAATAATGCACCGGCAACAGCGATCAAAGCAATTTTGTTTTTGTCGATAAATGATGTGAGCTTGCCCATGAAGTCGTTGTTGCTGACTTTTGGGGGAATAAAACGCACTTCAGCGAGAGGGAATGATTTGTCGTTACCCCAGCCGTCAGAAAGTCGCAGAAGACGGTTAGGCTTATCGAAGGCGACAACGGTGCATGTCCACCAACCGAAGTTTGGCCAGTTTGCTTGGACTTTACTTCCGGGAAGGAATTGGGCAGGGTGGGCTTGTTCGTTGGGAAATGAGATTTCTCCTCCCGTTAGAAAACGCGCACGCGTTGTGTGGGCATTTGATTCTATGAACTCGGCGGTGTAGTGTTTGCCATCGGATGACGGGGCAAAGATAAAGTCTCCTGGGGTTAACGTGAAGGTTTGACTATCTAGTCTTTCTCTTAGGGCTTGTTCAACGGCTTCGCGGGGAAGTCCAGCTTCTTCGGCCGCTTTGATGAGAGCTTTTGAATCGGAATCGTCTTCCTCAACTGATGCGCCGATATGAATTTGTTCGGCTCGCTTGAGGATTTCTCGGATTTCGTTTTCGTTGAGTTTGGACACGATGCTCCTTAGTATGAAATAACGATGCCATATTGCGTGGCTTGGTCGTAGGTTAACCCAATGCTGAAGAAGATGGCATTGACGAGGGGAGGAATTGCCTGGTGGCTGTGTATCCAGAACTTGATTCCTTTGTCGGTATCGCTGTCTTTCCAGGCAGGAGTTATGCGGGCGAGTTCATCGTTATTGGCAGCGATGAGAATAGCGTGGTTATCTTTTCTGGTTGCGAGGTAGGTTACGTTTTCGATCGTGAGGTTGATATCGGGAGTGCTGGCTTCTGTTCTTATAATTGTTGGAATTTGGGCAGGGCCATGGTAAGCGAGAACCATAGGGTCGCATCGACTAACGCTTCCAATTAGCGTATGAGACTGATTTCCAATGGTGATGATGCGTTGTCCGGCACTGAAAGTGATTGTGAATTCCGGTGCTTTTGGGTCTCCAGCGACGATGGCTTCTTTGTATGGATGCGCGTATATAGGGATGTGGTGAGAAAATTTAGCGTAAGGGTCACTTTTGGCGTTGAAGAATTCTTCAGGCATCAATATTTTTACGTTATGGCATACGGGAAGGTTGCTGACTTATAGGTTCCTGAATTGTTGAATTGCTTTATTGCGGGCGCGCAGTTGAAGGAATCTTGCCCAAGGCAAGCCGAGCCAAAAGAGAGCTGAGTTGGGCATGGCTATGCTCCAAACGCGGATTTGGAGCTCGTTGTTGTCAAGGCGGAAGATTTTGGCTTGCCAGATTCCACGACCGTGGTGGCGAGTGGTTGTGACATAACCGATATGGATGGAGTTTTCGGTTTCTTCCACAACAAAGATTTCTGCGACTCCGGTTGCGCGGAGCCAGGAGATGCCGGGGATGATCGGTGTGCTTTGATGGATCCGGGTGCTTACGGTGAGCGGTGTTTCGGTGGGAGTAAAGCGGATTACATTCTCAGGATAGTATTTTCCAGCAAGGATTTTGGCCTTGATTTGTTTGAGACGGTTGCCAGTAGGATCAGGCCCGAGAGGTTCGGTGATGTCATCACGGAAAACGATTGGTGAGAGCTTTCCACCAGCGGTTGGGTGCCAGGAGAGAGGATAGGTTGTGATATCGTTCCTCATGGTAATATTATGTCGGAGTTTTCAGAAATAAATGAAAATAGTCCTTGCAGGTGGATCTGGACATGTAGGCGCGGTGTTGATCCGGCACTTTTTATCACGCGGTGATGAGGTAATTGTGCTTTCGCGGAAGGCTCGAATAGTTGATTCGGTTAGATATGTGGAGTGGGACGGGGAGACGCTCGGGGTTTGGGCCGAGGAGCTTAATGGTGCGGACGTGGCCATAAATTTGGCGGGTCGGAGCGTGAATTGTCGTTATACGCCAGAGAATTTGGATGCAATGTTTGCGAGTCGGATTGATTCGACTCGAATTTTGGGAGCGGCTATTGGGCTTTGTTTGGCGCCACCGAAGATATGGTTGCAATCAAGTACGGCGACGATTTATGCGCATCGATTTGATGCGGCGAATGATGAGACAACTGGACTTATGGGTGGAGATGAGCCAGGCATTCCGGAGCTTTGGGGAAAGAGCGTTGCGATTGCGAAGGGTTGGGAGCAGGTTCTTTGGGAAGCAGAGGTTCCGGGTGTGCGGCGGGTGGCTTTGAGGAGTGCTATGACAATGTCGGTTGATGAGGGGAGCGTTTTTAATGTGCTTTCCCGGCTAGCACGTAGGGGCTTAGGAGGACGGGTGGGTTCTGGAAGGCAGTATGTTTCTTGGATTCATGAGCATGATTTTGTGAAGGCGATCCAGTTTTTGATTGATTACGAAGTTGATGGAGCGGTAAATTTGTGTTCGCCAAACCCCTTGCCGCAAGCTGAGTTTGCGCGTGAATTGCGAGAAGCTTGGGGGATGAGTTTTGGGTTGCCCGCGGCAGAATGGATGATTGAGCTGGGGTGTTGGGCGATGCGAACTGAAAGCGAGTTAGTGTTGAAGAGTCGAAGGGTTGTCCCTGGGCGGTTAATGGATATGGGTTTTCAGTTTGATTTTCCGATTTGGCGGGATGCAGCGATGGACTTGGTACGTCGCACGAATAATCTCGAAAAAGTTCGTAACGTTTAATTCTTAGCTACGTCGGTAGGTTTGAGGATTGGGAAAATGAAACCAGTTAAGTCATGCCTTTTTGTTGTAAGTGCAATGGCACTTTCGAGTATTAGCTTTGCTCAGAAATATGATCTTGGCTTTGAGCCAAAGCAGGTTGTTATTCCAGCTGATTCAGGCTTGCCTGATGAACTGATTACTGAAATTAAGAAAGTCGCTGGCACTTTGCTGGTGGCTCCTCAGAATGCAAAATTTAGCGAGATTGCGGTTGATTCGCAGTTACAGAGGGATTTTGGAAATCGCACACTTGATCGGCAGTATGGTTGGGTCTGGAATGACAAGTCTTCTGGCGTTAACTTGGCTTTAACTCCAGAAGGGAATCTTGTTGTGGCGCGTGCCGTTTTGGGTGAAGCTAATGTTGCAGATGCTCTGCAGGCTTCGGCTAATAGCCCGTATTCGGGGAACAATTACGTTTACAGAAGCGGGCTCGTTAAAGCGGCAACTTTAGTTATGATGGGAGAGATAGAGGAAGCTAAAAAAATCCAACTGCCCTTTGGCCCGCGAATCTCATATGGGTCAGATCGGCAACCTGATATTGTTAGCGAACTGATATCTATTCGCAATATGGATTATGCGGGTGCATTAGCGACTAAACAGTATGCGGGAGCCAAGCGTATTGGTGAGTTGTTGGCATTTGCTAACCCCAGTGTGGGAATTTTGCGTTATGCGTCAAGTTGGAATACATTTACTCCAGAAGAAATGATTCAGGAGGCGGATCGATTGATGAAGGGCTCACCAGTTACGGTTTCCCTTTCAGAAGGAAATTTGACTCGGCAGGAAGAGCTTGAGCGGTTGGTTGAATCTTTGGCGTGGGCAAATAACAGCAACGTGGCTTATGGGAACTTTGAGAAATTTGCAACGGCAGGTGAAGATATTGTTCCTTTGCTTATTGCCCGATTCAGGACAGATGAGCGAATCAATCCGGAAGGAAACAAGCTGGGCGACATGCGGGAGATTACTTCGGTTAGAACATCTATCTATCTCGTGCTTCAGCGCGTTTGGTCGACGGTTCCGCTTTACAATCGCTCATCACATATGGAGGTGAGTGAGTTTGCAGATTTGTTGGCAAGAGAGTGGGTTGCCCAAAAACCGCTTGGAGTAACGGACCGAGCAGTACGCTCTTTGATTGTTTC
>JAPUDU010000205.1 GCA_027492935.1 Fimbriimonadaceae bacterium
GCTCTTTGCGCAGTTGCAACCATCCACATTCTCAACGGTGACTCACAAAAAGCTCTCTCGTTCGCACGAGCTGCAGTCGGTGCCGCCCCAGAATACGGTGGATCACACTTCGTTCTCGCTGGTGCCCTTCGATTGGCTCAAGTAGATGCCCTCAAAGATGCGGCAACACGAAACCAAGCAACGGCTTACCGAGATCAAACGGAACAAGAGCTTCAAAAAGCGGCTGAATACGATATTCGCTTAAAAGGCCGATTCGCTCCCGGTGGCGAACAAGCTTGGGCATACCTCTACGGCAACGGACGAGTTCCGCTCATGCCACTTCCGCCCAAAGAATAATCGATAAATCCAAAATCCCTCCTGCAACCTCTCAAAAGGACCCGCAGGAGGGATTTTTGTTTCTCAAGATATAATAACCAAACGTCGGGGCATGGCTCAGCTTGGTAGAGCGCTTCTCTGGGGGGGAAGAGGTCGAGAGTTCGAATCTCTCTGCTCCGACCAAATAACCCTTTTAATTCTCCAAGGAATCTTTCTAACGTGCAATACGTTAACCTTGAGACTTCTCACCCGCGCCAAACGTGATTCTAATTGGCAATCCCAATTGATGGAATGAGCACTATAACCAAATCTCCCGGCATATCAGGCGCACTCCTCAAACTTGCCCGGCCAAAGCAATGGGCAAAGAATCTGCTCGTTTTCACCGCTATCATCTTCGCCGGAAAAATTTCCGACACGCCACTCCTCATTAACACAATAATCGCATTCATCGGAATGTGTCTTATCAGCTCGGCCACCTATGTTGCCAACGATATCGCCGATGCAAACCGCGACCGTGAACACCCCACCAAATGCGACCGTCCAATCGCTTCTGGATTAATCTCGCCACCCCTCGCAATTCTTTATACAGCGATCCTTCTGATTTCCGGAATGGCATTGCTGTTCTACACCGGACCATGGTGTCTGGCTATCGGCGGAATCTATATCTTTATCCAGATTCTCTATAACGTCAAACTCAAGCATGTCGCCATCATCGATGTTTTCATGATCGCCGCCGGATTTGTTCTCCGTGCTGCACTCGGAGCTCAAGCCGTCCATGTCCCAATTTCCGGATGGATGTTCATCGTCACCGGTGTCCTTGCCCTAACCCTCGGATTCGCAAAGCGGCGCAACGAATTCATCCTCATGGGCGAAAACCGTGCATCATCCCGAGAGTCTCTCAACGAATACAGCAAATCAACTCTTGATATGCTCGTAATGCTCTTTGCCGGAATGTCATGTATGGCTTACTTGCTCTACACAATGGATTCCAACACTGCCAAATCTAACCCCGGAATTATCCTCACCACTCCAATGGTTCTCTACGGCGTCGCTCGATACATCCAGCGAGTCTTTAAAGATGACGAAGGTGGCGAGCCCGCCGACATCCTCTTCCGAGATCCCCACATTCTCATCGCCGTTCTCCTCTTCGTCATCGTCGCCATTCTGACCGTCACTACAAGCGCTCATGTGCCCATAATCGAATCAAACTAATGTCCCTCAAACTCATCGGCACAAAAGCAATCGTCATTGGCGCATCCTCCGGAATTGGTGCCGAACTCGCCAAGCAACTCGCCGAAGGCGGAGCCCTTGTCGCCACAATCGCCCGCCGCACAGACCGCCTGCAACTTCTTTCTGACCGCTACCCCGAGCGGGTTTTTCCCTTCGCCCACGATGTAAACAACATCGCGGAAGTCCCCGATCTTTTCCAGAAATGCACCGATACCCTCACAGGTCTTGATCTCATCATCTACTGCTCCGGCGTAATGCCCCAAGTCGGCCCCCACGAATACAGCACCGATAAAGATATCGATATGGTTAATGTCAATATGAGCGGTGCGGTCGCCTGGCTCAACTGCGCGGCTACCCGCATGGAAGGCACCGGTCACGGAAGCATCATCGGCATCGGCAGTGTTGCCGGAGACCGTGGGAGATCCGGCAATCCCGTTTATGCCGCATCCAAAGCGTTCATGCATACCTACATGGAGGCCCTCCGCAATCGCCTTGCCCGTAAAGGCGTCAAAGTCGTAACTATCAAGCCCGGCCCAGTTCAAACCGAAATGACTGCTGCCCTCGGCATATCAAACGCAATGCCCGTTGAAAAAGCCGCCCAACTCATTCTTCACTACAAAGACCGAACCGGCGAACACTACCTCAGTCCCGTCCACCGCATCATTTTCTACATCATCAAACGTATCCCCTCGCCCATTTTCCGGCGACTCAACCTCAAATGAACCTCCCCCTCGACCGCCTGACTAATGTCACGGGATTCGGAATGATCACCGGAGCCGATGGTTACTTATTCAGACCAACCCAAGTCGAAGAATTCTACGAAATCCTCCAACTAGCCAAATCAACCGGTCGCCAAATCACCATGCGCGGCTCTGGCCGAAGCTACGGCGATGCCAACATCGGCTCCGAGTCAATCCTTCTCGACATCACTCGGTTCAACCAAATCCTCAGCTTCGACCCCCAAACCGGCGTAATCGACTGCCAAGCCGGAGTCACCATCGAGCAACTCTGGCGACACACCCTAGAATCAAGCTTCTGGCCCCCCGTAGTCAGCGGAACGATGTTCCCTACAATGGGAGGTGCGCTGGGCATGAATTTGCACGGAAAAAACGCATTCAAAGCTGGTCCAATCGGAAATCACGTCATCGAAATCGAAGTACTCTTCCCCAACGGAGAACACAGCGTCCTCACTCAATCCGATCCCCTCTTCTTCCAAGTCATCAGCACCGCCGGACTTCTTGGCATCATCCTCCGAGTCAAGCTCCAAATGCACCAGATCAACAGCGGCGATGTAAGAGTGCTCCCCCTATCAATTCCTAACTGGGATGCCCAGTTCAAAACCTTTGAAAATTTCCGTAACGAGGCCGATTACATGGTCAGCTGGATTGATTGCTTCGCTCGTGGTAAATCGGCCGGACGCGGCGATTTCCACGCTGCTTATTACATGGATGAACCCAGTCAGTTCCCCATTACTCTCCGCCCTGAACACCAAGATCTCCCCGACACCATCATGGGATTCTTCCCCAAATCTGTTGTCTGGCGATTCATCAAGCGACTAAATAATCGTACCGGTATGAGATTTACCAACTGGGCCAAGCACACCAGCGGCAAAATTCTCGGAAATGGAAAACCCCACCCCCTCAGCCTAGTAGGTTTTAATTTCCTCCTCGATTACGTCCCAAACTGGCGTAACTCCTACCTCCCCGGCGGATTCATTCAATACCAATCCTTCGTTCCTGCCGAACAAGCCCCCCGTGTTTTCGCCCAACAACTCGAACTCCAACAAGCCGCCAAGCTCGAATCATTCCTCGGCGTTATGAAGCGCCACGTCCCCGATAACTTCCTTTTCAGCCACGGAGTCGATGGCTACTCCCTCGCTCTCGATTTCAAAATCACAAAAACGAACAAAGAATCTGTCTGGAAACTCGCCCACCAAATGAACGAGCTTGTCCTCGCCGCTGGCGGTCGTTTCTACCTCGCCAAAGATTCCACCCTCACTCCCGATCACTTCACTCAATCAATCGGCCCAGAATCATTTCAAACCTATGCTCAACTCAAACTAAGACTTGATCCTGATTCAATCCTCACATCCGATCTTGCTCGACGCCTCCATCTCGACCCTCGGGATTGACTTAGATTGCCAACCATCGTCGAACGAGTTCGCCCACATAACCCATCCCATCTCGGTCACCGATCCACCCATCACCTGCAACCACTGCAATGGGAACATACTCCCGCGAATGATCAGTCGATGCGTCCGTAGGGTCATTCCCATGGTCAGCCGTAACAATCAGCAAATCGGTATCCGATAGCATCCCGAGCAACTCACCTAATATCCGATCAAACTCCTCCAAACACTTTGCAAAACCAACCGGATCATTCCGGTGGCCATACAACATATCAAAGTCTTCGAAGTTCGCAAAGATAAATCGATGATCCTCCCCCATCGCCACCTTTAACGCCTCCCAATGTCCCGGATTATTCTGTGTTCGCTTTGTCGATAAAAACCCACGTCCCCCAAACAGCTCCGGAACAACTCCCACCCCTAAAACCGGCCCGAATTTCGCCGCAATCTCATCCACTAAATTCTGGGGTGGAGTCACGGGAAAATCCTTTCGCCGTTCTGTCCGAACAAATGCTCCCGCCTCACCAGTGAACGGGCGAGCAATCACCCGCTGAACATTGTTTGGGGCAACACATATCTCCCGTCCGATCCGACACCACTCATACAACGTCTCAATCGGCACAATCCCCTCATGGCACGCCACCTGAAACACTGAATCACCCGATGTATACAAAATTGGAGAACCCGTCCGCAAATGTTCCTCACCAAGCTCAGCAATAATCGCCGTTCCGCTTGCTGCACAATTCCCAATCACCCCACGGCCAATACGATTTTCAAACTCAGAAACCAAACTCGCCGGAAATCCTTTCGGGTAGGTCGGAAACGCTTTCTCCACTGTAACTCCCATCATTTCCCAATGTCCCGTTACCGAATCTTTCCCCTCCGCCAACGGTCGTAATCGCCCTGCCGATCCTTGTTGATCCCCAATTCCACAAGCCGCCAAAAAACCGATCCGATCCAAATGAGGAGCCGTAAACCCGCCAACATGATCCCAAACATTCTTAACCGTCGAGACCGTCTCCGCATCTCCAAATCTCACTGAATCTGGTGCCGCTCCTGCTCCGCATCCATCAAGACCAAGCACAATCGAACGGGGTAGCATAGATTAGATGCTACCCCGTTGCGAAATTAGACTGCCCAAGCAATCACACAATTATTGTTAACGTACAATTTGCTCCACTTTAGTTAGAGTTCTTTTTTCCAACTTTTCACTGTTCTTAACACTTAACATTTCTCGATCAAGTCGATATACAACTCCATTCTGCAAGACGAAGACATCTTGTCCATCCACGGTCAAAGCAGATCCACCTGTGGAAGTCGTTGATTGCGGAATATTAGGCTCATCCGCAGATTCCGGCACCATGTTAAATGTACGACCAAATACAATGGTCGTTGCACACAATGCTGCTAATGCGATGATGCCACCGACCACTTTTCTTTGTGCAATTTTCATTTTCTTCTGCCCTAGCTCTGGTCGACCCGAACATTCTCCTTCTTAAGAAAACAAACTGGCCAACTTGACAGACATTACTGGCCAGAAATATTCAAAGTTCCGCATTTACTTAAGTCTTATAACTTTTAGGGAAAAAGACACATGACATACTAATTGGGCCACAGTGAGAAGAAAGTCGTCGTTCCCCCGTGGCCCCGAATCTAATCCGAAATCAAGGTTTCAGATATTCCGTGAACTCACGCGAGAACCGACCAAACATCTTCACCCATTCCTGAACCGTCAGCCTCGTCACGCCTGGGCTCAATAGCAAATCGGTGCTCAGCATCGCATCACCTTCATCATCTACATAAGCCTTCACGTAACGAGTCTTCGCATTCCATGTGTTGATTTTGCGAACATCCGCTCCACGAGCCATCCTATTCCCCACCGACATCCCCAGACTGGTCACTTTGCCCCCGGGCTCATCGGTGTATTGATAAAGTGCCATCAAAATTGTTTCGCCTTCAAAAACATAAAAAGCGGTTAAGCCTTCCGCATCCTTTTCTTCGCGAATCGTAATCTTCTCTCCCGGAATATCAGCCTTCGTTAAAATATCCCGAATATCCAAGTCGCTCAATGTCGAAACCATAGTCATCGGGGATGGATTCTGACCAACCTCCTGCCCTGAGGAAAACCCCGGAACAACCATCAAAAAAAGTGCACAAATCAGGAAGGATCGTCTCATTGCTTGCCTACTATAGAACTAAGACGCTGAAGAAACACCATCCGATCTGTTTTTTCGTCGACAAGGTAAGGATATTGCGGCCAACAACGCAATATTTCATTAGCAAGGGAAGAGATGCTATCTAAGTTACAAGGAAAAAGGGCTAGGGTCACCGTCGCAGAAAGCGGTGAAATCATCCCCATCAAGATTATCAACACCAATGATAAGGATGCCGTTGCCACATTCGAGCAACGCGGAACGGCGATCCCCAACGGAACATTCCTCGTCGAAAGCTTTACTCAAGAAACCCACATAATCTTCTCCGCAAGCGCATCCGAAAAGTCGCCATCCAACGCAATCGCATTTTCACTAACCGGCAAAACTATCGAATCCCCAACTGAGTGCGATCTCGCCCTTCTCAACGAAAAGCTTCAAGTTGAACTCAAATTCAAATTCAAAAAAACTAAAACGTTTGTCATTGCGGGTGGCGAACAAGGAATGGCCATCCTTCTCGACCAAGAAATTCCACCCCAATCAAAAATTGAACTCACCATCGTCGAAGAAGATCGGTCAATTCAAACCGAAGGCTATATCACACATTCAATTCCCCGAGGAAAAGGATTTCTTGCTATCTATCGGTTCTCTGTCCTCCCCCGCGTCACCATGATGTATTGGAACCGAATACTTAAGGCTGGTTAAGCTAAACGCCTTTTGAACCACAACGCACGTCCCGATAATTAAGTTGATCTCATGCGGCAAACCAAAATCGTCTGCACCCTCGGCCCAGCCGTAGAATCCCAAAAGCTCATCGCCAGCCTCATCAAAGAAGGCATGAACCTCGCCCGGCTCAACTGTAGCCACGGCGACTGGGAAGGCAAACGAAAATTTATTGAATGGATCAAAGCAGAGTCACCCGACCTTGCTCCCATCGGAATCATGGCCGATCTCCAAGGCCCCAAAACCCGTCTCGCGGTTCTCGAAAACAACCAAATTACTTTCCAAACCGGGCAAAACACCACCATCGGCCTTGAAGATGTAGAACTCCCCGTTGGTTCCCCCGAACTCGTGCATAGCATGAAGAAAGGGGATCGAATCCTCCTCGGAGACGGACAAGTTGAACTAAAACTCATTTCTGGCTCCGGCGATAAATATCAAGCAAAAGTTATTGCTGGCGGCACTGTCAAAACCAAGCAAGGCGTCACCATCGTCGGACGCTCATTCAACATCCCCGCCCTCACCGCCAAAGATCTCGGTGACATCACTGAAGCGATCGCCGCAGGATGCGACTTCCTCGCGCTCAGCTATGTCCGCTCTGCCGCCGATATGCGCGAACTCCGCGAAATCGTTGACCGTATTGATCCCACCGTAAAGCTCGTTTCAAAAATCGAAACTCGCGAAGCTCTTAAAGACATCGACGCCATCATCAAACTGAGCGACGTTGTCATGGTCGCCCGTGGAGATCTTGGCCTCCAAATGGAAATCGAAGATGTACCCGCCGCTCAAAAGCTAATCATCGCTCGATGCAATCTCGCCGCAACCCCGGTCATCACCGCCACACAAATGCTCGAAAGCATGATCACAACCTCACGCCCAACTCGTGCCGAAGCCAGTGATGTCGCTAACGCCATTTTGGATGGAACGGATGCCGTCATGCTCAGTGGAGAAACCGCAAGCGGGCAATATCCCATCGAAGCTGTTCGCACAATGGCAAATATCGCCAATGTCACAGAAAACAACGTTAAAGTGAGCTTTGGGCAAGAAAACAAAACCGGAGTCGCAACCGATGTTGTCGCCGATTCTGCCGTTCGAATCGCTCGAGGGATCAAGGCCAAAGCCATCCTCTCCACCAGCGCCAGCGGGAAAACCCCTTGCATGGTCAGTAAATACCGACCGCTCCAGCCAATCTACGTCGCATGCTGGTCAGAAAGAGTTCAGCGTCAGCTCAGTGTCGTTCGGGGCGTTCACTCGCTCATCGTCGATCCACCGCTCGACACCGATGATGCCATCCGATCCACTGTCAACGTATTTCTTCGCCGTAGACTCATCTCCATCGGAGACCAAGTTGTGGTGACCGCCGGAGTTCCTGTTGGTCAACCCGGCAATACAAACCTGATTCAAGTCCTCAAGGTCTAAACAAATCCTAACCGCGTGACAAACCTTTAATGAGCCCGGTATAATCACGCGACTCATCGCCAAGGAAGGCCACATGAATCGACCCACATTTATCCTCCTGACCATCGCTTTCGCTATTGCGGCTGGCGCATTTCTGAGCCGATCCTCATGGCAATCACTCAAGACCCAACGGGCCGAATACGCCAACCAAGTCACCGCCGCCCGCAAAATTGAATCCGAGCGAACCGATCTTCTCAAAAAAACCGCTAACCTTGAATCCCCATTCGGTAAAGAAGAGCGGGCCCGTGAACTCGGCTACCGCAAGCCGTATGAAAAGCCTCTCACCCTTGAGTAGGCGCGAGCTTTCGTTCAAGCCGAATCGCTAAACTATCTTCACCTTCCTGGTCTTCCGGCAAAACGCTCGTACCCGAAATCAAAGGCTGACCGGTTTTAAAGACCGAGACCGTGCCGTCGGTTTCAAAGTACGCCCGCTCAACTTCCTCCAAAAACCGAACCCCCGATTTCCTCAACTCCATCAATAGCTCATCCGGGGCCACCAAACTGCGCCTAAGCTCATTAATCTCAACTGCCCCATCCTTCACCAAACGAAGCGCCTCCCCTTCCGTCAACTTCTGACTATCCCGCGAACGTTGATTCAAGCGCGTAATCGTCTTGTGCAACAGCACAACCACTAAAATCACAACCATTCCATGCAGCAACGGAATATCCACCTGAAACATCGGATCACCCGAAGCCGATCCTAAAGCAATAATCAAAGCAAACTCAAACAATGTTATCTGCCCAACCCCTCGCTGACCAATCAAACGAAACAGAAACATTAAGTAAAGAAATAAAACCACCGTTCTAAAAACGATCTCTAAAAAGAAGAGAGGCGGTTTATCACCCACAAAAATCCTCACCAAGTCGAATGTGTATTCGTGGCCCTGCATTCTTGTTTAGACTGAACAAAGAAAGTTTTTCAAATAGCTCAAGCAATTCTTTATGAAACTTCTATCTCATCCTTAACTGCCAACCACCCAGGTAACCTAAAACAATATGGTCGCCCAGGCCCACGCCGCCACTCTTAACGGTATTGATGCCCTCCCAATAATTGTCGAAGTCGATCTCCGCGGCGGCATGGCTAAGTTTTTCCTCGTCGGTCTCCCCGACAAAGCCGTTCAAGAATCCCAAGAACGCGTCGCCTCTGCCATCCGCAATTCCGGCCTCACGTTCCCCAACGGCCTCCTCGTCTGCAACCTTGCCCCCGGTGACGTTCGCAAAGAAGGCCCCGGATTCGACCTCCCCATCGCCATCGCCATCCTCGCTGTCTCCGGCCAAGTCGCCAGCCAATCCCTCAACGAAACTCTCATCATCGGCGAACTCGGCTTAGACGGCAATCTCCGCCGTATTGATGGTGCCGTTAACATCGCCATCATGGCTCACCAAAACGGATTTAAGCGCCTCATCCTCCCCGAATCCAACGCTGCCGAAGCCGCAATCATCCCCGAAGTCGAAGTCTACGGCCTCAGATCCCTCCTCGAAGTAGTCGAACTCCTCAACGGATCAATCCAT
>JAPUDU010000206.1:0-4280 GCA_027492935.1 Fimbriimonadaceae bacterium
AGTTGTTCTTCGGCTTGCTTAACTGCCTCGCGCGCCTGCTCAATATCTTCCGGCCGAGTTGCTTCTAAAACAAGATTGTATTGTTCAACCGCACTCGTATATGCCGTTTGAGCGTTATCAAATCGATTCTGGTCAATCTCCAACTGTGCCTTAGAAATTGCACCTTCTCTTTCAAGTCTTATCGAGCGATCCAGCGTCTTTCGCGCCAGTTCCAAATCGCTCTTTGTGCGATCAACATTAGCCTTAGCCTGGGCTTTTTCTTCGCTACGTGATCCATTCTGAGCTTTCTGCAACGCCGCTTTCGCTTGTCGAACTCGTGCCTCACTTGCTCGAACCGCTGCTGCCGTTCGATCAGGAGCAACTGACGCGTCACGTTGCGCTTGGCGCAATGCCGCTGCCGCCGCTTGCTGATTTGCTAAAGCTTGGCTAACCCGAGTCTGTGCTTCACGTCCTTCTTGAACCGCAATGACCTGTCCCGCAGATACAATCGATCCTTCTTTAACGTAAACCGCAGTCAACCGGCCTGGAGCCTTGACTGATACTTCAACATCGTCATCCGTAACGACTTGCCCAGTTAAGGCAAGAACCTTCGGCACATTGGTCGAATTCACAGCCATCACCTCAACCGAAGTCGATTGATCAGTAACAATCGCGGCAACCTTTTTGGCCTGTTCCTGACCAGCACGGTTAACGCATCCTGTGACTGTCATCCCAGCAACGACAACCAGACTCAAAACCCAGATTCCTTTCATTATTCTTCCTCTTTTACCGGTACCGGAGTCGGCTCCGGCATGTTGCTCAAGTCGTCAATCCCGACCGCCTTTTGCAATGCCGCATAAGCCAGTCGCAACTGATAAGCCGCCACAACTTCTGCTGCTTGAGCCGAAGTTAAGTCCGCTTGTCCAATTGTTACGTCCAGCAAGATGCCAACATTCTCATCATATCGAAGTTGCGCCAATCGCAAAGATTCTTCCGCCAAAACTCGATTCTGCACCGCTGTTTGGTAGCTCGCCGCAGCGGTTTCATACTGTGTAATCGCCGCTCGAACTTCAAAAGCCACTGCCAACTGAAGTTGTTGCAAAAGGATCTTCCCACGCTCTTCAAGCTCTCGTGCTCGTTGCGTGTTGGCCTTAATTGCTCCACCCGTAACAATCGGGACGCTCACAGTCGCGCTCGCCGAAGTCGTGCGATCGGGTTGTCCAAAACCAGGATCAATCAACTCTGTATGACCAGCTTGCAATGTCAAGGTCGGCAAAGCTGCCCGTTGCTCGGCTTCACGATTCTTCGTTAAAGCCTCAATCGACGTTTCCGCTTGCTTGACTTCCGGTCGATTCTGCAAAGAACCCCTGACATAAGCCATTGCATCTTCCAAATCTTGGCTGAGTTCCGGCAATGCAACCGGTTCAAAATCGGTTTCCACTGGGCGAGCCAGCAAATTATTCAAATCTTGCTTCGCCAGTCTGTAATTCCCTTGCGCTTGAATCAAATCTTGTTGTGATTTCTTTAAGTCCGATTCCAACCGCAGAACATCGAATCGAGGAATCGCACTCGCTTCAAAGCGAATCTGAGCGGTTCCAAGTCGAGCCACCGCCGAAGCAACTGTTCCTTCCTGGATCCTAACCAACTCATACCCTTGCAAAACTGCCAAGTATTTCGTTTTCACCTGACCGCGAAGTTCATTCAAAACGGCCTTTCGGGCATATTCGCTGACTTTAACGTTAATCTGAGCAGATTCAGCCCGCAAAGTATTAACCCGTGAAATATCAATGATCTGTTGGATCGCCAAGTTGATCGTGCTTGTCGTATTCGATCCGTTCTGACCAAAACCGCTAGAATTTCGCGCTTCACTCCATTGAGTTGAGCCCGAAACCGTTGCCCCCGGCCCTAAAGCCGCACGTGCAATTGCCGCGTTAGCTCGCGCTGCCGAAATATCACTTTCCGCTAACCGAACCGAGAAAGCGTTTTGTTCAGCAATCGCTAACGCTTCTTCCAATGTCATTGTCGGTGCCGCTTGATTGTGCACCGCCACCATTAATGCTAAATAGAGTCCAACCATTTACTTCTCTTCTTCACCCGCGTCAATCGGCACAGATAATTCATGCGCCTTAGTCCACTTCGACTTAATTTCTTCCAAAAATTCGTACATAACCCCAAACGAGCAAACCATAAGCCCGGGTTTCAAAGGGTCACGCATTACTAGGAGCTTGTCTCCAGGTTGAATGCCCAGGGCGGCTCTAGCCTCCGCAGGAATAACTATTTGCCCGCGTTCCCCAACGGTAACAGAACCGTAAAAGCATTCGTCTAGGTCGACATTCATTTCAATCCACTCATTATACAAATCATATTTTTCATGCTCTGGGCCAAAGTAGGATAATTTAACTTAAAAATGCCAAAATAGGTCGTAATGCATATCCGGCTTATCACCATAGCTATCCCAGTTATCTTTATGACGGTCGCTTTTGCACAAGAGAGGCAAGGCCCAGATCAAATTCTTCCCATTCAAAACACCCGATCAATAAACCAAACCTATCTTCGCCCCTTTCCTTTCGGCTCGCTCCTCACCCCCGGCTCAACCCAAAACGACTGGCAACTCCTCATCCAAAACGAATTTCGCGCCTACCCCACCATCCGTGAAGACGGCGAAACCTGGCGACTCCGCTACTCCCGCCGATTTTCCACCAACCAAGGCGAATGGTTAATCTCCCTTCCTCTCATCCACCGAGGCGGCGGAGTACTCGACCCTTTCATTGACTGGTGGCACCAAAATATCGCTCACCACGTCTCACCCGGACGAGAATCAACCCCCTACGGCCGCTACCGATTTCGCCTCCATGATGGGACAGAAGTTGAATCTGGCACTGGCTTTGGTGATCTCACCCTCGGCTACTCCTTCCGCATCCCCGGCGAACCACAAATATCCCTCAAACTCCCCACCGGCAACCCCAATCTCCTCCTCGGTAGCGGTGGGGTTGATCTCGCCATCAGCGCCCACCAAACCTGGAAACTCGCCCCCCGATACAATTTCACCGCTCAAGCTAGCCTCACATACCAATCCCAAAGCCCCCTCTGGGCAGATACGACCAATTGGGTTCCCGCCTACAATCTCGCCCTCGCCTACAGTCCATCTCTCAAGCAAACATGGATTCTCCAAGTCACCTCCGAAGGTTCACCTGTCAAAAACGGTCAAACGTATCTCGACCAAAATAACCGCATCGTCTCCCTCGGACTTTCTCAGGCTACTAAAAACGGCACCTGGACATACTGGATCAGTGAAGATGGCGATATCGGATGGTTCAATATGAACCGTGCCATCAACGTTGGAGCCGACTTCTCCGTCGGAATCCGCTACACCCAAAAACAATAAAGTCATTCCACAAATCTAAACGAAGAATGGGTGAGAACTTTTAGTTCTCACCCATTCAAAGTAAGTCGTTTCTAAACTTATTCAGCGGAATCGGACTTGGAGCCCTTTTCGCCGCGATCCCCACGATCGCCACGGTCACCACGATCTCCGCGGTCGCCTCGGTCATCACCCATCGAACGTCGTCGCGGGCCAGTATCAATTGCATCGCTAACAACAAACGGCAACAATGCCATTTCGCGTGCGCTCTTAATCGCATTCGAAATCATTCGCTGTTGCTTAGCCGTATTTCCAGTTTGGCGTGAAGGCAAAATCTTGCCTCGTTCGCTAACAAATTTCAACAACATGGCCGTGTCTTTATAATCAACATGGTCAATTTTGTTCAGAGTAAGGAAACTCACTTTGCGACGGCGACGGGGTCGGGTGCGACCGTCATTGCGGCCTTCCGACATATCCACGGACATCTTGTCCGAGGCGCCATCAAAATTTTCTTGATCTACTTCGCTCATTCGACGTACCTGTTCCCAACTGGGAAACGAACAACAATTATGCCACAGCCTCAGCCAATTCATCCAATAAGGTCCCCTGAAAATCGGGTCCCACCCTTCAGCCTCGCAAAAATGCGCCCGCAAAAACTCTCGATTTCAGGTTCAAACAAGCCACCCTCGCAATTAAACAAGGGGTCAAACAAGCATCAAAGGGAATACATCTATCAACTCCCTTGAGTAAACGGGAGCAGCCAGAAAGCCCAAAAAAGTCGCCGGAGATGCCCTCCTCCAGGCGACAGAGCAACCCTCCAGCCCAGGGGCCGCGTTAAAAACCGGCCCGGTTAAATTTTTGGGGTTGGGGCGGCGTGCAACCCCAGATACCAACTCGGTTCAGCGGGGACATTTATACGCAAAAAAAAACTAAGATAATA
>JAPUDU010000206.1:4290-55655 GCA_027492935.1 Fimbriimonadaceae bacterium
GGCCCCTTTAAATTTTTAGCCTATGGCGCGACTTCCAACCACTGATCCCAAGTCGTATCAGCGGCGAATTTCATCCTCAAATAATCACTTCGATAAGCGGCAAATGAGCCATTGCTTGAAAAGTCAATCGAAATACCATGACTGTTCGGTGACTGAGCATTGTGATACTCATACTTCACCGCATCATTGATCGCCGCCCGAACAGCCGTTGCCTTTAACCGAATCGAACCCGGAATTGTATTATCTGCTTCGATTCGCAAGCAAACATCATACAAATCGCGATAGACCCGAGTAGCACCCGGCGAATAGCTCTGTGCCGCATTGCGAATAGACTGAATCTGCGAAGCAATCGCCAAATTATTAGTCACCATGTCAGATGCCAAGTCCGAAATCGCCGTCGCCACCGCATTCAACTTCGCCGTCTCAATTACGCTTTGCGTGATCTTTCGGAATTCATAAATCCCGCCCGGTGCCGCCTGCTCCTGCATTCCTTGAACAAACGCACTCGCCAGCACATCCGTAGCTCCATCCGGATTATCTCTAAAGTTGTCAAAAATCAAATGATAAGGGAAGCCTTCTCCTGGAGGGCTTTCTTCGCTACCCACCACATAATCCGCATGATTGCGAACCTCGTAAGCAACTTCCATCATCTGCATCAAGCTCGCATCCCAAGCCAAGATGTCAAAGTGTTGCCCAGCAAAAGCCTGATCCGTTTCCCAACTCTTAATCGAAGTACCGTATTGGTCGTCGTAGCTAAACGCCCGAGTTGCCTCTTCGTCTCCCGACCGCTTCCATCCGTTACCGTGGTTCCATAGAATAATGCAGTACCGATCCGCCGGATAATTCGCTTTGCCCCAGGCAATAAAGTCTTTCAAAGTATCCGGATCACCCATATCAAGCGCATTGCCATTGCTATCCCGCAAGTTGTTTTGCACGATGTCACTAACAATCGTTCCGTTGGTGGTCACTGCACCAGATGGGTCACTCTTCACTAAATACCGGCGTACACCATCAAATGTCGAACCAGAAAAGACACTCTTACTCTGTTTCCACTGAACAACAAACCGCACATTGGGGTTGGATGCCACTTTTTCCATCTGGTTCATATTCAGCGAGCTATAAGTGTAAAGGTCATTCGCTGCGTTCAAATAAACCAATACCGTCCATTTCGACTGTTGCGTCACACGCGGCGTAACCTGAACCGGAACATTTTTAATAAGCGATGTGCTCGCCGAGCTAGCTCTCACCGTGCCATTGCCAACCCCTTGAGCCGTCAATTGCCCAACCGAGCTTATGGCGCCGATTGTCCCCGACACCGACCAAGTCACATCGCCAACTGGCAAAAACACAGTTTGATTCCCAATCTTAGGCGTCGCAACAAACTGAACAATTGTTTCCTCTTGTACCGAAACTGGGCTCGGCGCCACAACAATTTCCGTCGGCGTTACTCCATATTGGGAAGAAGCTGAAACCGATACCGAAGCTGGCGCTGAAGAACAAAGATCAACAATCTGACTAGATTCCCCCAGCACGGTTCCGCTCGCGTTAGCCCCTGTGTACAAAGTTGACTTCAATATATGAGTCCCCGCACTCACATTCGTCATTTGCAAATTGCTCGAACTCTGCCCCGATCGATTCAGCGAGTCCGAACGAATTGTAAACCCATCGGCATCAATAATCCGAATAACCTGGCTGGCGTTCGATGGCGAGCTGCCCCAAAGAGTCGAATAGTTAATTGTTCCCAATGCCGTGGTAACCGAGCAAGCCCCAACCCCGCGGTTCGAACCAGAGGAACTTCCTCCGCCACTTCCACCACCTCCACAACCCGCTAAAACTCCCACGCCTCCGCAAACAAGCAAGAAAACACCGGCACTTAACCAAGAAAATGACTTCACTTCTTTGGTGACGTTCAACAAGTGGAAATAGTTCTTGAAATAGCTTCAAATCGACTAGAGTTTGAGTCCTCAAAGGCCAACAATATTGTCAAGAGAGCAACCTTGGATTCACTGTTTGATCATTTAGTTAATTGGCGAAATCTACCCGCCGATTCCCCCGAAGAACTACAACTTCGCGAGGGGCTAATCCAACGCATTAATCAGCTCGAATCTGCCGAAAGAGAAGCGATGGTGCTCAAACGCATCGGAACCGCATTCAAGCTCCACCAAACCGTGCAGCCATCAGCTCTTCACGCATCTCGCCGTCCGAGTCTGGGTTAATAAAAACGGCAAGCTCACATCTGTCGCCACAGCCCAAGATCGCCCCGGACGAGGCAATATCCCTCTTACATCCGCACCCGAACACGTCACCCACATCTCGACCTGGGAAATCTGGGACACTTGTTTTAGGGCTCTCCTCCCCCTCCAAGTCGCTGGTGAAAAACTGGGATACCTCGAACTCTTTGCCCCTCAAACAACCGAATCGTTTCTTACCGAAAGAGATCTCCACCAAACCATCGCCGAACAACTCTCTCTCGTTATCGAATCCGCAATTTTGTTTGAACACACCGAAACGATGGCCACAACTGACCCTCTCACCGGTCTATCCAACCACAGAACCCTTCAAGATTTCCTCGCTGAACAATGCGAAGATGTCCGCCGACACCGCCACAAAGTTGGCGTCGTCATGGTCGATGTCGATCACTTCCGCCTGTTCAACGAAACGTACGGTCACGATGCCGGTGACGACGTGCTCCGCCGCGTCGGCAAAGCTCTCCAGCGAGCCGTTGGCGAAAAAGGATTAGCCGCCCGATACGGAGGCGAAGAGTTCACCCTCATCCTTCCTGGTGCCGACGAACAAACAACCGAAATCATAGGCTTATCCGCTCTCGATTCCATCCGGAAAATCGTATTCGTTGCCTCCGATGGCGAGCAAAAACCTATCACTGCATCCCTCGGATACGCCACTGCCCCCAACAACGGCATTCATCCTCAAAAAATTCTCAAAGTTGCTGATCTTGCCCTCTATGCCGCTAAGCATAACGGTCGAAACCAAGTGTGCGGGCCAGACCGCATTCCAAAAGAAAGCCAACTTGCCGCCTAATTCCTAGGCGATTCGGCCCAAAATCAGACCAACCGACCCGAACACAACTCAAGTCCTTGCTACCACACTACAACTCCTGCCATAATTTTTGTTCGCGACTTCACGTCTGAGGCACGTTGGCCTTAGAGGAATTGGATCATGTACGCAATTGTCAAAACGGGTGGAAAACAGTATAAAGCTGAAAAGGATGAGATGATCATCGTTGAAAAGCTTGAAGGCGAAGCCGGCGATGCCGTCGAGCTGAGCGAAATCGTAATGGTTTGTGATGGTGATAAAGTCACCATCGGCAGTCCTTTGGTTAAAGGCGCAAAGGTCAAGGCGACCATCGTCCGACAAGGTAAAGCCAAAAAAATTAACGGATTCAACTACAAGGCTAAGAAGAACCAACGCAAGCGCTGGGGCCACCGACAACCACAAACCACCCTTCGGATCACCGAAGTCGCAGGCGGTAAATAATCAATGGCACATAAGAAAGGGCAAGGCTCATCCAAAAACGGTCGCGATTCAAATTCCAACCGCTTAGGCGTTAAAATCTACGGCGGACAAGTTGTTAAACCCGGAATGATCATCGTTCGACAACGCGGTACCAAATTCCACAAAGGCGAAAACGTCGGCATGGGTAACGATCACACCATCTTCGCAAAGATTGATGGCGTCGTAACCTTCGAAGGCCCAAAAGACAAGCGCCGCATCAGCGTCTACGCTAACCAAGCATCTGCTTAGTTTTTAAAAGCTCGTAGAAATTTACAGCTCCGATTCTTTGAATCGGAGCTGTTTTTCTTTTACACCAAAAGCGAATCCTCTACTCACTGTCAATTCAAACTCAAACAATCCCGCTCCGCAGCAAATCTTTCAACACCAACAACCCAACCAACCGACCGTCCGCCACCACCGGCATCTCCCCAATCTTCTTGGGATAGTTCTGGAACGCCTCAAACGCATCAATCGCCAGCAACCCCGGCTCCACGGTCGGCCCACCCGAACTCATCAAATCTTTTGCCGTCCCTGTCGTCACCGAATGCCCATCCACAATCCATCTCCGCAAGTCGCCATCCGAAACAAACCCTAATAACTCACCAGAATCCCCAACCACACATGCCCCTCCCGCTCCTGCCGAAGTAATCGACCGCATCAAATCCACAACCGTCGAATCCGGCGTCCCTACCGCCAAATCTTCGCCCTGTCGCATCACATCCTGAACCGTCAGCAACAGACGTTTGCCCAAAGCCCCCGCCGGATGGAACTTGGCAAAGTCTTCACTCCCAAACTGGCGCTCTTCCATAACCGCAACTGCTAACGCATCACTCATCGCCAACATCAAAGTCGTGGAAGTCGTCGGAGCCAAGTTATTCGGACAAGCCTCTTTCTCAACCCCAACATTCAAAACTAAGTCCGCCGACCTTGCCGCCGAGCTCTGTGGCCGCCCTGTCATGACCGCACTCTTCGCCCCGATCGCCCGGAAACTCGGAAACAAGCGCACAACCTCGTCCGTTTCACCCGAATAAGTGTAAGCCAGAACAACATCGTGCTCCGTCACCATTCCAAGATCACCATGTACAGCCTCCGCCGCATGCAAAAAGAACGAAGGTGTCCCCGTCGATGCAAAAGTTGCCGCCGCTTTCTCAGCAATATGGCCACTTTTCCCAATCCCACAAGTCACCAATCGACCGCGACAACCCAAAATCCACTCCATCATCAACGAAAATTCGCTTTCAATCGCCTGCGATTTAGCAACTAACGCATCCGCTTCTTCTCGTAAAACCCGTGAAATCGCTCCGCTCATTTATCGACCATTCCTTCCGCGCATCGTGCGTTTACCGAACAGCGAACCCACCCATTCAACCGCCGCAATCGTCGTATTCGACCCCATATCTTCCATAGGATTCACTTCCACTAAGTCCAAACCAAGCAACTCATAAGGAGAAGTCGGCGCCGTCAACATCTCAAAAAGTAACTCAGCCAACAAGTGTCCTTCTCGATAAGTGAGTCCCCCCCGAACAGCCGTACCTGTACCTGGCGCAAGAACAGGATCAAGCGAATCCACATCAAAGCTCAACCAAAGTTTTTTTGCTCCAATTCGCCGCAACCACGCATCAATTTCTTCCAAAATCGCAGCCATCCCCAAGTGATCAACATCATGCATTGTCCAAGCTGTATCAATACCCAACTGAGAATAATGCGCTACCTCACCCGCATCAACGTCCCGCAACCCGAGCCAACCCATATGGTCAGCTTTCAAACCTGGTTGAGGCACAATCTCCTCTAAAATTCTGTTCCAGTACCGTGGAGCTTCCGCGTCACGAGATTCAGCACCCGTGTCCAATCGAATCAGAGCAGCCACGGGCATCCCATGAAAGTTCCCCGAACCACTGGTCGAAGGCGTATTCAAATCCATATGAGCATCAATCCAAAGCACCGCCGTATCATCCGATCCCGCTGCTTTCATAGCTCCTGAAATTGATCCCATCGAAAGACTATGATCGCCACCCAACACCACAGGAATCGCTCCGCGATTCACACTTCCCTCAACCGCATCTGAGAGCGCAGAATAAGCCCGCAAAGCCAAATCCATCTTCTCCACATAGCTCCCTGGCAACTCATAGTCAAGGTCAACAACATCCCCCATCGATGCCGTTCTGTAGCCCAAGTCGCTAATCGTCTTACGAATTTGCTTCAACCGCAAAGCTCCCGGCCCTAACCTGGCCCCATAGATTCGCCCACACAAATCAAACGGCGCACCCCATAATTCGACCGCTCTATTCTCCAAATTCACATCGCTATTCTACTTGGACTCAAAGCCAACCTCATATCCGCTTGTAAACTTGACCCAATGTCTAACCGTGTCGGTGTGCTCGCAATTCAAGGGAGTTTCAGCAAACACATAGAATCACTTATCCGATCAGGTCATCCCGAAAACCAAATCGCCGAAGTCCGCACTCCGAATGATCTCAACCAAGTGGATCGTCTTATCATCCCGGGCGGCGAAAGCACAACCGTCGGCCTTCTCATGCAACACGTCGGCCTAGATAAAGAAATCCCCAACCGCGCCAAAAACGGAATGCCAATCTGGGGAACATGCATGGGCATGATTTTGCTCGCCAACGAAATCGAAGACAAAACCCAATTCTCTCTAAACCTTCTCGACATAACCGTCCGGCGAAACGCCTTCGGTGCTCAAGTCTATAGCTTCGAAACCCAACTGCCCCTCAATGGCCTCGATGAACCTCTCGAAGCTGTTTTCATCCGCGCCCCAATTGTCACTCGTATCGGCCCAGAGGTAAAAACTCTAGCCACCTATCAAGACAAAGTTGTCGCCGTCCAGCAAGGGAAAATAATCGGCACCAGTTTCCATCCCGAGCTCACCAACGACACTCGCCTCCACGAGATATTCTTAGCTCTATAGCCGAGTCATCTTTTCCCAAGATACAATCCACAAATAATGGCAAGAGTCACCACATATCTCAACTTCCCTCGATCAACCGAAGAAGCATTCAACTTCTATCGAACAATTTTTGGCACCGAATTCATCGGCCCAATCATGCGCTTCGGCAGCGTTCCTTCCCCTGATGGACAACCTGGCCCTTCTGATGCCGATAAAGACCTCGTCATGCACGTCGCTCTCCCAATCCTGGGGGGACACGTTCTCATGGGCACAGATGCACCTGACACAATGGGGTTCACCCTCACATTCGGTAACAACATTCACATCAACCTAGAACCCGATACAAAGCAAGAGGCCGATCAACTGTTTGAGGCATTGAGCCAAGGCGGAACCGTTGGCATGCCGCTTACAGACATGTATTGGGGCGCCTATTTCGGATTCCTCACCGACAAATACGGCGTGCATTGGATGTTCAACGTCCCTGCCTAAAATTCAAAAAGCCTCTCCACTAATCTAAAAGTGGAGAGGCTTAAAATAATAGTGCCCGGCTCCGAGGGCTCAGAGACCGGGCTTTTGGGTTTTGGGAGAAGAAAAAACCTTGCTTTCTGTTTCTTTTGACTCCTACCCGCAATCCTTGTTCCAAGGTCCTAATTACAACGCAATAGACTGAAGATTATAAGTAACTCGTTCCGTACTCCCAAACATTGTTCGGTCAACAACAGGTAATTCCGAAAGCCCACCCCAACCGCCATCCCAAACTTTGCCCGAACCAAACTCCATATCCCCGTGATAAAGCACAAGCTCCTGACCAACTCCCAAGACAAGAAATCGCCTCAAAGTCTCTGCCCCACCTTCAACTAACACTCCGCGAATCCCCTGAGAAAACAAATACTCCAAAATTCCATCGACGCTCAGATCCTGATCCCCAAACCGATTCAACCAAATCGTTCTCGCCGAATCATCAAACACCCGTTCGTTGCCAGAAAGTCGCTTCCACGGATCAAGCACAATCCGAACCGGCTGATTCACAACCCCAGGAATGCGAGCTGTCAGCAAAGGATTATCCGACAAAACCGTTCCTCGACCAACAAGCACACTCCCCCTCTCTGCCCGCAAACGATGCCCATCCAAGCGCGCCTCATCCGAACTTATCCATTGACTCGTTCCATCCTCGCGCGCTAAAAATCCATCCCGCGTAACCGCCGCCTTCAAGGTAACAAAGGGCCGCTTATGCTCCATCGCAAACAAAAACTGCCGATTAACCGCTCGAGCCTCCGCCTCTAGGACTCCGAGTTCAACCTCAACTCCCTCATGGCACAAAAACTCCGCCCCCCCCTGTGCAGTCTCGTTCGGATCGCTCACCGCATAAACAACCCGGCGTACCCCTGCCTCAAGCAAAGCCACCGAACATGGCCCCGTCAGGCCAATATGATTGCAAGGCTCCAAGGTGACATAAGCTGTTGCTCCTTTTGCTGATTCGCAAGACTCCAAAGCAACAACCTCTGCATGCGGCCCTCCCCAATGATCATGAAAGCCTTCCCCAACCACAAACCCATCCCGCACCAGCACACACCCAACCCGAGGATTCGGTGCCGGAAATCCTCCCTGCGCAAGCTTTACTGCCCGCGCCATAAACTGAGCATCAAGTTCGAGGGACTTCATTGTCATCCGGCCAATCTTCCGGTTTGGTTTCTAAATCCTCCGGGAATCCTTCGCTAACATCCCGCTGATCCTTCATCGAAAAATCAGGTTCTTCATGGTCGCGCAAGCTCCCCTCAACAAAAACCTTCATATTGCGCTCCGCTTCCTCTTTCAGACTCTTGGTCGTCTGTCGCAAAACAATCATCGCGCAAACAATCGCTGCCATCGCAACAAGAGCAATCACCAAAATATAAGTGCCGAACATTGCCGCATAAACCGCCAACTCCCGCTTAGGAGCCGACTTATCGGGTTGACGCGCTAACAAAAAAGGAATACCGCAAAGCAATCCCACCCCAAAAACCATCAAACCAGTAGTAAAAGTCTTTAGGCGCATTCCGCCCTCAAAGAAGCAATTCCTTCCGAAATCGAGGGCGCGCGCATCAAATAACTTCCGGTGACAAAATCTGTTGCCCCCGCACGATAAAGCTTCTGGATAGTATCTGGGTCAACGCCACCATCAACCTGAATCGCAAGTCGAGGGCGCATCGCACGAATCGCTTTCACCTTGCCCAAACAAGATTCAATAAACTTCTGCCCACCCCAACCCGGATTGACCGTCATCACCAATGCCAAATCCATCACGTCAAACAAAGGCTCAAGTTGTAAAACCTGCGTACCGGGATTAATCGCTACACCTGCCTGAACACCTCGCTCTCTCAAGCTCTGACAAAGCCGGTAAGCGTGCGGTGCAACTTCCGCATGGAAAATCACTCGTTTACAACCAGCTTCAACAAAAGCGTCAATATGCAACTCCGGCGTGAGCGTCATTAAATGCGCCTCAACCGGAATATTAACGTGCTTACAAATACTCTTAGCCAGTTCAGCACCAAAAGTAATCGGAGGCACAAACTGACCATCCATGACATCCAAATGAATCCAATCAGCACCCGCTGATTCCATCTTCATCACCGGATTCAAGAAATCAGCTGGATCGCAACTCAAAATAGATGGGCAGATTTTGATTGACATTTACTCTTGTTCTTCCTCTTTTGCCGGTTTTTCATTCAGTTGCTTCACCAAGTCACCATCAAAAAAGATTCGGATAAGCAACTCTTCCCCCGTCCATCGCACGCGTTCATCAATCTCTTGTCCCGGCACCATCAACTCTTCAAAAAGCGTCTTGGTTCCTTGGTCATCGGTCACATCAATCCGAACAAGAACATCTGTCTTGCCCAAATCAGCGGGAATCGTCATTTTCACCCGGTTTGTATGCCAATCCGAACTTCGCGTGCTTCCAACCCGCTTGTTGCCATTACTAACCTTCAAGCGAATCTTGGTAAATCGTTCAACTTTCTTGCGCGCTTCCGGAATCTGAGACACAATCTTCCCTTCATCCAGCTCCCTATCCCGAACCAAATCAATATCGGTGTCGTTAATCGGTAAATCCAACGACTCTGCCAGTTTCCTCGCTGCTTCCACGGTCAACCCTCTAAAGTCAGGCACCGCAACAAACTTCGACCCTCGGCTAACAATCGCCTCGATCCGCATTCCTTCCCGAATCTCTGCACTCGGCGCCGGATCCGTCTCAATAATTTCGCCATCAGCGTACTGTTCACTCGGATCGCGCCGGACTTCTCTCAGCTTCAATCCGAGCTTCTTCAAGTCACCACGAGCCTCTTCCACTTGCTTACCCACTAAGTTAGGGACAACCAAGGTTTTGGGCTTCTGCGAATTAAGAAAAACCCACCCACCAACGAAAATCATACACATTGCAGTGACAAAGTAAAACAACCACGCTAACCAAACCGGAATCCCATCACTTTTTTCCCGGCTCTTTTTAGTTTTTTCTTTTTTCTTCTTTTCAACCACTGCGTCTTGGGGTTCTCCATCAACCGCATTCAATGCCGGCGCAACATCATGCTCTTCAACCGTACTCACCGCACCCTGAATCGGCCAGGTGATCTTCCGTCCAAATCGCAAAGCATCCTGCACCGCTGTCAAATCACTCAAAAGAGACTGCGCCGACCCGTACCGTTTCAATGGATTCTTATCCATGCACTTCTTGATAATCTCATCAAGCGCCATCGGAACCGTAGCCGCCACCATTCTCAACGAAGGATAAGGCTCGCTCGCATGCTTCGTTGCAATAGCTGCCGGAGTTTCGCCATAAAACGGAACTCGACCCACTAACACTTGCCAAAGCAAAACCCCAATCGAATAAATATCACTCTGAGCACTCGGCATATCTCCCGCTGAAATTTCCGGCGCTAAGTAAGGTGCCATCTGCGAGTGCACCGCCACCGCCAAGTTCTGATCCTGACTATAAGCCCGCCACATCCCCGGCAACAACAGTTTTGCTCCGTCATTGCTTGTCGAAAGTACAGTTCGCGGCGATATATCTCCGTGCACAATTTCCGAGCCATGCAAGGCTTTCAGGCCTTCACAAAGATCAATCGCCATTGCCACAGCCGCCGGAACACTCAAACTGGAAAGCCGCTTCAAACGACTATCTAAAACCGAACCTGGACTGTATTGATAATCTAGGTAGAAACCGTTCGATTCCTGATGCGCAGACATCAATCTCTCAACCCCTGGATGATTCACCGATTTGAGTTTAAGAATCAGGCCATGAACCTGCCGCGAAAAATTATCCGAACGCGGCTCATTGCTAGAAATACCGCGCACAAAAAACTGCTTACTTGCCGAACTATCTTCAGCACGAAACAAATCAAAAACGGAATCCGATCCAAGCTCCTCAACGAGTTTGTATTGCCCCCCTACGACCTGACCAATCACGAAGCATCCACCTCATCATCAGTCTCCTTGCTTGGCACAAAAGCTAGCGCAACTGTTCCCAATAACAGCACCAACGCCAACATCGGAACGGGAGAACTTGATATCCGCGCCGCATAGCCTGCGGCATCCTGATTGAAGTATGCCGAAACCGACGCAAGGTAGCCGCCCGTTAACAAAACGCCCGTTACACCTGCCACGACTAACCTGATCAGTTCCATAGGTCTGCCAAAATGCTCTTGACCCGTGTCGGATCAATTCCGTGCTCTAGTTTACACTCGCCCGGTACATTCACTAGACTCATGCTTAGTCCTTGACCAATATTCTTCTTATCACCCAGCATATAGCCCACCAACCGATCCATGTCCACCGTGTCCTTTGGACGAACAGGAAGCCCATAGTATTCAAACATTTCAGCCACTGAATCTGGTTCCAGATCACTGAGCCCTAAACCTTTTGCAATCGCACTTTCGGCGACCATCCCAATCGCGATCGCTTGCCCATGAAGCAAATCCTGATAACCATCTAATGCCTCAAGCGCATGGCCAACCGTATGACCATAGTTCAAAATCGCCCGAACCCCGTTCCTTTCTTCAAAATCAGCCTCAACCACATCCCGCTTAATCTCAATACACCGTTGAATAACCCTTTCAAGCGGTTCAGAGTCAACCGTCAAAACCTTACTCCTCAACAGATCAAGCAATGACGTATCCCAAATCCAGCCATATTTAATGACCTCCGCCATGCCGTTAACAAAGTGTTCAATCGGCAAGGTTCTTAAGGCGTCAATCGCAACTTGCACTGATAGCGGATTCTTAAATGCTCCCAGCAGGTTCTTACCTTCCGGAAGATCAATCCCAACCTTCCCACCAACCGAACTATCAACCATCGCAAGCAACGAAGTGGGAACCTGTACAAAATCAACCCCTCGATGAACAGTTGAAGCCACAAAACCAGACAGATCCCCAACCACCCCACCCCCGACGCCAAAGATGCGCCCATTACGCTTCAAACCCGCCGAAAACACCTGCGAAACCACCGCCTCATAATTAGCAAAAGATTTACTCGATTCTCCTGCCGAAATCACAATTAAGCTACCCTCGACTTCCTGCAACGCAGGATAGTGCCGCACCAAGTTATCATCCGTAATCACAATATCACCTGGCCTTACCATGTCCAATGCAAAGTTCAAATCAGAAAACTGCACTTCGTACCGCGATTCATTTGCAGATGTTTTCACCCAAATCATGCTTGCAATGCCTCATAAATTTTATTAGCCACGTATTCTATTGGTTGCTCATCAATCACAACCCGAACATCTGCTTTCTCATACAGCGGCCGCCGAAATTCATACAATTCCCGCAGTTTGTCTGTCCAATTATCCGTTTGCAGAAGCGGACGCTTCCGATTTGAAACCTCAAGACGCTGGGCTAACAACTCAACCGGCACATCCAAAAACACCACCCGACCTAGCCGCTTAAACTGCACCCAATTCTCATCAAGAAGCACAATTCCGCCTCCTGTAGCCAACACACGCTGTTCCGGCTCGAGAGAATACAGCACCGATGTTTCATGCGGCAGTAATGACGTCTCTGCGTACAACTTACACAGTTGAGGGATTTGCCGCCCTAATCGGTGCTCCAGCATCATATCCGTATCTTGAAATGGATAATCAAGCAAATCAGCTAAAGCCCGACCTACCGTGCTTTTTCCGCTGCCCATCATTCCAACCAAGATCACTCCCGAGTTCATTACTTACCTTATATGAAAAAGACAGCGGCAACCAAAATGGCTACCGCTGTCTGCGTTGTACAGCAACTACTGAGTCTACGGAATTCCGAGACCAGGCGTACCTTCGTCAACAATCTTCGGAGTTACGAAGACGATCAACTCAGTGGAGCTTTGTGTTGTAGTTTTCTTTCGGAACAATTGACCGATAACTGGCAAGTCACTAAGCAACGGAATTCGTTGTTGAGTGAACGTATCTTGCTTAGCTGTCAATCCACCAAGTGCAACTGTTTCGCCATCCTTAACCCGAATTGCAACGCTAAGCGTTTGGAATGTGGTTTCAGGGAACGATTGTCCATCCGGGCTGGTTCGGAAACCAGTGATGTTGGTGATGTTCGGGTTCAACGTCATCGTAATGGTGTTGTCACCATTGATGCGCGGGCGAACAGCCAAGTTGGATGTCAAGTTGATGGGGATCGGCTGAGTGGTCGTGTTTGTCGTACCACCCGAGGTAACGATGTTATTCGTAACAAAGACGAATGTTGTCGTACCGGCAGAGACTGAAGCGGACTGGTTGTTCATCGTTCGAACAACCGGAGCCGTTACAACTCGACCATTGTTATCTGACAACAACGTGCGCAATCGCATCGAAACGTTACCAGTCGCATAGTTCAAGAAGACAGGGTCAGCAGAACTTGCAAATCGACCTGGAGCAACACCAGCAAAGACGCCGCCGCGCTCGTAGTTCCAGTCAATACCAAAGCTCTTATCAATGTTTCGAGTCGTGGTTACAAATTCAACCTTAACCGTAACTTGCTTTGGTGCCTTGTCAATTCGTGAAAGAATGTCCAGCAACTCTTGATAAGCTTGGCTCGTGCCGCGGAAAATCAACTCGTTAGTTGCAGGGTTGTAAGTCAAATCTTGAGTTCCAGCCGGAAGAAGACCTTGACCGCCAGCGTTCGCACCAGAAATGCTTGCACCGCCACCGTTTTGTCCACCACCGCCGGTATTTTGACCGCCACCACCTAAGTTTTGACCACCACCGCCGTTCGGGCCACCACCAGCGCCACCAGGCTGACCGCCGCCACCGCCACGTTGACTAGATTCGCCGCCAGGGAGAACCAAGCCGGAACCAGCGCCAGCAGAACCATTGTTACCCACGAAGTCTCGTGTTACAGGATCAAGTCTATTCTGATCAACAAATTGATTAGGGGAACCCAGAATTCCTTGAGTGCTCATCACTTGAGGAACTGAGAGTTGCTTAAGATCGTTCATCTCTCGATAATCTCGATCCGGATCGCTCACGCGACCATCAAGCAACAATTCAAGAATTGTGCGAGGATCAGCTTGCTGAACCTTAATCTCTCGGAAGATCACTTTATCTGGCTCAATCGCCGCGGTCGCAGCTTGAGGATCTCGCTTCGCACCAAACTTAATGACATAAACGCCATCTTCACTTCGCTCTGCATAACCACCAGCGGCTTGGCAAAGATACATGATCGCCTTTTCAGCGGTCACATCGTCAAGTGACAAGTTGATTTTTGCAAATTGATTTTCACCCGGAACGAGAACAAATTGAAGTCCCGTTTGGTGTGACAGAAGCCGAGTTGCGGTGAGCAAGTCTGCATCCTTCAAGTAGAGATCAACCTTTGTCTGCAGCGCATTTTGTTGCGCAAAGGACATTGCTGATACGGCACCAAGGCTCACTACCAGAATCGATTTTTTAACCCAGTTCATTTTCATTAATTCCTCCTCAAAAACCCTAGCTGGCTATTATCGGCCACCACCGAAGCCGCCACCGCCGCCGCTTCCACCGAAGCCGCCGCCGAAGCCACCGCTTCCGCCGAAGCCACCGCTTCCACCAAAGCCGCCACTACCGCCGAAGCCGCCACTTCCACCGAAGCCGCCGCCGCCACCGAAGCCGCCGCCTCTTCCACCAAAACCACCACCGTTGGATACAACAGGAACGGAGCTGGTTTCAGGCTCATCGCTGAAGTTAGCTTGGTCAAGCAAAATGTTCAAAATAAGCTGAGGATCATTCAAAAGGATGATCGGAGGAAAGAACTCTGATGCTTGGCTAGTGTTGCCGAGATCAGGAGTGGTTCCAGTTGCAGCTGTAGGATCAGGCTTGCGAATAACGTTGAAGATGTTCCCTTCTTCTCTCCAAGTCGCATCTACCTGCGTCAAGATTCCGCGCAACGCTGTCTTGAACGGTACGTTCTTAAGTGATACGGTAATAACACCTTGCACATCTGGGGCAACGGTGTAATTGAGCGAAGTCGAGCGGAAAAGCACTTTGAGCGCATCCCGGATGTCTGCTTGATCCAATTCAATTGACTCAATGACTACATTGTTCGGATCTTGTTGGGCCTTTACTTCAGCTGGAGCAATAAACAGCCCCACTGCGAATAAAAGCGTCAATGCTGCACTTACGGTCTTCTTCATGTTATGGTTCCTCAACGATACCTTGATCTTTGTCCTAATTTCTTCCTTTCAATTCAAAAGCGCATTCACGCTTGATTACTTGTCATCACCGTCACCCGGTCGACCAGCCCCACCTCTTCCAGTTGGTGGGCCATTTCCTGGTTGTCCAGCTCCACGACCACCTCCGCTAGCCGGAGCGTTTCCACCACCGACAGCACCAGGCAAGCCGCCCTGAAGCGGAACAACAATTTCGCTCGGTAGCCGTCGTGGGTCGCGTCGAAATACTGCTTTTTCAGCATCAATCGAAACGCATCGCCACTCCGTACCCTCTACCATTTGACCAGGAACAATAGTGTCTGTTCGCGTCCCTTGATCTAGCAAAGCAATAACTGCGCCTTCGCTAACCACGATCCCAGCAAGTCGCCAAGCTGGAGCCGGGAATGTTTGCGGAATTGCAGTTTCCGGAAGTTCATCCGGCAATTCAAACTCCTGTGACCAACCACCCGATTCGCTCATAATGCGCTCAAGGGTTTGAGACTGGTCAAATTTACGCTCCGAAGCCAAGAGAGCAAACGCTTCGCTTCTTCGCGAATACCATGACCGATTATTGGCCATGTCCAAAACCGTATCCATGTCCTTGTGAACATCTTCCGGCTTCAGTGCTACGCCAGCTTCAGCTTCAGGCACATAAAGTTCTCTGACCTTATTATCAACCTGACCCTGCGGCATTGCCGTAGCGACGAGAGGATCAGTCTTACATCCAACCAGAAAAACTGTTGCCAAGCCGCAAGCGAGCAATAAACTTGTTTGAGTTCGATTCATTTTCGTTTCTCTTTTAATAAGACTAATCATCTCCGGCTCCCCGTCCCGGACCAGCTCCAGGAGTGGGCCGCAAACCAGAGCCAGCCGGCGGAACAGCACCAGGCGCTGCTCCCGGAACAGCACCCGCAGGGGCAACCGCACCAGCCGGAGTTGTCGCCGCCACGGCTTTCTGCCGCGCCATTTCAACCGGAGCACCAATCTTCTTACCTCTAACAAAGGCCACCAACGTAACGTTGTACGTAGCAGTCAAGTCAGGGGCAGTACCCGTAATAATCAAGCCATCGGCAACCGCTAAATAATTCGGCATCCTACTCCATGCTCGGATGTTTTCCGAAATTTCAGAGAAACTTCCTCGAACAGTGACTTGCCCTAAGTCAAAAATGGCTACCGGATAAGCCCTGACCGGATAGTTGTAATAGCTCGACAAAATTGTTTCCGGATCGTCCGTCGGAGCAGGCACCGAAGCGCCCTGAACGACCGTGACGCCGCCGACCTTAAGCTGTCTGTTAACGGATCGCTGAACACTATCACGGAACATGATGGAGTCAACTGTTAAGTTGTAAGGATTAACGGAAACGTTGATACCGCCAGCTGCAACACTCGAAGGAGGAGTTTTGCGAGCAACTGTCTGCTGCCACTTATCGCTTGTTTCCTTAACAAGTGCTTTTGCATTCTCAACACGCTTTACTGCTGCAGGCATCTTTCGGCCCTCGGCATCAAGCTTTTCACCCCAAGCCTTATAAGTCGCAGCATCGCGAGTATTTGGCAAGAAGTTCTGGAAGAATCCGTATGACAACGCAATCACTGCGACCATCAAACCCAAGAGGAAAATTGAAATTGGAGAGAGTTTCATCGTCGTAATCCTTACCTTCCGCGAGTAGCCTGTCCTGGAACACTACCAAATCCGTTAGGTGGCGCTGTAGCACCTGCCCCGGCATCACCGCCAGAAGCGATTGTTGCCCGTGGATCGGGAGTTCGAATATCGTCAGCCAAAACGACCGTCATGGTCACCTGGTTGTAGCCCGGCATTGCACCGCGAGCCGTTGTTGTAGCAGAACCAAAATTACCTTCATCCAAAAAGCCCCGAGGCTCTTCAGCTGCATTGGCAATCATCTGCTCCATTCGCTCAAGCGGATCAGTTGGCAAAGGTGTCTGACCTGCGCGAATTGGCAAACCGGTTTGGTCAGCCTCAGTTAGCGCCGGAACCGCCGCGTTGTCCAATTGGTAACCCGCACGGGTAACCGCGGTTGCATTCGGAATTTTCCAAAGCGCGATTGAAAGGTCGGCATATTGTCGGAAAGATTGAATGTAACCTGTCAACGTTACAGTCGTCGACGATTCAGAAGCCGGAGATGCTGAAATCGAATCAAGACGATAGTAAGCCGGAACATGGCTCAACACCTTCGCATACAAATCAACATATTTGCGATTGTGATCAATCATTGATTCCGAAAGCTTTTGGTTGCGATCAATAACCGTCGCCTCTGCAATTTGTGCATCAGCATGATCCGCGGTCACTTTCGCATCCGCTGCAAGCTTCATTTTGCTTTCCGCATCCGTCTTGGCCGCATTAAGAGCACCTTGACCCGCAATGGTCAGGCCGACCATCCCAAGAACGCCTGCTAACGCAAGCGCGCCTGCAACGACCCACATGCCCTTTGCGGCACCTGCCTTTGATACGCTGGTTGGTAGTAAGTTAAGTTTCATTCAGTCGTTCTTCCTAAAAGCAGATGTGCATCCCATTGCCAATCGCCACTGAAAAAGATTGCTTCAACCGCTCATATTCGGCGGGGTCACCCTTTTTCAAGCTCATCGAAACATTTCTGTAAGGATCCATTCTCTCAACCGACATCCCAAGTGCCGAGCCCAAGAACTTATCCAAATTATTCATCTGAGATGAACCACCAGTGATCATCATCATGTCAACTTCGCCACCCTTAGTCTTGTAGTAATCCACCGACCGGCGCAACTCAGCAACAAGCTCATCAAGCGCGTTAGCTACGGCGGTGTAAAGACCATTGGGGTCTTGCACTGCAGGAGTCGCATCCGGAACCGGAGGAGTATCTGCCGCCATTGTCGGCTCACTCGCATCCGCGAACGGGTTGTAACTCGCCACGGGGGCTGAACCAGCGAATGGGTTAAAGGTAGGAGCCGGGGTCGCATCTTCAGGAAGCGACAACTGCTCGTGCTTCATGCGCTCCGCATCGTCAAAAGAAACTCCCTTTGAATCAGCAATCGCGCGGGTGAACATTTCTCCCCCGACTGGCACGGAACGAGCGAAAAGCAATCGCTCATTCTTGAAAATGTTAATGGATGTTGTCTTGTGTCCAATTTCAGCCACACAGACTGTTTTTGCCCCTGCTTCGCTGCTGTAGCTCGCGGCCATCGATCGCAAAACACTCAATGGTTCAACATCAAGCGCATGCGTCTTCTTGCCTGCTCGCTTGAGCAAATCAACTTGCATTTCAACCCCAGATCGGGTTGCAATCGCCATTACGACATCCAAATTTTGTGATGCCGGGTCAGCAAGAGGATAAGCCTTAAAATCTGATTCAACCGTGCTTTCTGCAAACGGAATGTTGCGGGTGAATTCCCACGCCATGTGGTCTTTCAATTCACTTTCGCTCATGTTCGGAACTTCAAGAGGTCGAACTAAAACCGCCCCTTGTCCAAACAACGAACTAACCGCATCGGTCACGCTCGCTCCAGATTCCATTACGGCTTGCTTAAGCGCAACCGCAATTTGCTCAGGATCGTTAATGCCAACGTGGTCAACCGCACCCGGAGGGGTCGGGGCCATGCCCAATGCAGTGATCACCGGTTGCCCGCCTTGAAGACGTATTTCTGCAACCTTCACCGACTGGCTGCCGATGTCTACTCCCAAAACGCTGTTCAGTCTTTTCGCCATAACGGAAACCCGCTCTGCCCTACAAGCCAAATGATCTTAGCACTCAGGCTCGCCCAGAGTCAACACCAAAGCGAATACTTTTGCCCTGATCTCAACGATTAACCAGACGAAAATTATTGCCCTAATGGTTACAAATCTTTAAAAAGAAATAAGGTTCGCCGCAATTTGCGGCGAACCTTATTCTCAAACTCATCAAAAAGATGAGTTATTGGCGCTGAACACGCGATGTTGTTTTCGGTGAATAAGTTTGGAAGAACACGTCTTGTGAACCAGATCGTGTACTGCTCCAAATCATCCACAGCATCGGCGGACGCCGCAACATAAGCGACGTATTGTTAGTTTGTACACGGTCAAGAGACATAAAGAAGTCGCCTTCTTGTCCAACTTGCTCGATGGGAACCAACTGCTCACCCGTCTCAACAATCATCGACACCCGGCCTTGAACCTGCAGGTTCGGTAACAACTGACCATTGATGTCAATGCCCGTGTATGTTACGGTCGGATTCGTGCCTTCGTCAATTGCCGGCATATACAACTTGCCGCTAATCGGATCAACCTGAACTGTATTGCTCGTCAGACCCGTCACGTTCAAGTTGTAAGGAAGGCCAGTATTGGGATTAATCGCAACCGGAGTCATCAAGTGCAGACCAAATCGCATTGTGCTGATAACTGGTCGCGCTGATGAAGCACCGTCATTCGATGTCCTGTTGAACGAGATGTAATAACGATCCTGAGTTCTGACGCCCGGTGCAATCGCTGCACCAACACCCGAATACCAGAAGTTGTTATCTTCCAACAGGTTTCTAAACGGTTGCGTAGGATCATTGTAAACCCCAAGCAAGCGATCATCGTAAACCGCCGAAGCACCACGATAGTTCGCACCCGCACTCACATTTGCTTGAGCAATTTCGCCTGTACCAATTCGGAACGCTGTTGAAGCACCGCTGACCCGAACGAACTTAGGCGAGTACCGCGCAAAGATCTGCGTGTTTCGGCCCGTAGCAACGCCACTCAATCGAATCGAACCACGTCGCGCATCGATATAGACTTTTCCGCCATTCGGGCTTTCAAAGACCATCTCACGCGTTTCGCGGTCAATCACTCGTGATCGCATATGCGCCGGTACCGCCGGATTGTTATTGACAAGGGGAGTCAACGTACCAGTAACCGGATTCAGAATCAGCAACTCGAACGCATTAACATCAGCCGGAGCCATCGCCCAGTCCACACCCGGTGTCCAGAAAGTTCCAGTTGAAGGATCATAATCGAGCCGATCCAGACGATCTTCAAAGTACGTCCACTGTTGATTCGCAACCGGCATCCCTACGTTATCAACCGAAAGCTGGCCATAAAATGCTTCCGCATTCTGCCGCCCACGTACTTGACCAGTAAAGAATGCATCAATCACTGCACCCGATGGACTTACAGCAGTAGTAACTCCTCGAAGATTAACGGAAATTCCGGAAATTTCTTCAAAGATTGAACCAACACCCAGTGACTGAACATTGTTAAATGCAGTTCCGTCAAAGTTCGCGGAATAAATTTCCGTTCGTCCTGCCGATTGTGCCGGATAGAACACTGCAACATTGCCACCTTCCTGCACAATAGCCGGACGACCCTTCTTGGAAGTTGGATCAGTAGCAATCGGGAAAATACCATTCATTGGGCCGGTATTCACCCGAGTAACCGTGTTCGTAAAGTCCATGTTCGCTAGCATGATTTGACTCAAATCAATCTTGCTACCTGTGCGATCCTGCTTCGTCGTTTCACCAACAAACGCCATGTAGCGATTAGAAGGAGTCGTTCGAGTTGGAGTCGCCGGATCAAGCGGATTGATGAACATTTGACTTCCGAAAGTCGGGTAAATGAAGCGAGCTGAATTATCAACCGTTGGAGAAACCAATGTCTCGCCAGCCCCAACCGCAAACCAGTTGTTCCACTCATTACCAAGTGGCAACTGAGCTCGGTAGCCAAGCCATTGAGTCGCGCTGTCCGGAGTAACAAAGTTCAAATCAGCGATCGGACTTTGTGATGGAAGCGGGTTGCTACCAGCCGTTGCAGAGCTACCGAAGTAGATTCTCCAAATGCTTTGATTGCGACCGTCTGCTGAGACTCGTGCCCGCGGATTAAGCGCCGCACCAGCAACATCTTCACGGTTCGAGCTAAAGGCAAAGTAGAAATCGCCCGTTGCACGTCGCGCAATCGTTGGCTGTCGACTCGTCCAGTTAAATCCAGCGTCACCGACCGGAACCGTATCGAATACTCGGAAACTCTTCGCTGTCGATTGATTCGTCAACCGAGTTTCACGAATGTTGAACTTCAATGTGATTGAAGGATTCGTGTACGTTTCAGGAACCAGACCAGTACTACCAAGGTAATAACCAAGCGTCGGATATGCCGCACCGTAGTCCGCCGATCCCGCCAAAGTATCTTCAAAGAGATAAATCTGGCGGACGTAGGAACCAACCGGTGTACCAAGCGGAGCCGCAACCCCAACATAAGGGTCACCACCCGGGAATAACGTCGTGTTAGCAATCAACGATCCCGAAAGAACATTCAAGTTGCTGTTTTGTCGTCGTCGTGGGTTCGTACTCAATCGTGACGGAGCGGGGTCGCCCGGTCGCGGTTTTTGCAAGAACACATTGCCATTCGCACTCACTCCAGCTCGAGCAATCGGGCTCAAGAGTGGGTCAAGGTCGCTATAAAGAGCCGCCGAAGCATCAAGCCACGCCAGTTCATGTTGTGATGGCGAGTACAGCTCAAGTGGTCGTTCAGTTTGTGTGAAACCATTCAATACGCTCACCCGTCGGCTCACCCGAACGTTCAACAAGTTCACGTTGCCTTCATTAAAGCCCGTGATGTTTTGGAACTGAGGTGCATTCACATTCAAGAACCCAGGATTGTAAGGAGCAAAGCTTCCCGCAGCCGTTGGGAACGAAGGTTGACCATTCACGCTGTCATAGAATCCACCACCACCCGGCAATGAACCCAAATCAACCGTTTTGGTTGAGGTACTAATGTTTTCGTTAACTCCAACGTTCGCGGCCATCGTGAATCGTCGGCCCGGATCATTTCCGTCAAATCCCGGAGTTCGGTTATCAACGTAAACGATGCTGTCAGAAACGTAACCGCTCGGTCGCAGACCATTTGTAACGGTTGCCGGTTGGAATTGCGGAATGTTCAATTGTACACGGAACACGGTCGCATTCAAACCACGATTCAAGCCAGCTTCATATCCTGCCGCAGTTCGGTACGTAGCCAAGTCTGCTGCTGTATATGTCGATCCGGTCAAAGTCGCCCCTGCACCTTCGTACAGTGGGTTTCCAGCACCACCAGAGTTACTGAATGCCAAGCCAGATCGGCTCAAGTCAGGGTAATCCAAGCTGGTATTCGGATAAGAAAGCGGAAGGTCTTCGAATCCATTGGCATAGTTCGGCAATGGATTGTAAACGCCTGCCGTAGCCGCATCGGTTGGTTGAAGAACGCTAGCCGGTTGCCAAGCAAAATCATTTGCTTGAACCTGAACACCAGGAATGCCTGATCGGTTCAACAACGCAAACAGTGAGCGATCATAAATTCGCATTTGCGAAAGTCCACTCGAGTTGTGGCTAACCGGATCAGCTCCACCTACCGTTGAGCTAAACCACCCGCCCGGAACCGCAGTTGATGCCGGAGGAGCAACAAACGCATTTGTCCATTTATTGAACGGAGTAGCACCTCCAATGACACCACCTGGCAAATTGCCTTGTACGAGAGGGTCAGTTGGATTGATCGTCACACCTGCTCCGTTAAAGAGCGGACTTCCAAACTGAGGCATCTCAATTCCAAGCGGATTTGCCATCGTCAGTTCAGCCGCAGCCGGAGTATTTCCAGCTACAAATGCCAACTGCTGAGGTGTACCGCGTACACCCGCACGACCACCGGTGTTGCTCATTACCGCACTGACTTCAAATGAGATGTCACCCGGCGTCAATCCACGGGAACCCTTTATCAAAAGCGGGAATGTCATAAATCCAACCCCACTTTCTTCCGGAGTCGGAGCACCACCAACGTTGTAAACGTTTGCGTTCTGTGAAGTTGCCGTGACACCGGATGAAGCCGTAAAGCTCAAACGGTATCCCGTTGTTCCCGGAACACTCGTTCCGTGAATATCGAAAACTGCCACATAAAGACTCTCTGAACCTTCAAAGTTTCGACGCTGAATTGCTGCGGATTTGTAAGCAGTGATATCTGCGTAAGTTAACGTTCCCGCATTAGCCTTGCTTTCAAGGTCTCGATACTCATTTGGCGAGAGCAATACAAAGTCGTCTTGCTCAATCATGTTGTTCAGCAAATCGGCATCAGGATCGCCCGGATTCGCATTCTCAAATCCTGGAGGAATACCTGGTGTATATGGCGCAACGCCGTTTACATCATCCTCACTCGAGAACGCATACAGAAGACCATCCGCATCACCAATGTAAAGGTGACTACGATTCGCCAGGAATCCAGGCGCATTTGGCCAACCGCCAACTGCAAAGCTTGCAAGTTGGAGACCGGTGCTTTCTACAAAGTAACCCCAGTTACGGCGATTACCATTTGCGTTTAAAGCTCCATTAGCATAGAAACCGATCAAGGCACCTTGTGATGAAGCAACCAGAACCGTAGGAACTGCATTATCAATAAAGGTTCCTGTCGGATCGTAAACTCGCATGTAAGCAAATCGCAAACTTGCAAGTGATGCACTCGGAACAGAAGCTTCTTCCCAGTTAACTACGCCCGTAGCCGCATCAAAACTGGTGATGTATCCGCCACTGTCAACAAAGTAAATTGAATCATTGGCAACAATCGGAGCTTCAACCGCAACCGGTGAAGCCGACCCAAAGAGGCCAAAATCAGTGATGCCATCAGCCCGTTCAGTGCGCTGCCAAATCAATGCACCTGTATCTTCATCAAGGCAGTAAATCACGCCGTGATCAGGATTCGCTGCATCTTCGCCAGCAATGTAAACACGACCAAAGGCCACAACCGGAGTCATGTTAATGCCTTGAACGATGCCTGTCGTCGGTGGCCATTGCCAAAGAACAGTCGTTGTCTTCGAACCTGGCGTACCATTTGCATCCACTGCAAAAACTTGGCGTTCGCCCGGAACGACAATCGCCGGAGTACCAGCCACGTCAGCCAAAGCTACCGAACCACGAATTGAACCAATGTTAGTTGGAGTCAACGTCGCGCCAGGATTAGATGGATCATAGTCATCCGGGAAAGTCCAGCGGCGGCGAGTTGTTCCATCGCCTCGACCAGCCATTTCCAATGAATAAACTCGACCATTTTCTGAACCGATAAAGGCAAGATCAACGCCACCCACGTTCGCAACAAGCGGTGATGTCATGCCAAATTGGGTCGGAGTCGAAGCAATCCCACCATCTTCCAATGCTGCCGCATTCGGATCAGTTGTTGGATCTTCACTTGGCCATGTCCAGAAGACATTCGGAGCCGTGCCCGTTGCTTCGTTACCATGGGCTTCCATCGCCACAACAGTTCCATTTTCACGCGCCGCAACCACAACATCAACTGCTGTTGGGCCAGGTGTGTTAACTGTTGCCACGGTTTCAACTGGGGTTGCTGTAATGCCAAGATCAGCATCACCAACAAATCGAACCGCGTCCGCAATAACCGAACGACCATCCGTAACGTCTTGAGCCGATCCGCTATTCAAAATGCGAACAGTTAAGTCGCCCGCCAAACCATTGTTATGATCAAATCCTTCACCTTGGTTAGGAAGACGAACCCAGTTATTGCTCGTTGACTGATTCAAAACCCGAGTTGCAACCAATGTGCCGCCTTGTCGAATCTCATAAGTGACTTCAGTCGCCAAGTCAGTTACTGCATCGTCAGAAGGCAATCGAACTTCGATGAAGTATTTGCCCGGCAATGCTTCCGGTGCCCACTCAGAAAATGTTGTCGGAGCCGCTACAACCGGAGTAACCAAGTAATCAGGGCCAACTGAATTGAATACAGCGGCATTCGCAAAGCCGACGCCAACGGTTGTCGCCGCACTCAAGTTATCCGCTTGGCGGAAAACCAAATGTCGAGGATAGTTTGCATTCACGCCACCCGCAATCCAATTCTGGCGTTCAACCGCATATCGATCAGATTCTAGAGTCGAAAGGTCAAACGGTCGAACCGCTGGCCAACTCCAAACCATGTTGCGTCGCAAAGGAGCGCCCGCATCAACGACCGCACCATTGTGCGTAAAGGAAGTCAAAATTCCAAATCGAACTGCTTTGTTCAAAGAGCCGATGAACGTATCTTCGTTTCTTGCCGTAACAACCCGTTGATCAAATACTGTTGGTTGACCATCAAGTCGAGGCTGAAGCAACTGACCAACGACTGGCGAAGCAACGTAGTTGCCTTGACCTCGCGGTGAACGATTCACCGCTTGCGCTGCATCAGCGTAAACAATGTCAACGCCCGGCTGATCAGTATTGTCAATCAAAGTTCCAAAGTCATTTCGGCGACAAACGTTATAAAGCGTAACTGTAATAACGCCACCCGCCGTGGAAGTGAACATTTGACCATCGTTGATCGCGGTGTAACCACCCGCCGATTCACGCATGTCAAGCCAATGGAATGTCGTACCCGCAGCGTCAGTAACGCTGTACAACTGGTAGTGAGGTGTAAACCGAATGTCTGCCGCACCTAACGGATTAACGTTAGTTGGACCAATCGGCAAATTGATTTCAATTTGAAACTCAGAGCTAGCCGCTAATGTCGTGAAGTTCCAAGTGTAAGCCGCCGTAGCGCCGGCCGATGGATTTCCTTCATTCCCACCTGTAGGTGATGTTGTTGCATGAAGATAAGGGGCTTCACCCGCCGTATCCGTAACAAAGAAGCTGGCAAGCGAGATATCTCCACCGATCGGAGCCGGATTATTCCAAAGACCAAGCGACGGGAATGTCCCCGTGTCCCCATTGTCCAAAGCCGCTCCATTTTCAAAAATGGGATCCCACCATCGCAAGAAACCGCGACCAGCGTTGCCCCAAACCGTTTCAGCCACAGCCGTAGATGCTTGAAGCGTACTCCTCCCTGTTCGTTCATTGCTTCCCGAAAATGTTCGAAAATCCTGAGCGTTCAAAATGCCAAACGCGGCGACCAAAATAGTCGCTACAAACGTCCTTGGCAACCAATTAGTCCGCATGTGGTTTTTTTCCATAGGGTTCACCTTCATCGCTTATTGTCTCTCTGCAAATACTGGTCGGAAAATGCCTCGGATACCTTGAACCGGAGGCAATTCAAATTTAATGCTCAGTGAGTTAAAGCCAAAGTTTTGGCGATTCACACTAAAGCTCGGAATTCTGGGGTCAGGCACGTTGCCGATACTTCCATCAACAATCAAAACCTCACCGCTAAAGTTGCTGTTGTCTTTCTTGGTACCGGAGTAACCATTGACAACCAGCACATCACCCGAATCCATTCGCCGGGCATGCATTGGCCTAAATCCTTGCGGATTGTCACCAAGTTGAGCTTGCGTATAACTCGCAAATACTCCCACCGGTCGGCGCATAAACTCATACACTTCAACCGGCAACATCCAAATCACTTCCCAGTAAGGAGTGGGGCCAGATGTGTTCTCCACAACTTCAAATACGCCACGATCCGTTGAAAGCATAACTGTCAAGATCGGGCCGCCACCAAAGTCGTTATAACGAACCGTAACCGAAGTCAATCCGCTCACCTTGTAAGTCTGAGCCGCTCGAGCTGGCAAGTTGAACGCAAAGTTCGGCCCAGCTGTTCCCATCAAAACGTTTGCGGGAGTAGCAGGAACAACAAACTCGTTGATAACTTTCGTTTGAGGACCATCGTAAATGATTGCTCCACCAAAGCCACCGGGATTGTCACCGCGAGCACTCGGATTTGTATCCAAACCAAAAGTACGTTGACTTGGCTGAATGTTATTGAACCCAAGAGCATAAGCTGTTCGTGGCGTGCCGCCAACATCAATCGTCGTTCGACCAATGGAGTTATAGGCGTAACGTTTACCCGTGAACTCTTCCGGTGAGTGCCACCAAAGAATGCCCAACGCTGGAGTCAAGTTGTTCGGATCTTCGTTGTCAGTTCGATCAACATAGCGAACAACACCCGTGACTCGACCATTGGCGTCAAGCATATAACGGTCAATCAGCTGAACAACACGGTTATTTCCGGCATCAGCAATCAACCAGTTATCCCATCGCTCATTTGTATATGTGCGATAAGCACCTTCACTGGGGAACAGTCGCTGAACATCAGCTGCCGTTACAGAAGTTGACCAGAAAGCCACATCCTGCGGATTGCGCAACAGCTTCGATTCATTCGGACCTTGACCGCGTGGGCTTTGCTCAGGGCGGGCCGGATCGGTCGTTGCAAACACATCTTCATGGAACCGAAGCTTAGTAATCGAACGAACCTCTCTGCCAGCTGCATCCATTCGTGCAACAAGGTTGTTGCCCGGATCAACGAAGACATAGCCATTCGATCCATCGGGATAAACGCGATTGGGCGAGCTTAAATTCCGAGCACGTTCAGCAATGTTAGGTTGGTTTGTCCCAACTTCAGCCGTACTTTCAATCGACCACAGCGGATTACCACTCGGGTCAAATCGACTGATTCGCCCTGCATCAGCAAGAACAAAGTCACTTCGCTTAAATAGCGTCGTATTGTTGTCACTCGTAATCGCAATCGAGCCTTCGCCTGCTGCCAGGCCGTGGAAATTACTTTCACCAAGAATCGAAGCCTGCAAAACGCGAACCCGGAAGTCATCGATATCAGTAATACCGTTCAGTTGGGGCCATCGCATCGATTTCGCCGCCGTAATATTGTTGAAAACGAACGGAGTAATCGGGCCATTCGATTTCAGGCTGTACAACTGACTAATCCAAGGCCGCGCCGAAGTCGACACCAAATGGGTATCGCCTGGGCTAACCGTTCGATCCATCCCGTACATCAAGCCATCAAGACCAGTTGGCGGACTCGTAAAACCATTGAGAATCAATGAGGGGAAGAAGCTTGCCCCGCCCAGAATAATGCGTTCACCAGCAATCACCGGTCCAACCTGAGCGACATAGCCGTTAATGACCGTGTACCAGTTGAGCTGATTCCATTGGCCACCCGCAAAACCTCTAAAGAAGACACCATTGTTTACGGATGATTCCGGTTCATAAATAGTGTCCGTTTGGTTACTACGGCTCACAATGATTGGCAAATTGTTCGCCAGACAAGAATTCAAAGGTCCAACCTTCGATGAAGCAAGCGAATTCATACGAATGCGCGCGCGAGTCGTATTAGGAATTGGCTCAATCGAAATTCCAGGCAAGCTCGAAGGTAGCAAGCTAAAGATAACCGGAGTCGTCGCGTAACCGCTCTTCGACATATCTGGCTGCTTAAAGCTCACCAAACTACTGTCTTGACCCGATCCAACATCAATGATGAATTCCGCATCGTCCGGAGCTGATTCAAATGAAAGAACCGAAGCTGTTGGAACACCAAAACCAAAGAGAGTTTTGGTAGCGTTTGTCGTTACGATAAACGAATTCCCAGAAACGGCAATACCCGTCGGACGAATATTGCTCATCGGAGCATCAATCATCGGCACCAGACGAACTAAATCATCTTCATCCACCAAGCTCGGCGGATAGCCAACCGTAGTTCCAAGTGCTCCAAGATTCTGAATCGCACCATGGAATTCAAATCGGCCCCGAACCAGGAAGCCACCTTGGCCCGTTTCCCGAATGTTGTAATAAGAACCACCAGCGGCTCCACTCAGAATCACCCCAATGTTTCCGCTCGGAGCGACTGCCGGAGCCGTCACCATATCGAGGGTTGGTGTTGTTTGGTCTTGGAACAAAATAAAACCACGAATGGAAGCATCCATCGAGTTCGTTCCGTTTGTCCAATCAACCATGTAATCGATTCGATAAGTTGGGTCATCTAACGGCGAAGGAGTCGCAGTACCATCCCAGTCAAATGCACCCAATTGTGCCGGTTGAATCTGAAGCTGAATAACCCCATTACTTGGTTGCAAAACAACCCCAGTAAAGTACGTCGACATCTGCGCCGCATTCAAAACTTGACCATTCACAATCACCCGGACTGTCAGGCCCTTAGGAGATCGATTACCGGTGTTCATACTAACGCGCAAACCGTTATTAGCAACACGGGTTGTTAAGTTAATTCCGGTACCAGCCAAACCAGGTGAGGGAATTTCGCCCCGAGCACCAAGATAAAAACTGGCCAAACCAGCCGGAGTCACCGAGGGAGCAGGTTGTCGCTTAGTTCCAACGTAGGCAACCAAGTCCATCCCACCCGATCCATCTTGAATCGGAATGTATGCCACCGAAGCACTTCCCGCCGCTGTTCGGTATCGAGCAGGTGCGCCCGCACTACCCCAAGCATAGTTTCCGAGAAGATTTCCATCGTCGTCAACGTTTCTTGCTTCATTAACGTTTCCGCCAAGATTCGCAATATCAGCGGCCATCAACACGTTGACCATCCAAAAACGACCTTGGCCGCCCGTTGCTCCACCTTCGTCAGCAATATACAAAATGCCTTCATGAGCCGTCGGCGCAAACAAGTCAGTCTGACTTGCCGGACCCGCCACCGGAGGATCAATCGTTGCAAACGGAGCAACGTTGGCAAATGTTCCAGCCTGATTCAAGTTAAAACCATGAACTCGCCCATCCTGACTCTGAACCCAAATCTGTTCTGCAATCGGCGAACCAGGAACCTCAACGTATGTCGGTTCCGAAATAACGCCCAAGTTCGCACTTGACCAAACTCGGTCGTAAGAAGAACCCACCGGATCTGCAATTCCATCATCTGAATTACCATCTCGGTCTACGTCGCTACTCGGATCGGCATCATAAACATAAATAGTTCCTCCCGCCGAAACAATCATGCGACCGTTCACCAAAACGGGGCGACCTTTTTGTCCCGGAAAAGCGGGAGCACCAAATTGCTTGATTGCAGGGACACCGATCGTTACGCCATTCGCACTTGAATTACGCGAACCTGAAGCACCAGAAGTGTAGCGTGAGCGAAGGGATAAACCATTAATCACCAGCTTCGCCGCCGCTGTATAAGCAGCATCGCGACGAGGAGCCTGTAGAACCAAGTTTGCATTCGCACCACCGGAAGAATTCCGGTTAATGATGCGAGATACTGCCCGGCTTGTCATCATAACAAACCCTTCCCCAACTTGAGAAACTGCAATAACTGCCGAATTATCTGAAGTTGCAACTGGCTCAATTCTCAAAGAATCTCGCTCCGACCCACTCAATATTCCCGCAACCGGAGTTGCTCCTAAAACGAACGGATCAACAACTTGCGTTGACGCACCGTTTGTCATCGAATAAATATCTGCCAACGAGAGTTGATTAGGCCCCAAAATCAATGGGTGGAAAGGATTGACTTGAATAAATGAACCAGGGCCGGCTGGGGCAATTCTTGTTACAACCGGAGCCGGAAAGTTATTAACGCCATCAACGCTCGCTGCATCATCAGCAAAATCGATCCACAGCAAACCACCTTTATCCACGAACTGCCGCAACAATTCTCGATCGGCGGTAGTCAATACCGCGTTTCCGACCAAGCTCACTTGCAAGACGTCGTAACGCAAGATGTCATCGGTAGTCGCATTTCTCAGATCAACTTCCCAATAAGGCGCATAAGTCTTATCAATCGGTGTTCCTGCCGTACCACCAAAACGAACCGCCGCCCCCGTAGTTAAAATGCCATTGCCAGAACCAGACTGAAATCGCCAATCTGCCGGCTTAATCGACGGGTCTCCATCCAAAATGCCCCAAATATGAGGAGCACCACTTGGAATGATGTTATTCGCGTTATTCCTAAGCAATACAACGCCAGCTTTAACCGCCACTGTATCTGTCGAATAAGTGACTGGTTGAGCCAGCACCATAGTCAAGGTGCTGGCCGCCAGTGCGAGAACTGAGAACAATCGCGTTAATTTCACGGGTTAATGTCTCCAAAGTAAGCCAACGTTGGGCTCACCGGTAGTCGAGGTGCCGGAGCAAGAATCCGTCCCTCAGAGTCAAGTCGAACCGCTTGCAGCGGTGATGTTGCTGTAGCATTCAACGGCACCGCCGCTGTAGCAAGAACAGGATCGTAAACCACAGTTAGATTGGGAACTGCTAGCTGACCAGCAGCCAACACGCCACCTTGAACATGCTGTGAAGGCAAAGATCGACCAGATCCACCAAGTCGCCTTGGCATCCAACCCCATTTCTTCAACCATTCAGATTGCATACTCATCGGAGCGGGCATATTCTGTGAAATCGAACCAATGATCGAAATTCGAACCGCCAAAGGCTCACCAAAGAACGGAACTTCAGAAGACGCACCAAATTGCTCGTAGCGTCGTTGTTGAGCCTGCAACAAGTTGCCGCCACCACCGTAATTCAACAATCCGGTATTCAAATCATCCGTATTGTCACCTGGGGTGTAGCTCGCTTCGAATGCAGCCCGCAAGTCATCAGGATTGGTGTTAAACCATTGACCAGGAATCACGAAGAACGAACCATTCTGAGCGTAAATGACTGCTTCAATCCGAACGTCAGCCGGAGTGATTGCCGTTCGCGCAACCAATGCGTTTTTCGAAGGTTGTCCACCGATTGGATTCAAAGCTAAGCGGAAGTCGGTTGTGTCTTGCATCGCAAGGTCATACACACCCGAAGCGTTCAAGTTAGTGGCTTCCAATTTGCGCTGACCAGGAACATACGCCCCAAAACCGCCAGCCGGATCAAAGATCGTCATTGCCCAGCTTTCAAATTTCGGATAAGCGTTAACTGTTGGATCAGTCAAACCATATTCAGGGATGTTCGTTGGCACCGGTGTCGGATAAGTTGCCGCCGCACCATTAGTCAACACACCATTCAAAACCGTTTCGAACAAGAATGCACCCGTTGCGGAAGGTCGATTAAACGCGCCTGCCGTGATGTCCATTCCAAGGAATGACGGCCCGTTATCATCGGCACTCGCCGAAACAATCACGTCTGTCGCCATTGGGCCAGTACCGTCCGCCGCCGTATAAGTGGATGCGTAAGGCAACCAGTTAGAAGGATTATTCCCAACCGGATTAAGCAAGAACTCGGTGTTCATCACGATACTGCCTGATCCGTCAAGTTCAATCGGGTTCGGAGTATTCGGAAGCGGGTTCGTTGACTTCGGCTTCGGCGATTCGCCGACTTTCGGGCCAAAGAACATCGTTGTATTCACCGTGACGTAATCTTTTGCCAACAACGCCAACATAGAACTGCTCGGGCGAGTCAACAACGCTCCACTAACCGGATCAACAATCCCTTTCGTAATGCTGCCTTCAATGTAAATGGAACCCATGCTAACCAAAGTCAACTGCTGATCCGTCGGAATGACACCACGAACGCGGACATCACCCTCGAACATCAACACACCATTAAAAATTCGACCAGCAGTTTCAAATGAGCCTGTCAAAGGATCAAATGCTGGGTGGGAAATTGAGTCAACTACATAGCTCTGACCAGCTACCGTGCGAACCCAATAGCGGCAATAGGTGTTACCCGTTGAGTTACCAACAACATCTTGCCAGAACGGACTTGCACTGCGTGTATCCCGTCGAATTTCAAAACCATCCGGCAACATTCGCACGTGCGGAGCATTCGGAATGTAGTAAGGGCCTTGCCAACCTTGGCTCGCCGAGTTATTCGGGTTCAACCAATCGTTAGGAAGAGATTTTTGCGGGTCAAAACCTTTACTCGCATCCGACCCACGTCGGTTGCCGCGCTCGTTGCTATCAACATAAACGCCTTCACCGTGTCCAAATTGACCGGCAATCGTGCCGTTCGCATTGGCTTGACCAGTTCGCTCCGTTAACTCACGGTAGCGATTCAAACCGGATTGCGGATTGTTCGTAGTAATCGAAGGAGCAGCCTTGACTTTGGTCTGACGATTATAGCCAGCCGCGTCTTCGCCCGTTCGACCATCCTGCAACAGCCCGAACATGGTCGAAAACTGCGGATTATTACTGTTCAATTGTGCCGCCGCCAAAGTTTGAGGAGAGTTCACCGGATTTCCTAGACCGGTATTCCATTCGTGCCAGGTTTGAGCATTGGCATTCAAATCAAAAACGTGGAAAGTGATCGAAGAAGAGCTATTCGCTGACCGGATTCCATTTACAACATTGACTTGCTCACCCAATGCACCGTTAACAAAAATGTCATTTGCGCCATGCACTTCAACTGAGGTGTTTGAATAAATCGATCCACCACCCTGCAGCAAATCCCATCGACCTTGATCAACCGGCAAGACCGCAAGACCAGAAACATTGGAACCATATACCCGCGGCACTTCAACGATTGAACCTTCGTACGTAGCGCCAACCCCTGCTCTATTATTAAAGATACCAACCCCGTCAGCCGCCGGAAAACCAATTTCCGCTGCTCGGCCGGTTCCATTCTTATCTGTAATATAAAGACTTGATTCAAGCATCCCAACACTTGCAAAGGCGATCATGCGCCGAGTATTGATCACTCCAGCATCTGCTGCTTTAATGCCACCAAGAGCATTGCGCACAGCATTGCCGTCGGCAAAACCGGTTACCTGAACACTCGCAGAAAGCAATTGACTCGGGTCAACCCGGCCTTGGTCATCAACAACGCCCGAACGCCCTGCCGACTCAATAACGAAGTGACCACGCGCCTTACCCGCTTTTCGCAACGCCCCAGTTACGGAGCTAAATTGATCATAAGCACTCGGAGCATAACGTACACGAACCAATGCCCGACCTTTATCAAAACCAACTCGAGAATAAGCACCGAGATAATCCGGGCCACCTAAGTCGGTAACAAAGAAACCAGGTCGTCCAACCGGATCAATTTCCACCTGAAAGCCACTCGCGGGCCGCAAATACATCGCATCAGGATCTTTTGTAAAGCCACCAACCGCCGTAAATTGAGTTGTTGGCGGTCGCCAGTCTGCACCCAAAGCTGAATTCATCATCTGAGAGTGCGAATACTTAATCCCAGCTTGTGCAAGATCACTTGCCAAGGTTCGCCGAGCCGAAGTGCCCGTAGAACTAATACTGCGACTAATAATGCCTGCAAACGCAATTCCCAGAATCAACAAGATTCCCAGAATCAATATCGCGATGATCAACGTCTGACCTCGTTTTCGAGATCGCGTTAAAGCCACTTGGTTCATTTCGTACATGGTCATTCTCATATCACCGCAGTTTGTTGCGTACCGCCGCTGTTCCGCGTACTGTCACCAACTGTGGCGGCAAGTTCGATTGCGGATAGTTGCGAATCGAAAGCACGACTTCCATCAGCTCTGTGGAACCGTAGTCCACCGAGACAACATCATTCGGCTCAGTAAATTGGAAGCTATAGGTCACGTAAATGTTCCCGTTCGGCTTCGGTCCCGCTGGCAAAATTGAATCATCGCCCGGAATCGGTTCGCCATACTTCGAGTTCAGCTCAACATAACCCGCTCGATATCGTGCCTGCAGCACCGAGCTCAAGAAACTCGTCGGGTCGTAAAACGCTTTGTCGTAATTAACTCCACCAAATCCGTACACGGCCGCCCAATCCGGCTCTTTACGATCCGTGTAATTGATCTTGTATTGATTCGCTCCGACTTGAATCGAGTCAATGTTAGGAACACGCGTGTAACGCACGATCTGCCCAAAGTTCGGCCCTGGAGTTTGATCTGGCCCGTAAAGCACATCGCTACCGGGAGTAATCGCAATCCGCGCAAACAAACCTGGGCTCAAAGGACTCGGCTCTGCCGAACCACCTGCCTGAGGCAAAGTTCGAAGGTCAATAAATCGCTTCACACCATTTGCCGCATCATCACGTGCCGGTGCCAAAGATAGATTCGGCCACAAGCTATCCCACTGATGATAAAGCCGTGCGTACTTTTCATTCGCACCAAAGAAGGTGTGCCAATCCGGACCGGCTTGATAAGTTGCGTTTGCCGGAGTAACCGTCAAACCAACTTCCACACCCGGCTCCGTCGTTGTATTACTGGGAATACGACCTTCGTAAGGAACGCCCGCATCTTGACCATAGTCACGAATATCAAAGGCCGCGTCAATCTGACCCGTTGTCGTATTCGGCACCATCGCCATAAACTCTTGCCGATCTAAAGCCGACCCCGTCAACAACGCCAAGTTAAGTGAGCGGAAGAATGGATAATCCGCACCCGAATTCTTAAGCGCACGATAACGATCAACATTGATCAACTCACCGCCCGGGCCGAAAATTGCATTCTCACCCGTTGCGTTCGGCATCATGTCCAGCGTATTTCCACCTGCCCAAGGAGCGCGAACGGCACCCGACGAAGCATTTAATGGGCCTGCCGCGGGGGTATAAACGCTGCCCCAAATGCGCATCCGCGCATCCGCCCATTGCCCCATTTGAGTTCGAAAAACATGAGGGCCAATCTTTTCCGAGTTATCCGTCTCTTCGCTCATGCCAACCGCAAGCATCGCTTCCGCCGCTTCACTGTTCAGCCGCGTTGGTTGGAATCGCACGAGAGGAATAACCACTGGCTTTACGCCATCAAATTGAACTTGCTGATTCTGCTTATTAATCGCCGGCATGATCATGTCATAGCGACTAACCTCAGTAACGATCGAAGCCTTGCTCATCCAATTGCGAACCATCACATCACGATCCGCCGGATCATAGACCTGGGGAACGGTGTAACCCAAAGCCGCGCTACCGCCCAAAGCATTACGCGCCAGGGGATCCATAAATGTCGGATCATCAAGCAACGGACCGCTTGTGTTTGGATCAGCATCTCGATCTAAGTCATAGAAAAACGCTGAGTTCACGACTCTCGTCGGTACACCTGCAATTGTTTGATACACGTAAGGCTCAACCTCCGCCCGCATCAAAACATACAAATTGTCTTGGGCTGAGCTTGCCGGCAACCAGTTACCGCCACCCGGCAACTTGAATTGAACCCAAGGATTATTGTAAGGCTGTTCAGGGTTTCGTCGGCAAATGAAGTACCGAACAATCGAATTCCCCGGAACGCCTGGTAAGCGCACTTGACCCTTCGGAGTTGTAAGCGTCGGGTCAACCTTGCCCGTATCCGGATCAACGAATGCCGTACCAACGCGAGATGAAGGATCACCCTGCGCCGGTGCTTGAACATCAAGCTTCACATAGCTGAGCATCAAAGGAATGCTATTGCCCGCATTGTCAGGAACCATCACATAAAGCGACCCCTTAGCTCCCGAGTTGTCACGAACACCAGCACTGTTAGAAATGTCTCGCTCAATTCGCGAAATCACAGCCCGCGCTCGATCCTGAGCCGTTGCAAAGCCTTGAGCCGCTCGAGTCAAGTTGAAACTCTGAATAACAGGGACAATGATAATCCCGAGTAGAACCGAGGTGATCGCGATCACCGTGATCAATTCTATGAGCGTAAACGCTCGTCGCTTAGTTCGAACTACCATTAGTTATTTCCTCCCGCATCAAAAGTTTCTGTCGTGGTTGTGTAATACCGCTCGGTCCACTTGCGCAATCGATCAAAGTTCGTTCCCGCATCTGTACCAAGGCTCCAAGTATCTGGGTTATAGAAGGCTCGCACCTTAATCGAAGCACCGTTGACCCGCCGAACAGCATAGTTATTGCGACTCGCATCAAAGTTCAGTCCACCTGGCACTTCAGCGTAAGCCACAGTCACGCCACCAATCGATTCAACACCACTAATCTTCAAGTCGCGATCACGGATAACCGGGCTTGTGCCACCTGCCACCCACATCTCACCGACCGTTACTTTTTGGCGACTATCAATCAGCGGGAAGTACAAACGATTAGCAAAACCCCAACCGTTACTGCCACCAACGTAACATTGACCTGCAACCAACTGAGCTGGCGCCGACGGGAACACAATGTTGTAACTCGCCGAAGCCTTCAAAACCTGCGTAGCATAGTCTCCACTAGCCGTGTAAAGCGCACGAACTCGGCGACCAGCTAATTCCATCGGAGCACTCAAAGTCCAACCTTGATAGCCTCCGTTCGGCACATAAAGACGACCCGTTATCGCAAAACCATCTGTTGTGTCCGTATCCTTAAACTGAACGGTTCCGTTCGATTTATCCACGAAGTAGGAGCTATTCGCAACACTTGAATTGCCCGCAACGACTCCGCCCGTTTCCAAATCAACCAGAACAAAGTCTTGGCTACCAGAAGTGCCCCCTAGATCAGGAGTCTGCATAAAGCCGTCTCCCGCCAAAGCGATCCCACCGTAAGGCTTCGAATCCGGCCCTGTTCCGCTACCTGCTCGCACCGAGTTCACCAAAAGCTTAATGTTCGGGTTAAAGCTCGCTACCAAAACCGGGTTCGGCACGGAAAATTCGTCTCGCATGATTCGCCAGTCGTACACCGAATAGTCAACTCGCGCAATCAACGGAGCCGCGTTACCATCCAAGTCACGAACCTTTTCTGTTGCCCCAACGGGGTTCAACAACAACATCCCAAGCGCATGGTTCCACGGTCGGTACTGGTAAGGATCGTACGCACTAAACGGAGTTGCAGCCGGAACTTCTTGGAAAACGCGTTGAACGCGCAAGCTACCAACCTCAACCCCTCGGTAACCGAGCGGATTAAAAGTAGAAGCCGAAAGCAAATCAGGAATTGAAATGACTGCGTAATTATTGAACTGGCGGAAATAACTCGTCGAAATATCCGGCTGAGCTGTAAAGATCGCTTCAATAACGCGATCGGACACACCATCGTTGTAAACGAAGCTCATCGAAATGCGATAAGAATGGAAAATCGGAAGGCTAGTGCCCGTATCTTGCAGCAAACCAATCCAAATCTGATCTTTGCGGTCAAACCCAGCCGGCGTATTAGTTGTCAACGTTGCTCGCTCTTCCGGCACGAACGTAAAGGCATCCGTATCATAAAGCGCAGCCGTTGAATCAGGAATAAACTCGTCGCTACTTCCCAAAGATCGGCGCAGATCATTGCCGTAAACCGAAAGCACCTGACCAGCAGATCGACCATTCGCACCATCGTAGATGTAATAAAGCGGCGCAAACATCAACTGCATACGGCTACCAAGCACACCATTCACCACCGTCGGCTGAGGAATCGGACGACCTTCACCAATGATACGGTTGATCTTGTTAGAACCAGATTGCTTCGTCCAGTGACCAATCGGGTTGCCCGAAACCAGCACCTGACCATTGCCATCGACTTCACCCAGGTTGCCTGGATTAGTAACTGGCGGGTTAAAGTTGCTCGGATCGGTTTGAGAAAGGATGAAAACCGTACCCGTGGCATCAAAGCTACCGGCAACAATGCGCTCCGGCAATTGAGCCGATTGACCCAAAATACGCTGAACCTCAGCACGCGCCAGCGATGTCGCCAACGTTTGCGCTCGATTCATTCGCAACACTGCAAGGCCTGGAGGGAAAACTTGAACTATTGCCAATATCCCAACCAAAAACACAACAATGACCACGAGAACTTCGATTAACGAAGTTCCAGCCATTTTGCGTCGATTTGTTCCTACTCGTACCATTTCCTTTCTCAATATTTCAGTCTTATGCCTTTGTCAAAAGCGTGTGTCGATATGGGTGAGGCGACTTAGTTCGCCTTCTGTCGCCACGCTCGGTCATACATTTGTTTGCTATCCCAGGGTCGCGCACTTCCGCTCAGATAAAGAACAATGTCTCTTCGAACAGCTTGCGGAACACCCACCGACGCATACTCACGGAAGTTGCCGTTCCAGGTAACAACGGTTGTATCTGGCGGATCGCTGTAGCCCAACTGACGAGGATCATCATTCGGATTACCATTACCGTTGCCTGCGCCAACACCAATTGCAAAATTAGTCCAGAATCGCGAATAACGCAATTCAAATCGGCTTCCGCCAGCTGGCACTCTTGCCTCGCCTACGTCATATCCTGAAATCGAATAAAACATGCGTGCCCGTGGGTCACTGGGGTCCGAAAGCGAAACGCCACCGCAACGAGCACCTGCTGCGATTGCACTAATCGCAGGATCCCAGCAGACAAATCCATCTGCCGAACCATATGCCTGGCGGTTACCCGCAACGTCATCTAATGCACTAATAGCACCGTCGCCATTCAAATCAAGCTGAGCTCCACTTCCAATCGGAGTTGGGTCTGCATCAGGGAAAACTGCATTTACAGTTTGCGTAGCCTGGAATCGAACGTAAGCGGGAGTAAATGTTGCTAAAGAAGCAGTTCGCTTCGGATACAAAAATCCTTTAACTTCATTGGCCGGCATAACATTGCCAGCGTTCGGGCCTGTCGCATAAAGCGTGACATAACCCAGAAGTGCTGGTGGATAAGCCCCCTGATCTTCCCGATAAAGTTGCAAAGAAGAACGAAGCGAATTCATATTCGCAAAGTCTTGACTTCGATATGCGTTGTCTTTAACCCGGGCAAAAACCGGGACGATGATCGCCGATAAGATCGCAATAATTGCGATCACTGTTAGCAACTCAAGTAATGTAAATGCGCGTTTGCCGTTCCTCATGGCCTACTCCGGTCTGTCTATGAGACTTTCCTTATTTTCCCTTTGTTCCGTCGTCCTCATTTAAATCCATTTTTTTCTAAATAGAGATCAACTAGCACCTGAAGTTGGGGCGCAAAAAGCATTACCACCAAGGCTCCAGCCGCTAAATAAGGTCCGAACGGAATCATTGTGTGTTCTACCTCAGGTTCCTCCTCAAACTCTTCCACCGAGTAAGGATTCTCCCCAAACCACCATTCATATATTTTGGGCCGAATCAGCCCAAAAATATCCATACATAACACATAACCTAACCCGCATTTAAGGAGCGAAGAGATGGTTTCAGGCTCATACGGCTCCTCATTTTCATCACAATCAGCTGCCGGTTTATTTCGATACATCGCCACCTGGATGCCACCAATCACGGCCCCGAGCGCAACCGCCATCCCAAAACTCAGCCCCGCCCCTAGCGGCAAAAGCACGGCCCCAATTCCCCGGGCCATCTTAATATCCCCATGCCCCATCGCATCCTTCTTAAACAGTATGCGACCCAGAAATGCAATTCCCCACAAAACACCAATCCCCACCAACCCCCCCGCCAAACTCGAAGGAATCCCCCAGAGCCAAGCTTCCTCTAACCCAAAAGCCGCAAACGCAATATTCATCCCCACACCAACCACAAACATAAACGCATTAATCTCATCCGGAATAATGTAATGCGCTAAGTCAGTAAAGATCGCCGCTACCAAGGCCGCCGCAAACAACATATAGCCGATCGCCCGAATCGTGTAAAGAGGCTCAAACGACGACTGTGGATACAAACAAAACTGCTGATACCAAATCGCCGCAAACAAACTTCCCGTAATCAATTCAACAATAAAATAGCGCGACCCAATCTTATTCTTCCCACACTTGCATCGACCTTTCTGAAAAGCCCAACTCAAAAGCGGAATAAGCTCACCTGCCGTCAACTGTTTATCACAACTAGGACAATAGCTATTCTTCGGTTTTGAAATCGAAATGCCACGGGGCATGCGATAAATAACTACGTTCAGAAAGCTGCCAATAGCTGCCCCAAACCAAAATCCGACCACCCAAGTCCAAGCTGGAAACACGCGTTGTTAATCCTTGGCATCCATGCCAACCCGAACAATACCATTTTAAGCACAATTTTAATGCAAAAAAGCCGGGAACAGATATCTGCTCCCGGCTCTTTAATTCAAAACAATTAGCCGCCGTCGCCTTCGCCCGAAGAAAGACTCGTGATAACCTTGAGGAGCGGAGCAAACATCGCATAAACGATGAATCCAACCATTCCACCAAGGAAGACGATGATAATCGGCTCAAGAGCCGCCGTCAACGACTGCAATGTTGCTTCAACTTCGGCTTCGTAGAAGTCAGCAATTTTTTGCAACATAAAGTCAAGCGAACCAGATTCTTCACCGACGCCGATCATGTGAACGACCATCGGCGGGAACAATCGACTGGCTTCCAACGGATCACCAATGCGATCCCCTTCACGAATCCGAGCTCTGGCATCCAAAACCGCATCGCTCATGATTGAGTTACCAACCGTACCGGCAACTGTTTCCATAGCTTGCAAAATCGGAACACCTGAAGTCAAAAGCGTACCCATCGTTCGGCTAAATCGAGCCATGCAGACCTTCAAGTGAAGCGGCCCAAAAACCGGAACCTTCAATTTGATACGGTCAACAACTCGTCGGCCAAATCGAGTATTCGAGAACATCTTGAAACCAAAGTACAGAACGATACCAGTGATCAAGAAGATGTGCCAGTTGGTAATCATATTCTGCGAAAGATCAATCAAGAACTTTGTCGCTGCCGGGAACTCGCTGTCCGGCAAACCAAGGTCTTTAAAGATCGCCGCAAACTGAGGAACAACAACAATCATCAAGAGGACGAGAATTCCAACAGCAGCCAAAACAACGATGATCGGATAGGTCAAAGCCGCTTTAACTTTTCGTCGGAGCGCAACGTCGGATTCCAAAAACTGGGAAAGTCTTTGAAGGGCTTCTTCCAAAACCCCACCGACCTCACCGGCTCGAACCAAACCAATAAACAAACTGTTGAAAGTTCGAGGGTGTCGTTGCATGGCACGACTCAGAGATTCACCACCCTCAACCCGCTCGCCAAGATCAATAAGAATCTTTTTCATGCGAGGGTCTTCAGTTTGACGGCTCAAAACGTCAAGGCATCGAACCAACGAAACCCCAGCGTCAACCATCGTAGAAAACTGGCGACAGAAAAGTGACAGCCTTGTTAGCTTAACCTTGCCGTAGCTACGGGCTTTTTTGACCTTCCCTTTCTTAATAAGCGTAACTTCAACGATTTCCAGGCCTTGCTCCTGGAAACGGGCACGCAAATTCTCTTCGGTTTCGGCTTCCGCCGTACCTTTTTGCAGACCCCCACTCGGGTCACGGAATGTGTAGCTGTAGACTGCCATCTTTTATTACCTTCTCGGTGGGCCGCCCGGCCCGTTTTCACCTTGACCACCCGGGCCACCCAGGTTAATCATCTTCTTCAATTCTTCAACGTTTTGGCATCGAGTCATCGCTTCTTCCAAAGTGATGAGCCCCTTCATATATTGGTCGCGCAAGCACTGATCCATACTCATCATCCCGTGCGAGTGACCTGTTTGGATCATGGATGGAATTTGGTGAGTCTTGTTTTCACGAATCAAGTTACGAATAGCCGGCGTAGCAAGCATGATCTCGTTCGTTGGAATCCGGCCCGGACCACTCGCCCGCGGCAACAACTGTTGCGAAATAATCGCGATCAAGTTGTTCGCTAGCTGAACCCGAATTTGCTCTTGTTGTCCCGGAGGGAAAACGTCAATGATACGGTCAATGGATTCCGGTGCGTTGTTCGTGTGGAGTGTTGCAAAGACCAAGTGGCCCGTTTCAGCGGCGGTGATCGCCAACTGAATCGTTTCTCGGTCGCGCATTTCACCAACCAGCAAGATGTCCGGATCTTCCCGGAGACTTGCCCGAAGCGCGTTACCAAAGCTCAACGTATCCTGACCCAATTCGCGTTGGTTAATAACACAGCTCTTGTGCACGTGCAAATATTCGATTGGGTCTTCAATCGTAATAATGTGGTGCGCAAAGTTCATGTTGATGTGGTTAACCATCGCCGCCAAAGACGTCGACTTACCCGAACCCGTCGGACCAGTTACCAAGATCAAGCCACGAGGTCGTTCGCAAAGTGCTTTCAAAATCGGCGGAAGGTTTAACTCCTCAACCGTCGGAATGCGACTCGAAATCAAACGGAAAGCCGAAGCACATGCACCGCGGTCACGATAAAGGTTAACCCGGAATCGAGCCCGAATCGGACCTTTCCCTTGCTCACGAAGGTGGGGAGGGTTTGGCAAAGCGTAAGAAAAGTCAAGTTCTTTCGTCTGCTCAAATCGCGTCACCTGATCGTCGGAAACGATTTCGTAAAGCATGCGCTGCGATTGCTGCGGCGTGCATTTCTCATAATTTAATCGCTTCAAGCCACCATCTTCACGAATAACTGGCTCACTATCAACACAGATGTGAAGGTCAGAACAGTTTCGATCAACAACGATATGGAGCAACTCATCAATGTGCAAGTCTTCCATTGATCGCGGTGCACCCGCTTTCGGCTGTTCACTCCCGCCCGTAGCGGCTGGAGGAGGAGTCGTTGGCGGAGGGGTCATCCCCTGGGGCGGCATATTTGAGTTTTCCATTTGTTAATTGATTCTTTTCTTTTTCGTGTGACGTTATTTCAATTCGAGAATGTTCAAACCAGTTCTAATTTTTGTTAGAAACCAGCCGTGAAGACGACGCGCATAACTTCGTCTGGTGTAGTTTGACCCAAAAGCACCTTCGCAAGTCCATCCTCACGAAGCTCTTTCATGCCATTCGCCTTAGCCGCAGCCTTGATGTCATTAAGCGGTGACCGGCGGACAACCATTTCGGCAATTTCACCGTTCATGATCATCATTTCGTGGAAACCAGTTCGACCCTTAAATCCAGTCATGCGGTTATCTTCGTGCGGAACACCGCGATAAAGCGTAACCATGTTGTCCGGATTCTGAACTTGGAAGCCAAAGCGGCGCAAGTCAATTTCGCGCACTTCATAAGGTTCCTTATGATTGCTGTCTATGCGTCGACCAAGTCGTTGGGCCAAAACCCCGATAATCGTTGCCGAGATCAAGTAAGGCTCAACGCCCATGTCAATCATACGAAGAGTAGCCGAAGGCGCGTCGTTCGTGTGAAGCGTGGACAAAACAAGGTGACCAGTAAGCGAAGCTTCAATCGCAATTTCCGCTGTTTCAAGGTCCCGCATTTCACCAACCATGATGATGTCAGGGTCTTGTCGCAAAAATGCCCGAAGCGCAGTACCAAAGGTCAAACCAGCTTTCTTATTAACCTGAACCTGAGCCAAACCACCAAGTTGATATTCAACCGGGTCTTCAACCGTAATAATGTTCCGCTCAACTGAGTTAAGCATGTGCAAAACGGAATACTGGGTGGTCGTTTTTCCCGAACCCGTCGGACCCGTACAAAGGAACATCCCGTTCGGCTGACTAATCAATTCTTCAATTGAAGCTTGGTTCTCTTCCGTAAATCCGAGTTTGCCCAAACCGATCATCGCGTTACCCTTATCAAGGATCCGCATAACGATCTTCTCACCAAAAGGAGTCGGAATCGAGCTAACCCGAAGGTCAAACTCTTGACCCTGGTGCCGAACTTCAATACGACCGTCTTGAGGAACCCGACGTTCAGCAATGTTCATTTCCGCCATGATCTTCAAGCGGCTAATCATAGGTGCCTGAAGGTTCTTCGGAACCGTCATCGCTTCCATCAAGACCCCGTCAATCCGGTAACGGATTCGAACCGATCGTTCTTGTGGCTCAACGTGGATGTCCGATGCGCGGTCTACGATCCCGGTTTGAATAACCGCGTTCGCAAGTTTGATAATAGGCGCTTGCTCCGCAAGCTCCGCCCCATCGTCTTCTTCGGTCGGAATACGTGCATCGTCCGCATCACGCACAACCTGCGCCTGAGCAACAAGCGCGGATATTCCCGCTGAACTGTTTTGCGCTTTCTGAGCGTTACTTGCCCCACCATTAGTAGCCTTAGAAGGTGCTTCGGCTGGGGCTCCATCCCCGGAACCGTAATATTTTTTAATCGCGTCTTCAATCGCACCCGGAACTGCAACCGCTGGCTTAACCATACAGCCGCTCGCAAACCGAACTGCATCAATCGCTTCCAAGTTATTCGGATTGTCCATCGCAACCCAAAGCATCGTGCCGTCTTTACGAACCGGAATCACGCGGTGCTGTTTTGCAATCCGATCCGGAACAACGTTGACCGCACTGCTTTCAAGCGATACGTTGTCAAGATCAACAAAAGGAAAACCCGCTTCCTGAGCTTGCGCTTCCGTAACTTCGCGCTCACCCACCATTCCCAAGTCAGTCAGAATTTTGCCGAGGTTCGGATTCTTCGTCTGCTCCTGAACCTTCATTGCCTCTTCTAACTGATCAGGCTTCAAGTGACCCTTATCAATCAGGTACTTGGTCATCGGTACTCGTTCAATTGCCATGCGTTCTAAAGTCCTCTGCCCAACGTGCGTTCTAAAAAACCAAAATGGCCCAATGCAACGCTCCCTCTGAATTCCCTAATCGTTCCCAGGTTTAAAGGAATTCACAAGCAGTCCCCCTATTTTAGACACATATGCGTGTGAATAAGAAAGGGGATGACACACTTTATTGACTGTTTCTCTGGGTCTTAACGTTCGCCCCCCTCACGCAAACCACCATAATTGAATCTGTTTTGGTACGCGACGCACTCATTCACATCATTTCTCAAGCCGTTGAAGATTTGTTGAAAAATCAAGTAATTGACCAATCAGTCAAGCTAATTTCGGTCGAAATCGAACCCCCTAAACAAGCCGATCACGGCGATTTCGCCACCAATTTCTGCCTCGTCGCATCAAAAGCCGCCAAAACAAACCCCCGCGCCCTCGCCGAAACCCTCCTCCCCGCTATCCTCGCTGCCGATATTGACCTCAGCAAAAAAGGGTGGCCCGTTAACAAAGGAAATCAAGGTGCCACTGATGGAACCAGTGATCCAAGTCATCCCGGCGAAGGCCGGGATCCAGTCCAAGAAATTCCAGGTTTACTCCGTCCCAATCTCGGAGGCGGTCAACAAAGTGCCATCCTCTCCGCCGATATCGCCGGGCCAGGATTCATCAACTTCAAACTCAACCCCGCCTGGGCCGCCCAGTTCTTAACCGAAGTAATCAATAACCCTGAAGAGTTCTACAAGCCCAAAAACAACCAACCCCAAAAAGTCAACGTCGAATTCGTCTCCGTCAACCCGAACGGCCCCATCACTATCGGCTCCGGCCGCGGCGCCGCTTTCGGCTCCGCCCTCTGCAACGTCCTCGAAGCCGCCGGCAATACCGTCCACCGCGAGTACTACATCAACGACGGCGTCAACTCCGAGCAGATGCGCCTCTTCGCTGAATCGGTCAAAGCCATTATCGAAGGCCGCCCCGTCCCCGATAACGGCTATAAAGGCGACTATGTCCACGAAGTCGCAACAACACTTACTAACTGGGACTCTCTATTACGTATTAAATCAGAGCTTGAGAACTTGAGAAATCAGTTGTTACCCAAGCTCTATACCGGAGAGGTTGTGCCGCATCCTGAAGAACCACTCCTTGATGGAGTTGCGCTTGACCATCTTGACAAGTGGGCTAATAGAATTGAAGTTATTCGAAGTTTAATGGAGCGTGTTGAAGCTGATTCAACAGTATTTGTCACATTACCGCTTGCACAACAAATCGAAATATGCACAGTTATCATGACTGCGGTTCAAAGAACTGCCCTCTCCACATTCCAAGTTAACTTCGACACCTGGTTCTCCGAACAATCCCTCCACGATTCCGGCACAGTTGAACAAGAACTCCAACACCTCATCGCCAACGGCGTCGCCGACGACCAACCCATTCGAACCAAAGTCGTCATGGCCAAGGGCGGAATCATCAAAGAAGTCCTCAAAGAAAACCAACCCATCGACGAAGAAGACGTAGATAATGCCGAAGGATGCCCTCCCCAAGATTGGGGAGGGCAGGGCGGGGTTGACGAAAACCAAAGTGCCGCTGGCGAAGCCATTGTCCAATCAAACAAAACCATCTGGCTCCGATCAACCAAATTCGGCGACGACCAAGACCGCGTGCTCAAACGCAAAGATGGCCGCCTCACCTACATCGCCAGCGACGTCGCCTATCACAAAGACAAGTTCAACCGCCCCGCGAATGGCGACAAACTCATCACCGTCCTCGGCCCCGACCATCACGGCTACATCGCCCGCCTCACCGCCGTAGTCGCCGCCATGTTCAGCGACCAAGTCGAACCCCTCGACAACCCCGAACCGCTCAACGAACACGAAGCCCTCATCTACGACAGCGTCGCCGACCGCAACCAATGCCAAGCTGCTCTCGCCTGGGCAAAGCAACACCTCGAAGTCCAAATCTTCCAGCTCGTCCGCTTCCTCAAAGACGGAAAGCCCGCGCCCATGCGCAAACGTGACGGCAACATCTACGCGCTCATCGACCTCATCAACGAAATCGGCGCTACCCTCAAACCCGAAGGAACTGAAAAAGAAAAACAGCAAGCCGGATCAGATGTCGCCCGATTCTTCTATCTCATGCGCCATCACGACACCGCGATGGATTTCGACCTCGAGCTCGCCACCAAGCAGTCCGACGAAAATCCCGTCTTCTATGTCCAGTACGCCCATGCCCGCATCTGCAGCGTAATCGAAAAAGCATTACAGGCTTTCCCTCAAGATTCACAGAATCAAAGCGGAGTCGATTTAGCTCAACTCCAACACCCCAAAGAACTCACCCTCATCCTCAAAGTCCTCGACCTCCAAAACGAAGTTGCTCGTACTGCCGAGGACTACAGCGTTAACCGGCTCACCACCTACGCCATCGAACTCGCCCGCACCTACCACAGCTTCTACGATAGTTGCCGCGTCATCCAGCCCGATCAAGCCGAGCTCAGCCAAGCCCGTCTTGCTCTCTGCCGCGCTACACGCATCGCTCTGCAATCCGCTCTCAAACTCCTCGGAGTCTCCGCTCCAAACCGAATGGAACGGTCAGTCTAATTTAGCCCCCATTTCCCTAGAAGAATCTAGGGAAATGGGGGTCGGGGGGGGTGTGGGTCTTGCTAACCCCGAGCAGCCACCCACTCCGGAATATCAACCGCGCCCCACGTTGATAACTCAAATAACTGTAAACCCACTGAATAAACACCATCATCCGATTTCGAGAACCCATCAACTTAATCAAGTGAATAAAAAGCCAGGCTAACCACGCTGCAAGACCAGTCAGTCTTAAATTTCCACGTTCAACCACCGCCTTGCTTCGCCCGATCGTGGCCATAGAACCCGGATCATGATAAACAAAATTCCCCGATTCTTCCCCCAAAATCCGCCGACCCACATAATCACCTTGCTGAATCGCCACCGTCGCCACCCCAGGCAACATCGATCCATCCTCTGCCTTAAATGCCGCCACATCCCCAATCACATAAACATCATCCATAAATGGCACTTGGCAGTGACCATTCACCAAAACCCGACTCTGACGATCAACCGGCGCATGAAGCCATTCACCAACTGGCGTGCCTGCCACCCCCGCGGCCCAAACAACCACCCGGGAATCAATCTTCCTACCATCAACTTCCACCCCATCCGAATCAATCTTAGTCACTGGCTGACCAAGCAACACTGTCACCCCCATCTTCCTCAAGTCTGTCAACGCTTTTCGGCTCAACTCTTCATCAAACGAACTCAAAAGCCGCTTCCCCGCTTCAATCAAATAGATTTCCGTCTTTTCCGGATCGAACGATCTAAAATCGTCCGGCAAAATTCTCCGCGCTAATTCCGCAATTGAACCCGCCATCTCCACCCCCGTTGGCCCCCCACCAATAACGACCAAACTAATCTTTTCCACCCCACTTGTCTCTGCCCGCTCAAACTCCTCCAAAATACGGTTCCGGATCTCTGTCGCCTCTGAAAGCTCCTTCAACCCAATCGCATGCTCCGCCCACTCCGGATGCCCAAACCACCCATGCGTCATTCCTGTCGCTACGATCAAGGCATCATAAGTTTCTTCCCCACCTTCATATCGAACAACCTTTCTCCCAACATCAACCCCCTTAACCTCATCCATAACCACCCGAACATTCTTCTGCCGCCGAAAAATGCTCCGAATCGGCCAAGCAATGTTCGCCGGTGAAAGCCCCGCAGTCCCTACTTGATAAAGCAACGGTTGAAACAAATGGTGATTCTGACGATCAATTAAAACAATATCAAATTTTGACTTTTGTAGCCGCTTCGCCACCGCAATCCCCCCAAATCCTCCCCCAATAATAACCACCTTGCGATGTTCCATCTCCTCAGTTCTACGCTATAAACGAAACAGCCCACGGACTACATGCTTAGCGAGACCTATTGAAATGGAGAAATCCCCCTCAAAACTGAGGAGGATAGGAATGGCTCACTAAGGCGCTTACTTACGGCGCTTTCGAACAATTGCAGCTAAAGCGGCGCTTCCAAGAATCACCATTGTCGCAGGTTCCGGAACACCCTCTGTCACTTTGCTCGAAAGCCCACCATTAATCCCTTGAATGTGCATCAAAGAACGAACCGGAGTTCCTCCACTTGAAAGAGCGTTAAAGTTCGCCGTACTCAATCCAGTTCCAATCAACTTGATCGTAACCGAATCACCTGCCAAAAGCCGTTGTGCACCACTGCCAGCATTACTTGTATTGAAATCAACGGCAAAATCAAATGTTGTTCCCGCATCAGTTGCCGAACCTGTCGAAACCGAATTAAAAGTCGCCGTTTTGCCTGCAATTGCCGATGCAGTAATTCCGCTCACTGTGGGTTCAAGATTCAAACGAAGCAAACTAACAAATTGGCCAGACGCACTTGTCGCGTTATGGTTTACGACCAGATCAACCGTATTCACTCCATTGTCTGTCAGAGTAACCGAAGCCCAAGGTGTTCCTCCACCTGGTGTGGCGCCCGTATAAACCAAGTTATAGTCAAATGTCAAAGTTGCCGCTTTTGCAGTAACCATCATAGCCATCAATCCAACAATGATTGAAATTCTTTTCATAATTCTCTCCTATCAGGCATCAACGCCTTGAATACTTTTCATTCAGTCACCTGAATAAAAGTTCAATCGCACTGTAACTGAAAAATCGCTCTTGCGCATTGAATTGACGCTATTTTCCCTACAAAAACCAGCAAATAAACCAGTAAATAATTATCAGCTTATTAGTGAATAACTTGATAATTCGCTTAATCAATTAAGCGTTTTATCAAATATAAAAATGTCAAATGTCCTTATTCACCTCATGGAAATTTAGCTACCCAATCCCATATCCGAACTGTGCCCGGGGAACAACTTCGCCGACGGGTCAATCAAAGTCTTCGCCACGCAAACCGCCGTCGCCGCTTCCCCAACTCCCGTCGCAATCAGCTTCAATTTGCCATCAAAAGTACAAACGTCACCCACTGAAAATACACCCGGCAAATTCGTTTGGAACAAGTGATCAACGACAATTTGATTCTTCTCAATCGTTAGCCCCCAATCTTTCAACGGCCCCAACGAACTCTTAAAACCAATATTCACAATCACCGCATCACACTCCACATGGCGGCACTCCTTGGTCTGCGTATCCTCCAAAGTGACCCCTGTAATATGATCTTCACCGTGTAACTCTTTGACCACTGTAAACAAGGCAAACTCACAGTCCGTCTGCTCTAGCTGTTTCACCGTCTCGTCATGCGCTCTGAACCGATCATTGCGGTGTACAAGCATCATCGAAGCCGCATCCGGATGCAAAGCCAATGCCCAGTCAAATGCCGAATCCCCGCCACCAACAACTACACACTTCTTGCCCTTAAACATCGCCTTATCCCGCACACCATAAGTCAAACCCTTGTGCTCAAAGTGATCTTCCCGATCAACTCCAATCTTAGTAGGCGAAAACGCACCCGCTCCAGCACTAATCACAACCGTCCGAGTCGGCCACTCCTGACCATCACCCGTAATGACAACCATCTCATCGCCCCGGCGTTCCAAAGTCTCTGCGACCCGACCCAATACGATATCCGGCCCAAATCGACCCGCTTGCTGAACCAAGCTTGCCGCCAAATCTTTCGCCAAAACCTCAGGGAAACCAGGCATATCATAAACATATTTTTCCGGATAAAGCGCTGTGAGCTGCCCCCCCAAATCCGGCAATGAATCAATAATCCGAACGCTCATTCCACGCAAACCTGCATAGAATGCCCCGAACAAACCAACCGGGCCACCGCCAATAATTGTTACATCAACCGTACTCACGTCCGCGAGTAAACCCAAACCATCACAAGAGCCCTAAACAAAACCGGGCACAATGAACCGACAGACCCCCCAAATGCTCACTAGCCTCATACTTGCCGCCTCAATATCCAAACCCCTCATCCTTGCTCACTACATGCCGTGGTACCAAGCACCACCCAAAAGCAAAACCTACGGCTGGCATTGGACAATGAACCACTTTGAACCCGCCGAGGGCACAATCGCCTCCCATTTCACTCCCCAAATTGGCCCGTACGATTCCAGCGATCCTCATGTCATCGAATACCAAATCCTCACGATGAAAATTGCCGGCATCGATGGCGTAATCATCGATTGGTACGGCACAACAAACACCTACGACTACAAACAAATCCACGAAAACACTTCCCTCTTTATCTCAATCGCCGAAAAACTTAACTTCAAATTCGCTATCTGCTATGAAGATCAATCGATCAAAAATTCAATTGAGCAAGGCCAAATCAAACCTACACAAGTTCTAGCCGAATTCAAAAACACAATCGCCTTTCTCAAATCCACATGGTTCAAATCCCCCAACTACGTTAATCTCAACAACGAGCCAATCCTTTTGATCTTTGGCCCTCAATTCCTTACAAAAGATCAAATTCAACCCGAAACAGCCAGCATCCAGACTTTCGGTGTCCTCGGCAACCACGATTTTATTACAGGCGGCTTCGGCTGG
>JAPUDU010000207.1 GCA_027492935.1 Fimbriimonadaceae bacterium
CTCAAATAAATCCCGCCCTCGAATTCAGTAAAACCTCTCATCGAAAGTCAACCGCGACCGAAGAAGGCTATACCGCTTATTCAAACTCCGCGATCAAACCCTGGGAATTCCTCGGCACCCTTGCCCCAGCGTTTATGGGCACCCCAGGCCATCCCGATAACCCTGGAACCGCAGAAAATATCCCCAGCACTCTCAGCACGTACGTCAAACCCGGTGGCAACTACGCCGAAAGCGCAATTTGGCTCGGAGTACCAGTCGTCCTCGGGCTCTGCCTTCTTGGTAAACGCCAGAACTGGAAATCTCTCTCACCCATTCTCGCGGTCGGTATCGTTGGACTCCTACTTGCCATCGGTTCACCTCTAGCCAAACTTCTCTATTTCGGTATTCCTGGCTTTTCATCAACTGGCTCACCCGGACGCGTCGCAATCTTGTTCGTATTCGCTGCTTGCGCTCTAGCCGCCCTCGCAATTCCCAAGTCGAGCGAAGAAGCTGATCCAAAAGCCAAAGCCTTCCCCTATTTCGGCTTACTTGGCGTCGCCCTCCTCACAATCCTCGCCTCAACTCAGCTCACCGGCCTCACAAGTTGGATGGAGTTCGCAATGGGTCCGATTGTCGCCCGTCGAACCACAGAAGGCTTACCAATACTTGTCATCGCGCTTGTCGCCGCCGCCGGAGCCTGGTTCTTCTGGAGCAAAAAAGGCTGGCTCGTAGCAGGAACGGTCTGCGCTCTCATCGCCCATCTCATCTCTGTACCCACGCAGGTTCTCCCGTTCAGCGACCCACCAAGTATCAAGCTCGATGTTTCAAGTAGCCAGAGAACCGCTTTTGTGAATAAGAACTGGAGCTTCATGGGTGCCTCAAGCAGCACACTCATGCCCCCTAACTTCGCTACAATCGCCCGCATTCAGGACATCGGCGGATACGACAGCCTCATGGCAAAAACCACCGTTGATATCCTCAAACGTATCAACAGCGACGAAGACCCCGCTCCGCCAACCAACGGCAACATGATGTTCCTCAAACAAGGCCTCAATGCCGAAGCCCTTTCAGAAGCCGGAGTTACAAAAGTGTTCTCCCGGTTAGCCGTCGATCAACTGACTCAAACAGGTCAGGAAGGCGACATCCGAATCTACGACGTCGCAGGCCCAGGAATCTTCTCTTTCCCATCGCCCACTTCAAAACCCATCGAAGTGAACACCGAAGGGTTTATCGTCCAAATAGATGGTGAAGGTGACTTCACCGCCCGTTACGCCAACCTACCGGGTTGGCAAATGTCGCTAAACGACAAGCCATTCACGTTCAACCACGGCACTTGGATCGAAACCCATGTCCCCGCTGGCGATAACAAGGTGAAGTTCACTTACGTGCCTCCTGGATTCCTCCCGTGGCCCTGGCTCCCCGCAATTCTTGCAGTTCTTGCCGCAATCGCCCCCTTTGTCCCGCTCAAAAAACAACAGAATGCAGAAAATCCCGTAAACTCAATGAGCGACGAAGAATGAGCATCTCACCGCAAATCCAGCGCGAAACGGATTCAAAAACCCAAACGCGACGATACCGAACCATCATTTTCAATAACGACTTCACCCCAATGGATGTTGTCGTGATGGCCCTCATGCGAGCAACAGAATGCGATGCCGAAGAAGCAAGAATTGAAATGTGGGAAGCCCACCACTTCGGTCAAGCGAATGTCCATTTTTCGACCCAAAAAGCGTGCGAAGAAGCAGCGAATATCATCGCCTCCGTAGGCATAAAAACCGAAGTGAAACCTGAATGGGACGAAGAGTAATGTCAGGCTTAAATCAATCTCAATTAGTGAATCTTGACCGTATCACTGGAACAGTTTCCCACTTGGCGGTTGTTGATTCTCCAATCTGGGATGCCCAAACCCCACTTCTCGAACCTGACACCGTTCAGGTCCATGCCGAACAAAAAGATAAAGGCTGGATCGTAACTGTTTACGATAACCCCGACAACACTTACATGGAGGTCATCACAATTCTCATGCTCGCAACAAAATGTGATGCCGAGGAAGCCCAAATCGAAACCTGGGAAATCGACAACCTTGGACAGTCGATTGTTCACAGTGATACCGAAGAAAACTGTCTTGACGCCGCAAAAATCATCGCTACAATTGGAATTCGTGTCGAAGCGACTCCCGACCCTCTCGCCTAAGTTTTTCTTTAAAAACAGTTATTTCTTGCTAAGAGATATCCCCATTTTTGAACCCAATGACCGCTATTTTTGCAAGGTAAAATGAACCTAATCTGAGTCGACTTGTGCGGCTTTAATTAAACAAACTTCGTCTGGAATTAAACCGTGCCTGATCAGGATCCAATTATCCCAAGCGTTCCCATTGAAGAGGAACTAGCCAAAAGCTATGTGAACTACGCAATGAGCGTCATCATCTCGCGCGCATTGCCCGATGTTCGTGATGGCCTTAAGCCCGTTCAACGCCGAATCCTTTACGCGATGCGGCAACTCAACCTCACCCCAGATAGCTCATTCCAAAAGTGCGCCAAAGTCTGTGGTGCTACTTCTGGTGACTACCACCCGCACGGCGAGCAAGTTATCTATCCCACTCTTGTCCGGATGGCGCAGCACTTCAGCATGCGCTACCCTCTGATTACCGGTCAAGGTAACTACGGATCAATCGACGGTGACCCACCGGCTGCAATGCGATACACCGAATGTCGTATCGCTCCCATCGCCATGGAACTCATGGAGGATCTTGAAAAAGATTCTGTCGAATGGATGCGCAACTATTCCAACTCGCTCAACGAACCCATGTACCTCACCGGTAAGTTCCCTAACTTACTTTGCAACGGTACTCAAGGCAGCGCGGGCGGGAGGGCGCCTTCCTTGCCCCCACAGAACCTCCCCGACGCCTGAAACGGCATCTAAACACGACTCGAAAACCCAGAATGCACCCTTGACGAAGTCATGGAACTCATTCCTGGCCCAGATTTCCCAACCTACGGCCTTATCATGGGCAAAAAAGGCATCCGCGATGCCTACGAATCGGGACGCGGCAGTGTTGTGATGCAAGCCAAGACAATGATTGAATCCAGCGACATGGGTAAATCAAAAATTGTCATCACCGAACTTCCCTATCAAGTCAACAAAAAGACATTAGTCGAAAACATTGCTAAGCTCGCCAAACTCAAAAAGTTTGATGGCATCACCGACGTCCAAGATTACTCCGACAAACGCGGTATGCGTATCGAAGTTGAATTCCGGCGCGACGTCAACCCCACCCGAGCCCTCAATTACCTTCTGAAGCACACCACTCTCCGGTCAACCTTTGGCTGCACAATGCTCAGCCTGGTTGATGGTTCCCCCCGGGTTAGCCCGCTTCTTACAATTCTTGATGAGTATCTGGATCACCGACGCAACATCATCATTCGTCGAACCCGATATGAACTGTACCGAGCCCTTGAACGTGTTCACCAACTCGAAGGATTCCAAATTGCTCGAGTCAATTTGGACGAAATCATTCGAACAATTCGGGCAAGTTCAGATCAAAATACAGCTCTCCTCGCTCTCATTCGCAATTTTGCAATGTCCCCCGCCCAAGCCCTTGCGGTTCTCGCAATGCAACTTCGGCGACTCACTCAACTCGATCAAGCTCAACTTGAAACCGATTACAAATCGGCCCTTCAACGCGTTCAAGACTTGATGAACATTCTCACCGATGACGAACGCCTTCGCGAAATCCTTCGCGAAGAAATCGTTGCGATGCGAGACAAATACGGCGACGAGCGACGAACCAAGATCATCGCCCGCGAAGCCGGTGAATTTAGCGAAGAAGACCTCATTCCGGAAGAAGAAGCTATCGTCAGCATCAGCCGCGACGGTTACATCAAGCGCATCTCAATGGATGCTTACCGACAGCAAAAGCGTGGCGGTAAGGGACTCAAGTCGGTCATGAAGCAAGATGACGAACCATCGCATCTCTTCCAGGTCAACACCCACCACTTCATCCTCTTCTTCACCAATCGTGGTCGCGTCTACAAGCTGCGAACCTACGATCTGCCTGAAACAAGCCGATACAGCCGTGGAATGCCGGTCATCAACTACATCGCTATCGAAAGCGACGAAAAGGTAACCGCAACCGTAAGCGTTAAAGATATCAAGGGTGAGGGCTTCCTCACCATGATCACCAAATACGGTGAAGTTAAACGAACTCCAATGGATTCGTTCCAAAATCTGCGATCAAATGGCCTGCGTGCTTTTGATATTGAAGAAGGCGACGAACTCGGTTGGGTTCTCACTTCCGCGGGTAACAACGATGTCATGATCGTGACCCACAACGGAATGTCCATCCGATTCAACGAGAAAGACGCCACTTCCCGATCACGAGCCGCTGGTGGTGTTCGAGCTATCCGACTCAAAGGAAAAGATGATTACATCGTTGGTGCCGATATTGCCCGCGAAGGAGCCAAACTCCTGGTCGTTGGCGAAAACGGTTACGGAAAGCGCACCGATCTTGATGAGTACCGCATCCAAACCCGAGGTGGAAGCGGAATTCTCACCATGAACTGCACCGAGAAAACCGGAAAGATCGTCTCCGCCGAAATCGTTGATGAAGAAGATCGATTGGTCGTTCTGACCACCGGTGGTCAAGGTATACGAATCAAGGTCAAAGGCATCCGAGATGTCAAACGTGTTGCCCAAGGTGTCAAGCTGATTAACCTGAAAGAAGGCGATCAAATCGCCTCAATCGCTCGACTCATCGCCGATCCAGATGAAGGTGAAAATCCTCAAATGGATGGGGATGAAGAAGGCGAAGAGCAACTTGCCCTTGACGACGAATAAAAAAACTAACGCCCCAAGTTATACAACCTGGGGCGTTTCCATTTCTCAAAGAAATTGACTTATGCAGCCTCCACCGCAAACCCGCTTTAATATGTTCAACACCCCGAACGCTCCCCGTGGGCGCTTCGATTGGTCTGTTCTCAGCGAGGCATTCGAGCTCCTCAAAATTAACCCCGGAACATTTATTGCGTTCACTCTTATCGGAGCCATGGGGGGCTATACAATTTCACAAATTATCAATTTTCCTCAAGTATTTCTTATGCTCAGTCCCGAAGGCATAACCAACGGTTCAATGCTCGGCATTAGCACCGTATTCTCTATTCTCGCTAACCTTGCCCTCCTGGCTGCACTCGGATTTGTCAGATCAGGAATCATGATCATGGCGCAAAAGGTAATGCGCCGCCAACTTCCAGATATCCCCGAAGGATTTCAGCAACTCAAACGCTTCTTCACTTATGCCGGGTGCAATGTATCGGGGTGGATCATTTCCATGCCATTTATGCTCTTTGCCGCTCTTTCCATGAGTAGTCAAATGACATCTGTGTTCAACGAAAGGCAACCCGACTTTTCAAAGATGATCCCCATGTTTGTCGCCTCAGGTAGCTCATATCTTCTCGGTGGCCTTGTTCTTTTTCTGACCTATCCATTTTTCGCCCTCGCGGTTCCCGCCGCATTTGTCGAAAATCTTAACTTCAAAGATTCAATCAAACGCTCTTTTGAACTGGGTAAGGCCAGTTACGGCAATCTCCTTCTCTTCTCTGTTGTCGCCGGCATCATTAACTATGCGGCCATGAGCTGCTGCTGCCTTCCATTCCTTTTTGTCTACCCTTGGATAACCGTTTCATACCTGCTGATCTACCGAGATGTCACCAATCTCCCCTTGGTTTCTGAATTCGAAAATGCCAGTCAGACCCCATATCCTCGCGAATACGGAATGACAATGCCAAATTACGACCAAACAGCGGAACTCCCACGAACAGATAATCCGGTTGCCCCACCAATTCCAAGCGACAATCTGACGAGCAACTCTGCTCCTTCCAGCGATACACCGCAACCAGACGTAACTCCTCCGCCAGACGCAACGCCACCAAGCGATCAAACTCCTGGCTAACATAAAATAAGTCGGGCTCCCAAATTGGGAGCCCGACTTATTTTATTCGATCACTCTTTTTCAGTCATCAACACGGAACGCTACGATTTGATAACCACGTCGTTCTTGTTCAAGACCGTAGTAATGCCGACTCGTCTGCGTACGGCCCCAACTATCTTGATAAACGTGATCCGCCGTTACCGAAACTTGGTTTCCATTGCGACGCACCTCGCGAATCCGGTAATCAATCGTTCGAGTACCTTGAATCAAGTCTTCCATCAAGTCGTAGAAGTCATCACCCGAAACGTGGTAGCCCGCGTATCGATCCAACTCAATCCAAATTCGACCTCGCGATGGAATCAAGTCTTCCATGTAACGCACCCGACCTCGTTCGAAGGCATCGTAAATGTCATCAATAGATTGGTCAAGATCGCTACGTCGAGAATTGTTGCCCCAGTTCCAACCACTGTTGTCCTGATACTGGTATCGGTAGCTGTTACCTGATCGCCATTCAAAGCTGAAGTTGTCAAATACAACTCGAACTGTCGAAATATAACCCGGCAAGTGCGCATAACCGTACCAAGGGGAAGGAACGCAGTTGTTCGAATAGTTGAACTGATAGTGCGGATACCAGTAGTTACTGTCTTGCCACTGATTATTGTAGTGGTAGTAACCGTTTCGGTAACCAACAATTGGTCGACCAACTCGATCTTCACCGCGAGCTTCGCGAATATTTCGGCTTTCCGAATTCACAAACGGCGGAGGAGGCAACTCTTGCGCACCACGTGTTCGTCCAATTTGGTTATTCGATCCACCGTAATTCACGCTACCGCTTCGAGAAGTTTCGCCGCGACCACGACCCGGAATAGGAGCTTCTTGTCCGCCTCGATTCTGGTTTCCTTGTTCGCCACGATCACGCGTTGAACAACCTGAACCAGAAACACTGCCGGATGAGCCGACGCCACGGTTTATCGGAGGAGCAGATTGACCGCCACCCGAGTTACCGCCGCCTTTACTACCGCCGGATCCACCTGAGCTTCCGCCGTTAGAACCGCCACCACCTGATCGGACAGGAGGAGGAGCGTTACCGCCGCCTTTGCTGCCGCCAGAACCACCTGATCCTCCGCCGGAGCCACCGCCCGAGCCTCCACCAGATCCGCCGCCGCTACCGCCGCCGGATCCACCACCGCCGCCTTTTCCAAGACCCTGTTGAGCCAAAGATGGCACCGAGAGGGCCATCAGACCAGCAACCAAGAGAGGGAGAAACTTTTTCATTGTTTGATCCTTGTATTGTACAGGTTTAGACGCCCATCACCAAACGGAGTTACAAATATCTCGCAATTGTTTCTAAGAAAAATAAAACAATTTTCCCCACTCATTCTCCGCTCATATTCTGAGCAACTTAACATACTGTTTCTTACGCACATATCGCCTCACAACGTTCACCGCCTGCGCATTAGTCTTGGTTTCAGGCTCCATGTTCGTTGCTTCCAAAAACACACTCACACGCTTCGATTTCGATACCTTCTCAGAAATCTCAAGCAAGCGGTTCAGTTCTTCCCTGTCCCCTCTTATTCCTGCGGCAAATATCCCCATGAGCAACCAACCGTCAGATAGTCGCCCATCCTCAATGATCCAATCCGGAATTTCTAACTCATCAAATTCGCCCAGCGCAAACTGGCATCGCGCAAACCACATCCCATGATTCGGATGCTGCTCTGCTTCTTCCAAATGAGCAAAGATCTTCTTCGCCTCCTCATAACTTCCTTCAAAGAAAAGGCTTTGCCCATCGCGATACAAATCACTTTCCAATTCAACAACTTCGACTTCTTCCACCTCCCACATAATACAGCAACAACTCAGGTAAACCCGTCAGATGCGTTATTGGCTGATGAAATCGGAACCCGACACCTACGGAATCGATCATCTCATCAAAGCAGGTGGCCCCGATATTTGGGAAGGATGCCGCAATTACACCGTCCGCAATTTCTTTCGCGATGATTTTCAACCCGGCGATATGGCGTTTTTCTACCATAGCGTCGCCAACCCCACCGGAATCGCTGGAACCATGCGCATCACCCGAGGTGGTTACCCCGACCCAACCCAGTTCGACCCAAAATCCAAGTATTACGATGCCAAAGCTCCTGCAGATGGCTCCCGATGGCTCGCCCCTGATGTTGAATTCGTAGAAAAATTTGACCGCATCATCACCCTTGCCGAACTAAAAGAAATTCCTGGCCTTGAAGATATGATGGTCGTCCGAAAAGGACAACGCCTCTCGGTAATGCCGGTAACACCCGAAGAGTGGGAAATCGTAATGAAAATCGCCCACAAAAACCAATAATCAAATCGTCCGCATGAAAATTCTCTTTGTCACCGCTGAACTCGCCCCCTTCGCAAAAGTTGGCGGACTCGCCGATGTAGCCGGATCACTCCCCAAAGCTCTGCAATCCCTTGGCCACGAAGTCATCGTTTTCATGCCTGGCTACGGTCTGCTCCTCAACGATCCCGTTGCGCAAACGACACCCAAAATCGAGCCGTTCTTTGTTCGTGTCAACCACAGCCGTTTTGTAACCGGAACCCTCTACGAAACCAAGTACGACGGCCTCACAATATGGTCAGCAACTGGCGAAGTTGATTTTAAGCGCGCTCAGTCAAGCGAAGATGTTTATTCGTTCCACCGCGACGACTATCTCTACTTTGCCCAAGCCGCACTGGAGGCATGCCAAGAAACCGGCTGGATTCCCGACGTGATCCATTGCCACGACTGGCATACCGGATTCATTCCCCCTATCCTACGCGTACTAAAAACTGGCGACTGGGATAATGTGCCAAGCCTTTTCACTATCCACAACCTCGCCTACCAGGGCGAATTCGGCTTCGACACACTCGATGCCGCCGGACTTCCTCACGACCTTTACAACCCAAATCAAGTAGAAGCTTACGGTGCGGTCAACTTCCTCAAAGCCGGAGCCGCATTCGCCGATCAAGTCAACACCGTGAGTCCCAACTATGCTCACGAAATTCAAACCGCTGAATTCGGTTGCCGCTTAGAAGGGCATATGCGATTTCTCCACTCCCACGGCCGGCTCCACGGGATCCTCAACGGAATCGATTTAGACGTATGGAACCCCGCCAACGACCCCGCCATCGCCGCGCCATATTCCGCTACCGATGTGTCTGGTAAATCCGCCAATCGAGCTGCACTCGTAGAAAGAGCCAATCTCAAGCCACCTGAGAACCGACCGATCTTTGGCATGGTTACTCGTCTCAGCAATCAAAAAGGATTTGATCTCCTCCTGGAAGCATCTAAGCAACTGTTTGCCTCCGGTGCGAGCCTGATCGTTCAAGGTCTAGGCGATGAGTGGTCAGCTGGAGAACTTCGCCGACTCGAAGCGGAGAACCCCGGACAAATGAAGTTCTTTCAAATGTTCGATGCCGACCTTGCCCAACAAATCTACGCTGGTTGTGACGCCTTCCTGATGCCCAGCGCATTTGAAC
>JAPUDU010000208.1:0-1594 GCA_027492935.1 Fimbriimonadaceae bacterium
ACGTGGCAATTCGTCGGTTCAATTTTGGGGCAGGATGCTCTGGAATCGTATCGCACACCCGATGAATTCAGTAATGAGGAGGGGATCATTATCAAAGATTTCCAAATCAAATCGTATCAAGGCAAACAGCTTGTTACTGAAGCTTTGGTTGATGAAGCAACAGTTTGGAAAGACCGTAGCACGATTCAACTTGTGGGAATCAAAGGCGGGAAATTTTACAATTCCGATAAGAAGGAGTATCAATTTACCGCCGGTAAAGCGGAATACGGCACCTATTCAAAAGCGATACTGGCTTCAAGTGGGGTTAGGCTTTGGGATAAGTCTATGGATTTGAAATCGGCGGGGTTTTTGTATGATCACGGTGCTAAGCGAGTTACCATCAACGGTGATGTAACGGGCAAGATTGAAAAAGGCGACCTCATTACTAAAGATGTCTTGGTTTTATTGGATACGAATGAAATTCGAACTGGGGATTTCAACTGGAAGGGCCCAGTAAAGGTTGAAGGTCAGAAGCTGACCCCTTGGAACGTTGAAGCAAAAAAAACCAGCTTGAAGAATGACATTTGGACATACACCGATGCAAGAGGCGAGGACAAAGATACGATTGTTAAAGCCGACAAGATGACTTGGGATCGGAAGGCAGATGTTGTTACAGGCGAAGGGAACGTCGAATATTTTGGTATCGATGCCAATGTTAGTTGCGACAAGATTGTTATAGAGCGGAAGATTGGTAAAGCGACTCTGACGGGCAAAGTTGTGAATATGCTGATTAAACCGGAAGATACAGCGCCCAAAGAAAGCGGGATTCCTCCCGTGGTGCCGCTTGTTCCGGATTCGGTGGCTTCGACTCGGCCCAAACCTCAAGGCCAGGATGATCCAGTTCGGTCGCAGGAAAATCTACGCCAGTATCCGATTGCTATGCGGGCTGGTCAGGTGGAGTACTGGTACCGCAAAGGTGAACGACGTGCAATTTTGACGAAGGATCCCTTTGCGCGTCAGGAGCTCGGTGCGTTGCAGTGGCGCGAACTTGAAGCTAACCGAGTTGAATACGACGGTGAGAAAGAAATTCTGGTTCTGCGGTCGACGATTACTCAGCTCGTTAAAATGCGCAATTCAATCGGCGATGATATGACGGCAACATTCCTTCAGGTTTCGACAAAGAAGGGGGATGATGAGATGGAAGGCGAAAACCTGAAAGGCACCATGATGGTTGATCCAAATGATTTGCCTGAAAAGCCGGGTGGAGGAACTGCAGGTGGTGGAAGTGGTACGACAGGCACAACTGGTACCACTGGCGGCGGTACGAGTATACGGGGCAGGATTGGTGGGTAGCTCGGAACCTGACAGTGGCATTTATCGTGATAATCTAGGACAGTAACCCTTTCCGACAGTTCATGGCATCCAACAAACTCAAGCGCGACTACCCCTATCTTTCAGCGTACATGGATCATCCCCATGTTAATCCGCTGATCGCTCAGCTCTCTTCTGTAAAGAACTTGGGGTGCTTGGCGGCGGCAACTGTCTCGCCCTTTATGGGGTTAGCGGCATTTATCGTGACTGATCGATTTAATCCATTTATGGCGGTTGTTTTCGG
>JAPUDU010000208.1:1604-9309 GCA_027492935.1 Fimbriimonadaceae bacterium
ACTATGATCGCCTCGGCAATTACGATTTTTGCTTACGGCACAAAATACGCCAATCGAGGTGCGAAGGAGATCACGGCAGAGGATCGGCTAATTGATCAAGGTCAGGCCGCTTTGCACGAACTTCGGAAGCTCGACAATGAAAAGAAGTTGCCGAAATGGATTGATCCAGTGGCAATTCAACTGTTGGAAGCAGGGGCGTACCACTGGAGTCGAGTACGACAATCGTTTAATGATGTGCGCTGGGACAAAGGAGATCTGCCTGACCATTGGGTGAGTTTACGAGAGAAGGCAGAGAAGGCAGCAAATCTCGCTATGGCTGAGTTAATGATTCTTTGTATGCAATGTGTTGGCGAACCATTGAAGTCGCGAAAAGGTGATTTTCAGGCGGTGTTTGAAGATTTTGCGGGACTAGATATTGAAGAGGCGCTTCGTGGCTTAGCTAAAGTTACGGCTTCGCACCCGAAAGAGTATCGATTTCAGAGCCCTCGCACGCGAGAGCTTTTTGAACCTTGCCGGGCTCTGGCAGAACAGTTGAAGCAGTTAGCGGATGAAATCGAGAATTCAACTCGATTGGCTAAGGTGGAGATGCCATCGGATTTGAGAACATCGCTTAGTAAAGAATCGATTGATTCTTTACTTTCTGAGATGCGATACGTTCGAGAAGCCGAAGAAGAATTGCACGACCACCAACAAAATTAAATCTTTTGCTGAGTTGCCTATGCCTGGCGCGTAACCGAGATGGGTTGCGTCTGCTTTAATAGGGGTAAGTAATGGAATTAAACGCAGTTAAAGCGGTTGTTATGGCGGGAGGGGAAGGGAGCCGTTTGCGCCCTATCACTGTGAATTTGCCAAAGCCGCTCGTCCCGATTGCAAACCGGCCAATTATGTGGCATATTGTTCAGCTTTTGAAGCGACATGGGATTACGGATATTGTTACGACTCTTCACTATTTAGCCGATGAAATTCAAGGAGCGTTCGGTGATGGGTCGGACATGGGGGTGAATATCACCCACTCACTGGAGGATATTCCACTTGGGACGGCGGGGAGCGTGAAGCAGGCAGATATTTTGTTGCGTGATTCAACTTTTATTATTATTAGTGGCGACGCTCTAACGGACTGTGATTTAACAAAGGCGTTGGAATTTCATCGTGAGACAAAGAGTGTGGCCACGCTTGTTTTGAGCCGGGTTCCGAATCCACGTGAATTTGGGATTGTGATGACCCGCGAGGACGGAAAGATTGACCGCTTTTTAGAAAAACCTGATTGGGGTGAAGTCTTTAGCGACACCGTTAACACGGGCATTTACATTTTAGAGCCGGAGATTCTTGATCTTATTGAAGCCAAAGTGAATACGGATTGGAGTAAAGATGTTTTTCCGAAATTGCTTGAGGCAAATGCGCCGATGTACGGTTTTGTTATGGATGAATACTGGTGCGATGTGGGAACACTTGAACAGTATCGCGAGGCGCAAGATGACTTCTTGAATGGGAAAACGACGCTCGATGTTCCGGGCGAGTTGACTGAGCCTGGAGTTTGGGTCGGTCAAAACTCGGTTATTGACGAGACTGCGATTCTTAAAAAGCCAGTTTGTATTGGCGATAATGTTCGGATTAAGCGAGGGGCGGTTATTGGGCCAGGTGCAGTGATCGGTGATAGTTGCTTAGTTGAAGAGAATGCTGAGATTCGTAGGAGCGTGATTTGGGATCGGTGCTACGTTGGAATTGCGGCGGAGATTGAAGGAGCGATCGTTGGATCACGGGTTACGATTAAGCGTGACTGCCGCTTACAGGATGGATCGGTTGTTGGTGACCGCACGCTCATTGATGTGGGAAGCACGATTCGTCCTCGCGTCAAAATTTGGCCTGATAAGGTGATTGAACGCGGATCGACGATGACGATGTCGCTTGTTGTGGGGAATAAGTGGAGCGGGGCATTGTTCCGTGAGCTTGGGGTAGCGGGCCTTAGCAACATTGAATTGACACCAGAATTTGCGACCAGGTTGGGCATGGCATTTGGTTCTATGTTGCCAGAAGGGAGCGAAGTGGTGGTTTGTCGGGATAGTGCACGCAGTAGCCGTATGTTGAAGCGGAGCTTGATGGCATCGCTTTTGAGTTCAGGGTGTCGGATTATTGATATGCATGGTGAGCCGATGCCAATACTTCGTCACTATTTGGGTAAGGGTACGGCAGTTGCGGCGATTAACGTTCGCAAATCACCGGGTAATAATCGGCTCAGTTTGATTGAGTGTTTGGGTTCAAGTGGTAGTTATTTGGAACGAGCTAAGGAGCGTAAGGTCGAAGCAGCATTCTTTAGAGAAGATTTTCATCGAGCCGATCCCGAACGACTGGGAATGATTAGTGAAGCTGACCAACCGGTTGAATTTTATACAAAGCGGCTTCTTTCGATGTTGCCCGAACACGGTTCGGATCGTCAGGCGCGGATAGTTATTGACTATGGGTATAGCTCAGTCAGTCCAATTCTTCCCGCAATTTTAGGAAAGGCGGGGATTGATGCAATTAGCATCAACAGTTTTAATGATGCCCGATCGGCTCCACGGCGTCCTTCAGAAATCACAGAGCATTTAAACAATTTGCAGACGATTGTGGCCAGTATTGGCTGTGATTTTGGCGTGCTTATCCTGAATGAAGGTGAGACGATTCGGGTTATTGATGATACGGGATTAGTGCTGGGAGGAAACACTCTCTTTGCGGTGATGTGCTACCTTGTTAGCCAATATCAACCAAATAGTTCAATTCTTATGAGTGTCACGGCTCCATCGCGTTTAGAAAAGCTACTTTCTGATAGAAATATCAAGATCAAACGTTGTCGCTCTGGGGTTCGTGACTTGATGGATCCCGCTATACAAGAAGGTACTTGCTTTGGAGGAAATGAGGACGGGGGATTTGTTTTCCCGACATTCCATACAGGCTTTGATGGGATGTTGTCGCTTGCGATGCTGACAAAGTTGTTGCAGATTGAAGGTCGCAAGCTGAGTGAGTTAGTTGCTGATTTGCCCGAATTCCACTTGGCTTATCAGGCTGTGCCATGCCCCTGGGAATCAAAGGGAAGAGTCATGCGCCAGCTTTCGGAGACCAAGAATCCTGACCACCAGGTTGAATTAGTTGACGGAATCAAATTCTACAACGAAGATGCTTGGGTGTTGATTTTGCCAGATTCGTATGAACCGGTGTTCCATATTTACGCTGAAAGTCCAAGTCTAGTTGAAAGTCAAGGCTTGGTCCGTGAATACTCTGAGAAAGTTCACCACTTACTCAGTAACAAGACGTGACAGCGATATTCATTTTAGCGGCCATGGGAGGAGTGGGCGTGCAAGCGCCTTCCATGGAAAACACTCCGCAGCGGGGTGCCGAATTGACTCATTCGGCCTCGGTGCTTAAACGCGTCACAAAGCGAGTTGGTAATCGAAAAGGCACAGTTTTAGTTTTGATGTATCACCGGACGGGGCCAGACGAAAAATATATGGTGCGGTCGCATAAGAATTTTCTGGCAGATTTAACTCGGCTTTATAAGTTAGGCTATCGCCCGGTGACTTTAGCGGAGTATGGATCTAACCAAATGAAGCTACCAAGGGGGGCGTCGCCGGTGGTTTTAACTTTTGATGATTCTGATCCGACGCAGTTCCAGTTGAAGCCGGATGGATCAATTGATCCGACAAGTATGGTGGGGATTTGGCATAAGTTTGCTAAATCGCATCCTGACTTTCCGGTTAAAGGCACGTTCTTTATTCTTCCGAACGGCCCTTGGGGGAGTAAACGAGATGCCGCTCAGAAGCTGGAGTATATGAAGAAGTGGGGTTGTGAGATCGGATCGCATACCATGCATCATAAGAACCTGAGCAAATTATCTGATGCGGAAGTGGTTGAAGAGTTTGGAAAGAGCTTTGATTACATTGAAAAATTAGGATTTGAGCCAACTTCGATGGCCCTCCCTTACGGAATATTGCCGAAGAACCGAGATTTAGTTAAGAACTTCAAGTACAAGGGCCGTGATTATCGGTTTTGGAACGTTGTTCTGGCGGGTGCAGCTCCGGCTAAATCACCGATGAATAAGAGTTATGACAATCTGCGCATCCAGCGGGTGCAAGCCTACAATGGTATTTACGGCATCAACTGGTGGCTTGATCTGAACAAGAAAAATCCTAGCCACCCTTACGTGCAACCATGATTGAACCAACCCAACCTCCAGAAAAACGCTTAACCCTTAAAGACATCAAGGCGAACCCGAAGATCATGACGATGATAGACGGGGCGAATGAGCTTTTGAATTCGATGGGTTACACCGAGCATGGTCATCGCCATGTTGGGATCGTGAGCGGCATTACGAAACACATCATGGAAACGTTGGGGATGCCTGAACGGGAGATTGAGCTTGGGCAAATCGCAGCTTATCTGCATGATATCGGCAACGTGATTAATCGCCACGATCACCCCATTAGCGGGGCAAACATTGCATTTACGTTCTTGAACGAAATGGGAATGCCGACCGCTGAGATTGCGCCGATTTTAGGAGCGATTGGGAACCATGAAGAGTTGGCAGGTACGCCGATTAGTGTGATGTCGGCGGCGTTGATTATCGGGGATAAGAGTGATGTTCACCGTTCACGCGTTCAGAACCCGATGATGGAGACGTTTGATATTCATGACCGGGTGAATTATGCGGTTACGAAGTCGCGGGTTGAGATGCATACGGATACGAAGACGATTCAGCTTGTGCTGGAGATTGATTCACAGTTTGCATCGGTGATGGAATATTTCGAGATCTTTTTGAGCCGGATGGTGATGTGCCGGAAAGCGTCTCAGTTGTTTGGCTATAACTTTAGTCTCGTGGCAAATGGGACGAATTTGGAGTAGGGTTGATTACATTAAGCGTTAGGCGTAATGCTGCCTTATAAGAAAAATTCCCCGACCCGTGAGGGCCAGGGGATTGGGAGTGTGTCTCGGTTTAAGTTTGAGATTGTTTAGTTACGGATGACGAGTTTTTTGCCGTCGCGGGAGATGGAGATATTGAAGTCGCCTTCGCCTTTGGGGTTACCGAGGAGTTCGCGCTGAGCGGGGGTGAGGTCGCTTAGTTTGAGGTGGCCCTGGGTTTCCATCAGTTTCCATTGATCGCCTGAGATTGATTTGAGGAGTTTGTCGGTGTTTTCGATGTGGACTTTCATGCCATCTTTGACACCGGCCTTGATATCTTCCTTCATGCGTTCCATGTCTTTTTTGAACTCCTCTGAGTTCATGCCATTGATTTCCACCTTCATTTCTTTCAGATGCTTTTTCATTTCGCTCATTTCTTTTTCGAATTGAGCTTTTTCTTCGGGCGACATTTTTTCCCAATCTTTGCCATGGAATTTTTTGAATGCATCGCTATCAAATTTGAATTCTTTGCCATCCAAGCCTTTGAGCTCGATCTTCATCTTTCCGAGTTTGTCACCCAGTTGCTTGCCGAATTCGTCCATTGCCTTTTCGAATTTAGCGCGTTCTTCGGGGGACATTTGCTCCCACTCCTTGCCTTCAAATCCTTTGAATTCTTTCATCATGTCTTTATCAAACATGAAGGCTTTGCCGTCAAATTCCGGCATATCTGGCATCTCGAAATTGAAATCATCAGGGCCAAAGTGGAATCCGTGAGAGAAGTCTTGGTTTTTGAATATCCAAACGTTGCCTTCTTTTTCGGCTTGGAGGTCGAGAGCGATAGCTATAGCCTTTGCGACATCATCGGGGTTTGTTGAGGTGAGGTTGACCTCATATTTTTTATTTTTGGGAATATCGGTTGTTTCGACAATGTATTTGGTGCCCTGCTCTTTCATATAATTGAGCATTTGACCGGCGGTCATTTCTTGCACACCCGGCTTTGGTGACGGGCCGAAAGCATCGGCGACGGCTTTGTTTTGAGCGATTGCGACGCTAAGTGCGCCTCCGATGACAATTGTTCCAGCGAGTGCAGAAATGAATCGTTTGTTCATGATTTCCCTCCGAGACTGTTAAAAGTGATTACAATGAGGTGTTAGTGAGAGGTTCCAACTTTTTTCTAAATGTTTGTATTGAACTTAAGCTTTGGATTTTGGGTCCCGGTTGACCGAGAGGTATCCTTCCGACTTGCTTTGACTCCTTGCGCTTATTTTTAGGCGCCAAAGCTACAAGACCATAAGGAGCTGAACACATATGGACACAAGAAAGTACGAAGCGTTTTACATTGTTCCCTCAGCATTGAGCGACGATGAAATTCAAAAAGTTGCAGACCATTTTAAGGAAGTCGTCGAAAAGAACGGCGGAACGGTTGAATCGGCAGAGAAGTGGGAAAAGCGCAAGCTTGCTTACGAGATCAAGGGTCACCGCGACGGCAACTACGTTTTGATGAAATTTGAAGCACCGGCACCGGCACCGAATGAGCTCAATCGTTTGATGCGCATCAATGATTCCGTGATTCGTCACCGCATTGATCGCATGGAGAAATGAGTAAGCTACCAGCATGAGTCTTAATCATGTGGTTCTCATCGGTCGGTTGACTCGCGATCCTGAAGTTCGCACAACCCAAACAGGTAAGCAAGTTGCTAACTTTAGCATCGCTGTCCAGCGCCGATTTAAGGGTGCGGACGGAGTTGATGTTGATTTTTTCAATATTTCGACTTGGGGTAACTCGGCAGACTTCGTGGCTAACTATCTTGGGAAAGGTCGCTTGGTTGCGGTTGAAGGACGACTTCAAGCGCGTAAATACACGACGCAAGATGGTCAACAACGCGAAGTTGTTGAAGTTGTTGCTGAAAGCGTTCAAGGGCTTGATCGCCCACGAGACGACCAAGGCAACGAAGGTGGTGGAGGCGGCGGCGGCAACTATGCTCCGCAACAATCCAACGCTCCGGCGGCAGATGAATACGATCCGTTTGCAGATTAAAACACAATGAATAACTTGGATGATCTGAGTTTCTTGACCCGCCATGATCCGATGGACATGGCGGGTCTTACTTTAGGCTTTGCCGATCAGTGCGCGAAGGCAGTTGCGATTGCTCAGTCTTCTGCATTGCCGAAGACACCAGCTAAACCGGATCATGTAGTTGTAACTGGTTTGGGCGGGAGTGCTGCGGGTGGCGATCTGCTGGCTGCACTTTATGCTGATCAGGGATCAGTGCCGCTTGTGGTCAATCGAGATTATTCAGTGCCGAGCTACGTAGGTTCTGGCTCATTGGTTTTTGTGACGAGTTACTCGGGCAATACTGAGGAAACAATTTCCGCTTACTTGGATGCGAAGAAACGAGGAGCTTCCATCATTGTTGTTTCGAGTGGCGGCAAGATTACGGAAATGGCGAACGCCGATGGTTTTCCGGTCGTTACCGTTCCGGGCGGTCAGCCACCTCGGACGGCGATGGGATACATGTTGATGCCGCTCGTAGTGGCTTCAGAGCAGCTTGGTTTGATTCCTACCCAAGACTATGTTGAGATCGACGAGGTTTTACGGAGTACAGCCGAAGAATGCGGCTTTGGTGTGCTTGCGAGTGATAATCCAGCAAAACAACTCGCAGAGGCGATGCACGGTAAATTCTCGACGCTTTACGGGGCGGGTAGTTGGCAGTTCGCCATTGCTCAGCGATGGCGTGGTCAAATTAATGAGAACGCAAAAGAAATGGTGCTGACGCACGTATTTCCGGAACTGTGCCACAACGAAATTCTGGGCTGGGAAGGCTCGGGGCATCAA
>JAPUDU010000209.1 GCA_027492935.1 Fimbriimonadaceae bacterium
CACATTCGCTCACTAAACAATTTTTCCCAGCCATAGCCGTCCTCAGCCAGCGCCGGATAAGCATCTTCTTCCTTCAAACCAGGATTCGCAGTGTCTTTCTGAAGATCACCGTTGTAAACGCATGCCGAACTCGCATAAAAGAACTTATTCACTTGGCCTTGGTGTCGAGCTGCTTCAAGCATATGCGTATTAATCAAAACACTCAACATACAAAGCGCTTTATTATTCTCAATGAATCCCATGCCCCCCATATCAGCCGCAAGGTTATAAACAGTTGTAACGCCGCCTTCCAGAGATTTTTCGCAAGCATCCAAATATTGCAAGTCGAGAACCTTATTCTCGGTGTAATCATGAACCTGATACCATTGATCGAACGGCTTCTTATCCACCGCAACAATGTTCTCGGCACCTTTGTTCTTCAAGTACTCAACCAAGTGGCCGCCAATAAAGCCACCCGCGCCTGCTACCAAAATCTTTCCGCTTGACATAATGTTCTTCCAGTCTACCAGTGCAAATTTTGTACCACGCCTACCCATTGTTAAGGTTCAAAGCATCGCACACAACTCCACTCCAGCTTCACCGACAAACGCCGGTTCCACTCATTTCAGACAACCTCAAAACGCCATCCGTTCCCGAATTCGCCGAAGTAGTCCAATTCCCTTAATACTTCGGCGACCAAACAACAACTCCTTACACTAAACCAAAAATCCCGGTATTCCCACGGAAGCTTTCTACAACATGGCTTTCCGTTCGACCCAAGGCAACCATCAATAGCTTCGCAAATCCCCGCGCTCAACCTCACCCAAAAATTCACTGTAAGCCATCACAACCCCAGCTTCCAAGTCAATGCTCGGAGTCCATCCCAGCCCACGCAAGACAGAACTATCCATCAACTTCCTCGGAGTGCCATCCGGCTTGGATGAATCCAACACAATACGCCCTTGGTAGCCCACAACTTCCGCCACCAACTCAGCCAACTCCCGAATAGAAATCTCAACCCCGCTCCCGATATTCACCCAATCCGGAGGGCTCTCCACCCCTAACAAATAAACCAACGCCCGAGCGCAATCGTCCGAGTGCAAAAACTCACGCAACGGCGTACCTGTCCCCCAAATCACAACCTCCTCAAAACCTGCATCTCGCGCCTCATGAAAACGGCGAATCATTGCTGGCAAAACATGAGAATGCTCGGGATGATAATTGTCCCCCGTTCCATAAAGGTTCGTGGGCATCGCCGAATGGAATAACACACCATACTGCTGCCGGTAATACTGACAAAACTTCAAACCCGCAATCTTCGCAATCGCATAAGCTTCATTCGTAGCCTCCAAAGGTGCGGTTAACAAAGCATCCTCCCTCATCGGCTGAACCACATCACGCGGATAGATACAAGCACTTCCCAAGTAAAGAAGCCGATCAACTCCCGCTGAGTAACTCCCTTCAATCACGTTTGATGTAATTGCTAAATTATCATAAATAAACTCTGCGGGGTAATCCCGATTCGCTACGATCCCGCCTACTTTCGCTGCCGCAACGACAACAACATCAGGCTTCGTCTCCTGCAAAAACTCAAACGTCTCCTTCTGCTTCCGCAAATCAAGCCGTTCCCGCCGCGCCGTCAAAATGTTGTTAAATCCCTGCGCCCGCAACTCACGAACAACGGCCGAACCAACCATCCCCCGATGCCCAGCCACATAAATCAACGAATCCCGATCAAGCACACACAGAGTCTACTTCTAATAATGTCCCCTTCAAGGAACCAGGGGAAGCGTGAAACTTAAATCCTTCAACTCCGCTCAATCCATCACGGGTGCCACTGGTGAAACCTGCGAAATCCACGAACTTTGTTTCTTAATCTCTAAGCCCTTAGGGAGGGCACTCAAGAAGAGTGCCCTAATATCAGCTCAATGTCGCCAAACCGAACTCTTCGTGCAGCACAGCAACTGCCCGCCGCAACTCACTTTCTGGAATCAAGCAACTCAACGAATAATCACTATCGTTTGTCTGCAGAACCGGGATCCCCGCCCGATCCAACAAGCTAATCACCCGATAGAAAACGCCCGGTTGCTGCAAAAAGTCATAAGCAACTAGACTCACCATCGTGCAACCTTCATTCACCTCAAATTTGAGTTCTCGCACCTCACCAAGAGGTTCCAAAAGTTTACGTTGAGTTTCAAGCGCCCGCGATGGTTCATTGCTGGTCTGAACCAAATAAACCACCCGCGAATCCCCCGGCATCGGCAAAACCAGCGCATCCAGCATGTCCTGAACGTCTGCGTAAAAAACCCGCTCAACCGCAAACCCGATACTCGTCGGGCCCAAGTTCGTCATGTAAACATTAACTTCATACCGCGCCAATGCATCATAAATCCGCGCCTGCAAATCTCTTACATGGCTCGGCTCGGCATTGTTCAAATCCACCTGAAGATAAACCAATTTGCCCGAATGTGTCACCCCCGTGACCCGTCGGCCTGGTAACTCACGGCTCGGAACAATCTCCGTTCCAATCTCTTCACTAAAAGTATTCTTAACCCAAAGCGGAATATCAAACTTCATCGCGATTTCCGCTGCCCGAGGATGCAAAACCTTCGCACCCAAGTGAGCAATCTCCGCAACTTCGTCGTAAGTCACACGACTCAAAGTGGGCGCTTCTTTCACGAAATCTGGGTCTGCCGTCTTCACACCATCAACATCGGTATAAATCTCAACTGCTTCGGCCCGCAAAGCCGCGCCCAAAGCTGCCGCCGTCGTATCCGAACCCCCACGACCTAAAGTCGTGAGTTCCGCACCCGGCAAACCGCCCTGAATCCACACTCCCTGAAAACCGCAAACCACCGGAACAAATCCGCGTTCTACTGCCTCAACTATCCCAAGCGGGTTAACACCCAAAATTCGTGCATTCCCATAAACCCCATCCGTACGAACCCCCGCCTGACCACCCCGTAAACTCATCGATGGGCAACCCAAACTTCGCAACAATGTCGCAAAAACGCTTGCGGACACAATTTCGCCACAGGCCATGACCAAATCCATCTCGCGCGGATCAGGTTCTACTGCATGGTCAACATCATCCAAAAATGCTTTCAATGTATCCGTCGCGTACGGTTCACCTTTTCGGCCAATCGCACTCACGACCACAACCGGAGCAAATCCTTGCTCGCGCACAGAAAGAACCTTCAAAGCCGCCAAGTGTCGCGCTTCCGGAGTCCGAACACTCGTACCCCCAAACTTCAAAACCTTAAATTTCACGCTTCCGCCTCCGGATTCGATGCCAAAATCATCGCTTTCGCTTTCTCTGCCCCACCCTTACCCATCAACATCAGAAGCCGGTCGTGCATTTCACCCAGGTGCTCAATGTTTGCCCCCGAATCAATGACCTGACTGACAATCTTCGCGACCAATCCCGCCTCGTCGCGCATATTCACCGCATGAATAATCAAAACCGCCCGCCCCCCTTTAACCTCAAACTCCGCCCCACTGGAATGCAAGACGCCCTCAAGTTTTTCCCGAAGTGATTCCGGAACAACAAAGCTCATTCCATCAGCCGAAAATTTCAAAAAGTCGAAGCTAATGCCGCTTTCAAAAACGGGTTGCAAAATCGCTAAACGCTCTTTCAAAACTTCGCCATGGAGGCCACCAATTCGCGCACTTGCAAACCCAGTTCGGATCTCCACGCGATTCACCCCTCGCGCTTTTTCAAACGCCGTTTCCGAAGCTTGTAAAGGCAAGCTATTGTTGTCGGCCAAATGCTTTGCAAATGGCTGACCTGTCAAATCAATTCCTTTCTGTTCCTGCGCCAATTTTTTAACTCAAACCCGCGAATTCACAGCCCCATTGCCGCGAACCCAAGTATACGTGCCATGAATAAATTCCGCAAAGGTAAGACCTAAGCCAAAATCTTCTCGCACTTCTCCCAAATATCCGCCGAAAGTTCCAAGCCAGAAGCTCCAACATTCTCTTCAATCTGCTTAGTAGAAGTCGCACCCACAATAACCGAGCTCACATTCGATTGTCTGAGACACCATGCCAGAGCCAACTGCCCGACCGTGCAGCCTTCAACCTCGGCCAGTGCCTGCAAAGCCATAACCTTGTTCAAATTTGAATCTTCCATATCCCGACCCATAAACATATTGCTCTTATCATCAGCCCCTCGACTTCCCGCCGGAGCCGACTTGCCCGGCTGGTATTTACCCGTCAAAATTCCTTGAGCCAGCGGCGAGAAAACAACCTGCCCCAAACCGTACTGCTCACAAGTCGGAATCACACGCTGTTCAATCTTCCGATCCAACATGTTGTAGCGCGGCTGATTGCTCACCGGCAAACAACAATTCCACTCCTTCGCAACATGACAAGCTCGCGTAATCTGCGAAGAACTCCATTCACTAACACCCCAATAAAGCACTTTCCCCTGCCGAATCAAATCATCAATTGCCCGCACAGTTTCCTCCGTCGGAGTATCCGGATCAAACCGATGAAACTGCATCAAATCAATGTAATCAGTCCGTAACCGCTTCAAAGAGTGATGGACTGATTCAAAAATGTGTTTACGGCCAAGCCCGCGATCATTCACCCCTTCTGAAAACGGAAAGAAGCACTTTGTCCCAATGACCAAATCATCACGACGAAAACCCTTGATCGCTTTCGCCAAGCTAATTTCAGCTTCACCCGCATTGTAAACATCCGCTGTATCAAAAAAGTTGACCCCCAGATCAAACGCTTTCTGTACGATCTGCTCCGTGGTTTCATCTTTCAAACTCCTACCGTGAGTCAACCAGCCACCCAAACTCACTTCGCTCACCCGAATCCCGTACTTGCCTAACTTTCGATACTGCATACCCCCAGGTTACCTGCGCTCAGAAACCTTTCGACCCGTTATAGGTTTCCCAGCAAACAAAGTTCAATATCCAAGCGGGCAGAGGTGGTGAAACCTGTGTATTAAAACTCTATCCATCAAAGAGATACCCCTCAAACCGATTTTTCTCCAATTCCCTCCCACCACTTCAAAGATTATCGTTCCCAAGCTCCTGGCCTTATCCTCTCAATCCCCAGTACATCAAGCCTCCGCAACCATTCCGACACAACCAGCCCAACATTCTCCTCCAAATCTGCTGTCATGTCCACTTCCATATCGTAAACACAAAGTTCGTGGATCATCTCAAAATCTCGCCGCGCATCCCCAATCGGCCGATCACCGCGTGCCCTCTCGCGACGTTCCAACTCCTCCAACGGGCAATGCACTCCCACGACAAAAACATCAAATCCCTCAAGCAAATCAATAAGCCGTTCTCGCCACTCGACGGTCTCAACAATATGCTCAACAATCAGGTTGTTTCCCGCTCCAGCAAACGCGGGCAAGCTTCGATGAAACCCTTCGAAGAAACCCGTCCGCATCTCGCTCCACTTAAAATCGCCCGACTTCACCCGAGCCATTGGCAAAATCCCGCTATCTCTCAAGTGGTCGATCGAATAGTGCCAAAACGGCTCCGGCAGCGCCGCCATCAAACCCCGCGAAAGCGTAGATTTCCCCGAGCTCGACGCCCCATTCAACAGAATAATCTTCCCTTTTCCTTCAATCACTGCTTCACCTTACACCCAATTATATTTGTCTCTAAAAACCAGGCCAGCAATTTACTTCCCCTCGCGGAACTATCTTTTTCACAGATTAAACAACCCCATCCGAGGCCGATCAAAACTACCGCCGACTCCGCCAATTCCGCATCTCATCCACAAACAGCACCAGATGCGCCAGCCCCGCATCCGCACCAAACCGATCCCGCATAAAATCCCCGACCAACCGCCGACGCCCGAGCGTCAAACTCCCACCTTCCAACTCAGGAAAATACCGCCGCCGAACCGCATTCCAGATATGCGTGTCAATCGGAACAACATCCCGGTGCCTCAACCCAAACAGTGCCACACATTCCGCCACTTTCGGCCCCACGCCTGGCAATTTCTGTAACTCCAAAATCGCCTGCTCTGAAGAAACTCCCTTCAAATCTTCCAACCATCTCAAGCCACCAAGCTCGATAACCGTAGAAGCACAAGCCGAAATCCGCTCCGCTCGGTATCCAAATCCCCGCTCTCTCAAAAACTGCCCATCTATCCCCGCCAGATTTTCTAAACTTGGGAACAAACCCTCTTCACCAAACTCAGCCAAGCAACCCACCATCCCCTCAATCCGCTTTACATGATTATTCGCCGAACAAACAAACGCAAACAAAACCTCCACCGGATCATCCTGCTCAATCAAACGCAAACCCGCACACCCCACCACCGCATCACTTAACTCCGGATCACCCTTCAAAACCCCCGTAAACCACTCCTCTTCCCCCCGATCAACCCCAAACACTCTTGTAAATTCTTCCCTCGACCGATTCGAGGATACGGTCAGAATCCCACTCTCCTTTCCAACCCGCCACCACCCTCCACCAATCCACCCCTCCCATACTCCCAAATCAGATGCTCGCCACCGAAAAACTTGCCCAGAACTCACACAAAGCCCAAAGTCAATCCCCCGCCCATCAACAACAAACTCAAACATACGCTAAACCTTTCCCCCTCCTTTGATGAGGGGCATTCCTACTCAAGTTAATCTGCATAGCCAGCTGGCAACATCGCCACAAACTCTTCTTCCGTCAAAACCGCAACCCCTAACGATTCCGCCTTCGCCAACTTACTCCCTGCCCCCGGCCCTGCAACAACAAACGATGTATTCTTGCTCACGCTTCCCGCTGCCTTACCCCCCAAGTCCATTACCCACACCTCAGCTTGTTCACGCGTGAATTGTTCAAGTTTTCCTGTACAAACAAATATTTTTCCCGCCAACTGATCTCCTTTCGGTGCCTCTCCCTCAACCGGCGAAACCCCCATCGCCAACAAAGAATCAATCAACAACTCGTTCTCAGGATCAATAAACCAATCTTTAATCTCTTCTGCCGTACGTGGGCCAATATCTTGAACCTCATCAAAATCCTCCGTACTCGCATCCCGCACACCTTGCAAAGTCCTAAACTCGCGCGCCAAATCCGCCGCCGTCCTATCCCCAACCAATGGAATGCCTAACGCATAAATAAAGCGCGCTAACGGCTTGCTCTTACTGGATTCGATCGCCGCCACCAAGTTCGCCACGCTCTGCTCACCCATCCGATCCAACCCCAACAACTCATCCGTCCGATCTTTCAATCGATAAATACTTGGCACATCTGTCAACAAGGGATTATCCGCCGGCTCACTTAAATACCGAACAATCTGTTTTTCGCCCAGCCCTTCAATATCCATCGCCTTCCGGCTCACAAAATGAATCAGTTTGCTCGCAATCTGTGCCGGGCACCCTTTCCGATTCGGGCAACGCAGCGCGACAAACCCTTCCGCCCGTACCAATTCCGTTGCGCACTCCGGACAAGCCGTCGGTTCTACAAAAGCTATTGCCCCCGCCAAACGTTTATCCAATACCGGGCCAACAACCTCCGGAATAACATCCCCCGCCCTCTGAACAATCACCGTATCCCCAACCCGAACATCCTTCTTCGCCAACTCTTCATAGTTATGCAAAGTCGCCCGGCTTACCGTCACCCCGCCCACATAAACCGGTTCCAAATGCGCGACTGGTGTAATCGTCCCTGTTCGCCCAACCTGCGCCCCGATATCCAACAACTTCGTAAAAGCTTGCTCACTCGGAAATTTATACGCTGTTGCCCACCGCGGTCCTCGCGCTGTATTCCCTAACTCGCCTTGCAGAGCAATAGAGTTCACTTTAATCACACACCCATCAATCCCAAAATTAAGATCGCCCCGCTTTGCCAAAATCGACTCAATTACTTCAACCAACTCGTCCACTGACGCGCATATCCAATGCTCACTCTGATGAGCAAAACCTAACTCCCCTAGCCACTTCATCACCCCAGCCTGAGTTTCAGGCAAGCGTCCAGAAAATGCCCCCAACCCGTAAACAAAAAAATTGAGCCTTCTCTCTGCCACCAATTTAGAATCCAACTGCCGCATCCCCCCACTCGCAGCATTTCTTGGATTAGCAAACGCACTAAGCCCACGCTCAATCCTGCTCTCGTTCAAAGCCTCAAAAACTGATTTGAACATAATAACTTCCCCCCGAATCTCTCCTGAAAACTCTGATGACAATCTTAAAGGAATATCGCGAATTGTCTTGGCATTAACCGTTACAACTTCACCCGTCGTGCCATCACCTCGAGTCGTTGCCCTGATCAAAACGCCATCTTCATAGCTCAAACTTAGACTTAACCCATCATACTTCAGCTCCACCAAATACTCGATGGCATCGTCTCGCCCTAAAAAGCGTTTAAGCCGGGTATCAAAATCCGCAAGTTCCTCCGACCCAAAAGCATTGTCCAAGCTCAGCATCGGCACCCCATGCAGAAACTGCTCAAACCCCGCCACCGGAGCCGCTCCAACCCGATGAGTTATAGAATCAGCCTGAGCTAATTCCGGATGTGCGGACTCAAGGTCAACCAACTCCCGGAATAACAAATCGTATTCAGTATCACTAATTTCCGGTTTTTCAAACCGATGATAAAGCTCCGAATGGCGCGTCAATTCGCGTTGCAATTCGTCCATCCGGGCTTGAGAATCCATGCCCCAAATTTACCGAATTTCGCTTAGCCGCCTAAGACAAACTTTGCGAACCGGGCTCCGCCCGGCATCTGATACAAAAAGAACCCTAGAGTCGCGCGTAGCAAAGTCGCATAACCAACGCCTTGACTCCACAAATCCTTGCCCGAATCCAATACTCCTTTTAAAAATCCCGCTGACTGATCCAAAAGTGTTCCCTGGCTTGCCGGAGCCTTCTTCGCCGTGGTCAATGTTCCACCTTCGTTCAAATCAACCCCTTTCAAGCGAACTTTCAAAGTTGAATTCAACTTCCGAGTTGTACTTTTCCCGGACTTGATCTCGCGAACTTCGCTGGTTGTCGCATTCTTCATATCTGCGCCAATCGCAACCCCTTTAACCGAATCAAAAACAACCGTACCCGTGCCATCCAAAGTCGTCTTAACCCGAGCCGTTGCCCCTTTTTCTTCGGGAACAACCTCAAGCGTCTCATCTTCCCAGACCTCATATTGTTGATGAACCTTCACCGCAATCGTCGCTCGACCAGAGTCGCGAAATTTCGGTACGGGGGAGTCATAACACCTTTG
>JAPUDU010000210.1:0-2400 GCA_027492935.1 Fimbriimonadaceae bacterium
GGATAGTTCGTGATGAAGCGGAATTTGAGGCGACTTGGGAAGCGATCTTGGGGAGCCCGGTGGATGCGGAATTGTGCGAAGATCCGAGTGACTGGTCGACGTTGTTTGTGCCTGATGCGCCGGAATAAATCATTTTTTCTACTATAAAAATTCAACGGGGATTACGGTAGGCTTAATGAGTGAGCTTTAGGATTGAGTGTTTTAACGGGTTCAAGGTCGTTGACACGGTAACTCATAAGCAGTTTTTTTTAAGAAGCCACAGTCGTTTGTTGGCGGCACTCATCTTTGCGGGTGGGGAATATGTTTCGCGGGAAGCATTAATTTCTTTGATCTGGAAAGATGAGCTCGATGGTGTTGCCCGGAATAGGATGAGAGTGGCTTTGGCACGGTTTAGGACATTGTTGGGAAGTGCGCTTTTAGAGTCCGAATCGTATATTGCCTTGAGTCGAGATGGGGTTTCGACGGATGTTTGGGATTTTGAAGAGCTACTGCAGTCGGCGGATGATGCAGTTAGTCACGAAGGAGAATTAGAGTTTTTAGTATCTGCAATTCAGATGGTGCGTGACAGCGACTTGCAGCAGTGGGGCAAGCTCGCGAACGGCGTCATAGCCCGTGCCATAACGGCATGCAAGCGGGGCACATGGATTGCTGGGGAAACTGGGAAGCCGGAAGTTGGTTTGGATTTCGCCTTGGTTGGTTTGAGCTTATCGCCCACTGATGCGGGCTTCTGTATGTCGGCTTTAGAATTTGCGATTCAACTGGGCGAGGGTGGGGTGACATTGGCTCGAATACGGGGGTCAGAATCCAAAGAGTTGTTAGCTCAACCGAAAGCAGTTGAGATTGTGAACCGCATTCGGTCGGGAGAAGAACCTCAGGAGAGAATTGATGGCGTTCAGGCGCATTTTTGGATCGAGGTTTTGGGGATTGCGATTAAGAATCGTCCGGATTTATGCCGGTCGATGTTGGCGTCGCCAGAGATGTTGCCTTTATCGGGAAAACAGCCGCGCGAGATGCTTTCGTTGCTGGAGCAGGTTATTGTTGACCCGATTGAAAAAAACGAAGATTGGGAGCGGTGTGTGGCACGGGCCACTGGTCTGAGGGCTTGGTTGAACGATAGTGCGGGGGTTTTGGAACTGGGTTATCCGTTGATTGAACACTCAACCAACCCAATTGTGTTGCGGGCAACTTGGAATGCAGTGAGCGTGGCTCATTCGCTGGTTCGGGATTGGGAGAAAGCAACGGACGCTTTGGCGAAGACCTTGGAGTTTGCCGAACAGACGGGCAATGAGATTGATGTTCTTGCTACTCGGGGGAATGGCGCTTCTTACATGATGCATCAACGGCGATTTACAGAAGCGGAAGAAGAATATGAATCAAGTTTGGGCCGCCTACGCGCGATTGGTACCTCTCGTTCGTTGTTTGATTACGCGGTGGGGCTGGGCAATAGCGCATTTATCCCGGTTTTTCAAGGGGATTTAAGTTCGGCAAAGATCAGGTTGGAAGAAGCGATCCGGGTGAGGAGTGAATCTTCGATGTCGATTCAATTGGGGTTGCTACAGGCGGCATTGGGATATGTGGATATGAAGCTGGGTTTTCAGGATCAGGTTTTGCGGTTGATTCGGCAAGGGTTTATTGATGCGTTTCAGAGTCAGTCGGATCGGAATGTCCAGATCACATTTGAGTTTGCGGCGGGGGCTTTGGCTTGCACGGATGAAATAACCCTGGCGCGCGGGATTATTGATTGGGTGAATCGATGGCGCGAGCAAACACACATGCCGCGTAGCTTAGCGGAGCAAGAATTTTGTGACCGGATGTTTTTTGCGACGAATGATTTGGAGGGAACGGAGTTAGAGGACAATCTTGGGCCGAGACAAATTGGTCAGTTATTGATGAAGAAGTTGCGGATGCAACTTCTGTAAGTTTATTTTGAATTAAGATGGCCCCCCGGCTAAGGAGCCATCTTAACTGCTTTAGTCAGGTTTAGTTGCTTGGAAATGCATGGCATCCCGACCCCAGAATGCTCCGGCGGATGTCCAACCTTCTTTTGCGAAGCATTCCATTACTTCGAGAGGCATAACTGCGATTGATGGCCAAGATGTTTTATTGCCGTTTTTGGCCGCATTGAAATCGATCGCAATTGCCCACGAATGCATCGACCACGCCGATCCTCCGCGCATTTTGCGCGGGTTGTAAAGGCCATTGTAGGTGAGAATTCCGGCGGCGCGGCGTTCAGATTCTGTGGGAAATTGTACAGCAAGGTGTTCAAATACTCGAAGCAGTGAATCAGCACATTTTTCGTGGGGGTTGAGCTTTGTAACGGCTTGGTCACCATAATAAATTGAAAAAGGGAGGACGATTTGTTTGGTCGGTGGAGACTGTCCATCTGGTGTTCCGTGGGGG
>JAPUDU010000210.1:2410-8991 GCA_027492935.1 Fimbriimonadaceae bacterium
GCCGTAGATTGCTTGAACCGCTGACTGTTTGGGAAAAGGGTGCGGATTTGGCATCAAATTTTTAAGGTGAGCTTGGCAAGCGGCGATGCTTTTAGGGCCCCAGAACCCATCGGCCACAACACCTAACTTGGTTTGCATTGTTTGTATTTGTTTTTTAGTCATATAGAACTCCAAAAATGTCAAAGGGGATAGTAAACCCACTTAGTACATTGGGAGAAATTATATAGAACATAACTTAACTTTAGTTTCATTTAAGAAAATCGCTCAAATAAACATGAAATAGGTTCATTTTGAAAATGAACCTATTTCATAAAACCCAGTTTGATGCTTGGTTGGGTAGTTACTTCTTTACGAGTTCGTAAAGATCTTCGTCGCCGACTTCGGTTTTCTTATCTGCCATTTCAAGGAAGTATGTATAAACTTCTTCGAAGCGGTCGCCGGGGAAACTGAAACCTAGTTCGCTGAGTCGGTGTTTGAGTCCGTGTCGACCAGATCGGGCGGTGAGGATGATCTCAGACTTCTCGGCTCCGACAAGGTGCGGATCAATAATTTCGTAGGTGGATCGTTCTTTCAGAACGCCATCTTGATGAATACCGCTACTGTGAGCGTAGGCATTAGCTCCGACGATAGCTTTGTTTCGTTGAACAAGCATCCCCGTTTGGGTGCTGACCAACTTGGAAACAGCGAGAAGTTTTTCGGTTTTAATCGTGGTTTCCAGGTCAAATTTATCTTTGCGGATGTGGAGGGCCATAACTACTTCTTCAAGCGAAGTGTTGCCGGCACGCTCACCGATACCGTTGACAGTAACTTCAACTTGGCGGGCACCACCGAGAACGCCGCCAAGTGTGTTTGCGGTGGCCATGCCAAGGTCATTGTGGCAATGGCAACTGAAGATTGCTTTATCACTGTTGGGGACATTGTTGATGATATCGGCAAACAGATCGCGGTATTCATCGGGAGTTGTGTAACCCGTTGTGTCAGGGACGTTGATAACGGTTGCACCAGCGGCGATGACATTTTCTACAACGCGATAGATGTATTCTCGTCGTGCTCGACCTGAGTCTTCCATAAAGTATTCGACATCGTCGACGAATTGACGAGCAAGCTTAACGGCCGCAACCCCTTTCTCAAGGGCTTGGTCTTCGGTCATTTTTAGTTTGAGTTGAAGATGATTATCACTCACGCCAAGGCCGGTGTGGATGCGCGGCCGCTCAGCGGGTTTGAGAGCTTCGGCAGCGCATTCAATATCTTTTGTAACCGCGCGGGTGAGTCCACAAATTGTAACTCCTTTGAGTTCGCGGGCAAGAGTGTTGACACTTTCAAAGTCGCCCGGGGAGGAAATGGGGAATCCTGCTTCGAGAATATTGACACCGAGATCAACAAGTGCATGCCCGATTTCGAGCTTTTGATCCATGTTGAGTCGCACGCCGGGGGATTGCTCGCCATCGCGAAGAGTGGTGTCAAAAACGTGGACTTGCTTCATTGGTTTATCCTGTGGATTAATAACTCAAGGGTACTCAGTTATGGGGGTTGTTTGTATGCCCAAGCCGGGATAAATGGGTCGGAGGTAAATTAGAGGTTATGACGGTGATTGATGTGAACCTGACGGCACGGGATGGACAAGTGGCTGAACCGTGGATTTGTCGGCTCTGCAAAGATTTTGAAATCAAAGTGACGATTACAAAAGCAAACATCGATACGGACTTTGGTTGGATGCAAGTTCAGCTTGAAGGTCCGCTGGAAGAAGTTCAACGTGCGATTACTTGGTTAATGACCACGGGCTTGCATGTTGATGCGGAACAACGGTCGGTTGGCGCATAAGTTTTTTTGAATGAGTTATGAATCGGACCTTCTGAAGCCTTACGTTCCGCCGGGTTTTGAAGCGTTTTGGCGCGATAACACGGCGGAGGCGATGGCGGCTCCGCTCGATTTTGAGTTTTCGGAACAAAATAGTTTTAATCCCGAGGGGCATTCGGTTCGCGAGTTTGATTTTCGGGGCATTGATGGAGCAACTCGTTTTGGCTGGGTTGCGTTGCCGCATGGAATCGAAAAAGCACCGGGAATGATCTGGTTAGCGCCTTATTCGCGGTGGTCAATGCTTCCGAACGAGTACGGAACCCGAAAGGGGATGGCGAGCATTAGCTTTAATTTTCATGGCGAATCAGCTTTTCATCGTGAGGAATACACGCCTGCTCGCGGCTATATGGCGGAGGGGATTGAGAGTAAAGAGTCTTGGATTTTCCGCCGGATGTATCAGGATTCGGTAATTGTCGGGAGGATTCTTGGGGCGTTGGACGGAGTCGATAGTGATCGCATTTTTACGGCAGGAATGAGTCAAGGGGGAGGGCTTGCGATTTGGATGGGGGCATGGGTGGATTACGTGAAGGCAGTTGTGGCGGATGAGCCGTTTTTAGCGGGTGTGCCTTGGATTTTGGATGCCAAGTATTTTCGGTATCCGCTCAAGGAGATGACCGATCTTGCGTTTAGCTCTCCGGAAATGGAAAAGGTTGTTCGGGCTACTTTGAGTTACTTTGATACCATCAATCAATCGGCATTTTGCGAGAAACCAACTCGGGTGACATTGGGACTGAAGGATCCGAGTGTTCGCCCGCCTCAAGTTCATGCGGTCTACGAAACTCTGCCGGGCAAGAAGGCGATTGAAGAGATTGATTGGGGGCACGACTGGCATCCTCGAATGATTGAGGGCGCGGAAGAATTTTTGCGAGATGTTGCAGGTTTGATAGAATAGATCAATGCTTCTGAGTGCGGTTGTTCTTTTTCTTTCGAATTCTGTCGATGGAGTTCAAACGAAGACGGTTGCGGGGCGAAGCGTTAGTTATGTTGAGATTGATCCGCGGAAATATGCGGCTCGTATTGTTACAGGCAAGGGGAACATCGGAACCTTAGATGAGTTTAGTGCGATTGTGAAGCGGTCGAAGGCTGAGTTCGCGATAAATGGAGCGTTTTTTGATGCTTATAGTAATAACAAGATTCGGAACACCGTCCAAACGCTGATTTCGGGTGGACGCCCAATCAATCTAAGCGATATTGGGTGTGTTCTGGGGTTTACATCGAGTGGGGAGGCAAGAATTGACCGTGTTAAAACCAGGATTCGTGGGACAGTGGGGAAACAATCTTGGTACGCATATAGGATGAACAATGACCCGTTGAGTACAAATATTGCAATGGAATACAACTCTCGGTGGGGCACAGCGACCGGATTTGATGGTGGGTTACAGATTCAAGTAACGGACGGAAAGGTCACATGGATTAGCCGAACATCAACGCAGATTCCACCGAACGGCTTTGTCTTGCTGTTTAAAGGGAGTGAAGAGCAGATGGGGAAACGGTTCACGATGGGAGCGAACGTGACACGAAAGGTTGAATTTCAGGCAGAGGACGCTGATTTTTGGAACCGGGTGACTGAGGGAGTCGGCGCTGGCCCAACTCTTGTACGGGGTGGTCGAATATCTTTGGATGCGGAAGGAGAAGGTTTTAAGGATCCGAAGATTCTCAGCGAAAGCGGGGCGCGAAGCATGGCGGGAATCACGCCGAATGGAAATATTATTTTGGCGATTTCGAGTGGAACGGTTGCTCAAATGGCTTCGGTGATGAAAGGTATTGGTTGCCGGGATGCGATGAATTTGGATGGTGGAGCAAGCAGTGGATTTTATGCCCAAGGTAAGTATGTGAGGAAAGCGGGAAGACCCCTTTCTAACGTGTTGATCTTTACAAAACGGTAGGTCTTGAACGCAACCATATTCGAGCATTCGCGTCTAATAGATGTATGAAAAGTGCTCTTGCGTTGATCGCGATGTTTTCTATGGCTGCTCCAGCCCAAGATACAACTCAATTGGAATGGAAGCCGAAAGTTGGTGAAGTTAATAAGCTCAAGTTTGGTATTGCGATGAATATGGGGGGAGACATTAATGTCACATTCCTCGTGACATCAAAGACGACCAAGATTGAGAAAGAAGACGTCACCCAAGAAAGCGAAATGGGCGATTTCCAAATTTTGTTTAACGGTCAGCCGTTGGATATGGGCGGCGAAGGCCCAGGAGGTGGAGAAAAAGTGACCTCAGTTACTAAGCTCAATGGAACTCTGGTGAGTGAATCGGCCAGCGCATCTATGGGCGGTGGCGGCGAACGCGTCAGCCGAATGAACACATTTCTACGACCATTGAAGCCAGTTAAGATTGGCGACTCATGGGAGAATGAGTGGAAAGCCGACAAAGAAAAAGGTTTGCAAAGCTCTAAGGCTAAATGGACATTGAAAGCTTATGAACCCAAGAACGGCGTCGACTGCTGGAAGGTTGACTATGTTTACGCTGAGATGGATTCACCGGATGGCATTAGCTCAAACGGTAGCATTTGGCTGAATGCGAAAGATGGAATGATTGAATACTCAAAGTATGAATTCCAAAATGTGTCGTTCCAAGAAGGTATGCCGCCGGCATCCGGAACGGGCGATATTACTCGCGTTCGCTAAGGACGAAGTTACTTTGAAGGAACGGGATGATTCGAAAGAATCGTCCCGTTTTTTTCGGTTAAGTGGCCAAGATGTTTTTTGTATTCAGCAACGATAATGAGGCTGACAATCATTAAAAGAGTCCAACTTACGATTTTTCCAGCATGGACAGGTTGCCAAACTTCGAGCTGATACGGGTATTTCCAAGCTCCTAAATAGGTCGCGATGTTCTCGGCGACCCAGATCATGAACCCAATAAGAACAAACGAAAGGGGCATTGGCATTTGATAGCGCTGGCGGTGGATCGTGTAGTGAACTTTGCATTGCCAGAAGAAAAGGAGTACGACAACAAGAGTTGAGAGCCGGAATTGGGTCGTAGCTTGGCTCATGAAAAACAAAGCGTATGTAACGATGGCGATGGGCCAGGATTGGTTGGGAAGGAGCCAGCCTGAACTTTTGAGATTGAATTGCTTCCAGGCAAGGCACATAAAGCTGGCGACGCTGCCGTGCATAAAACCGGAATAAATAGGTGCTCCGAAAACTTTGAGATAAGAAAACTCGGGGTAGCTCCAACTGCCTTGATTAACTTTATAAATTTCTAATCCGAGGCCAAGCAAATGGAAGACTGCGACGACACCCGCATCGCGCCACGATTCCATTTTGGCTTTGACCATCAAGATTTGGATGCCGAGACAGAGGCCAAAGAGAAGATCGTATCGCGGGATTCCGGGGATTGAAACGAATTTAGTGAAAGCCAGGCAAGCGATGAGAGCAAACGGGAAAGTACATGCGATGAAGTGCCCTTTGATAAATTCAAAAATGTAAGTGAGGCGTTCTTCTCGGGCAGGAATCAAACGATCCATTGGTGAGGAAAACCACCGGATCGTTTGATTCGTTCCGAGCCCTAGAAACGGATAGGCCCGCGATGCTGGTAGACGGCTTCGGCGAGCATGTCGGTATTAAGTTTGTGAGGCGCAGGGATAGTTACACTTTCGCCGGTTAGTTCAGCGTAACAGGCGGCTCCAACTGCATTCGCGTAATTGGTAAACCGGTTGTAAGCTTCTTTGCCGAGCTCGCCTGTTTTCGTTGCTCGGAGCCGGGCGGATTGCTCGGCATAACAGAGCATGGTGAGGTCGCTGATGGTGCCGAGAGTTTCTTGATCTTTACTGAACTTGGCGAATGCCTTGCCCGTCAGATCGCTCAGGAAGGAATCACCCGAAGCGGTGAGTGTGCATTTGCCTTCATTTGCTCTTCTGACCTGTCGGTCAGCGAGGAATAAGCGGTTAATTTCGTTAGTGCCTTCGTAGATGCGGCTGATGCGCGCATCGCGGTAAATGCGTGCGACAGGGAATTCTTCCGTAAATCCGTATCCGCCGTAGACTTGGAGACAATCATCAACGATTTTTGCTTCGAGTTCGGTGGCCATGACTTTACACGCACTGCATTCAACGGCGTATTCTTCGGCCGCAAGTCGGTTTTGATCGAGCGAACCATCGGAGAGGGAGAATGCGGAGTCTATGTTGGCCCCGGTTCGGTAGAGCATTGATTCGATGGCGAAATAGAAGGCGGCCATATCGGCGAACTTGGATCTCAAAAGCCCGAAGTTGGCGATGGGCTGACCGAACTGCTTTCGGTCTTGGGCGTAATCGGCGGCTAACCCCATTGCTTGCCGGGCTGGACCGATAGACATTGCGCCTAACTTGAATCGGCCCATGTTGAGGGCATTGAAAGCGACGTGGTGGCCTTTGCCCGGTTGGTAAAGAAGGTTCTCTTTGGGGACAATCGCGTTTTCAAGAACAAGCCGGGCGGTTGAAGAGCCTTTGAGACCCATCTTGTGTTCCTCGCGGGCGATGCTGACGCCAGGGAAGTCGCGTTCGACAATGAAAGCGGTCACTTGCTCGCCATCAATTTTGGCCATGACGAGGAAGAAATTTGCCCACTTAGCGTTGCTGATCCACATTTTCGTTCCGTTGAGAACGTAGTGGTCGCCTTTATCTTCGGCGCGCGTTGTCATGCTGAGAGCATCTGAACCGGAGTTGGGCTCGCTGAGTGCGTAAGCACCAATCCACTCTCCACTTGTAAGAAGGGGGAGGTATTTGTTGCGCTGATCATC
>JAPUDU010000211.1 GCA_027492935.1 Fimbriimonadaceae bacterium
CTCTTTCGATCACTTCGTGATCAAGAAGCTGGCTATTCGCTAAGAATTGCGATGTTACGGGGCTGAGCAACGCCATGATAGTTTGCTTTTGAATACCTTACCAGAGTCGCTTTGGGAATTGACCTGATTTGTGCATGTCGTTGAGACGTTCGCGGACAGCTTCTAGATCCTCAGCATAGGTCATGCCAAACCACTCGGATTCTGTGTTGATGTAGGGCACGGGCAGATTATCGTTATGAATTCTCTGGTTGATGTAGTCCGGAAGGGTGACCTCGGATACTGTGTTTGATTCGATTTGGGATTGAACGTATGTGCGGAGATCGTCTTCAATGGATTTATCAAAGAGGAAGATATTCATAGAGACGGGGGTTTCCAGGGAGGTTGTTATTTCGACATCATTCTGGACGCCGGTAGCATTGTCGCCGGTTTTTTTGAGTTGGTGGGTTTCGACAATAGATGTGATGAGATTGTTTTGGTTCTGGCAGATCGCGCGGGAAACCCCACCGTGGAGGGAGAGAGTGTTTTTAAGTAGGTAAGGGATCGCGGCGACTTCCGGGTGGCTTTGGGCTAAGGATTGGGCTGCGACGAACGATTGCGGGCCGTAGTAATCGTCAGCGTTGATCAGGACGAATTGGGAGTTCTCTGATGAGGAGATGGCAGTGAGAAGGGCATCTGCGGTGCCTCGCGGCTTGTTATTGGGAGTTTCCTGCAGAACGATCTGGCAAGGGATCGGCAAACCTTGTGTGGCTTGTTTTGCTTTGTCAAAAATCTCGGCTCGGGTGACGAGAGTTAGCTGAGTCACTCCGTGTTGAATAGCGTTATAGATGGAGTAGTGGAAAAGGCATTCTTCATTGGGGCCAAGGGGGAAGAACTGCTTGGGCCCGCCGAATCTTGTGCCCAAACCGGCGGCGAGAACGACGAGTGTCATTGCTGTGGCTTCTTGTAACTCATTGCTGGTCGTAGCACTTGTTTTTCTTGCTTAGGCTTACGACCATGACCAATTGGGGTGAGGTAGGCGACCCCGGCGGCGATACAGAATGCGTTTGATTGAAGGTCGGTGAGCTGGAGGAAGCTGGTTCGTTCGGCAAATCCACGGAGGAAGATTGCAACCCCCATGACGATAAGAGCTTTTCCGAGGAGTCGGGCGTGACCTTCTGAGTATTTGAAGTGGCGGAACGCTCGGGCCATGATGGCACCGAAGAATACGATATACACAATGAGACCGAGAATTCCGGTTTGGACGAGCAGGGTGACGTAGACGTTATCAATCCCTCCGGATCGGAAACCGAGGCCGAAAACAGGAGAGTTTCTCCATGCTTCCAGGGCAGCTTCAATGAAGTTGAGTCGTCCAGCGGTAGGGTCATCGGTGCCAAATGTACGGCGTTCGATGTTCTGGACAGCCGGGATGTCCCGGAAGGCTGTGCCGAAAGCGACGATCAGCATTACGATGCCGATACCACCAAGGAAACCGCGCAGAGAGTATTTTTTGGGGTTTTCAATCAGGCTGAGAATGTAAGTGACAAGAAGGGCGGCCAAGCAAACAACGATTGCCGAACGACCTTGGGTCATGAGGATGGTGTATGCCCCGAAACCGATAGATGTCCATTTTACGAACTTGTTGATATCTTGGGCGAGAACAGCCACATAGACGCTCAGACATCCGAAAAGAGCAACCAAGTTAGGGTGAAGCCAGTTAAGGAACAAGACACGGCGTGGGGTTAGAACTGTGACGCCTTTGGTTAAGAAGAAGAGAACCGATGCGAGGGTAACAATGAGTGAGCCGTAAACAAGCCATCGGAGAATTTGGTGGATGGGCGGCACCTTGCTCATCATGATGCATCGCGGGACGATAATAAATACGATCAGCAGGCGCAAAACCGTAACGCCGACGTAGGCGATGATTTCTGGCAATGTCCGCCATGTGTGGGGGATAAAGAATAGACCTGGAACCCCAATGAGGGACAGAAAGAGGGCGAATACTTGGAAGCCGAAAATACCGGTTTTGGGCTTAATTTGCCATTCTGCATAGATCGCAACCATGGCAACAAGAATCCAGACGGCAACAAAAGTGGTTTCGACATCTACACCTAAATACGATGCGGCGATAAATGCACCGGGCATGATAACAAAAATACAAAAAGCAACCGCGGAGAAGAGCTTTTCAATGTTTCCTTTTGCCCTGATTTCTCCCCGCAAGTAAGGCGCAGGGATTAGCAGTTTTTTATTCGCAGGCGGTCGGAGTGACATGAATGATTAAGTTGGCTTCGCGCTTTGGTGAGATTACCAGAAGCACCGAAGTAGATAGTCGGGCGACACACTCGAATCTTTTGGTTAGAAATCGAGAATGCCGCCCTATATGACGGATATGTGAGGGTTTTAGGCCCGGGTTATTTTGATTTTGTTGAAGTTGCCTGACCGTTTTTGGTTTGAGGAGTGTCTTTTGAGGTTGGTGCTACGGAACCCATCGTTGGTTGAGGGGGAATTGAGGCTTTGATTTCTCCCATTTCTTGAGTGGGTGCATAATCGCCCATTATCGTCATATTTGTTTCTGGATCGGGCACGGCAATTTTCCCGGTGACGGGGGCACCTTGCTCGGGCAGAGGCTCTTCTTGTATTGGAGTTTCGGGTTGCGAATATGGAACCGATGGATCCCCAGTGAGTACCTCAGCCTTTGGTGAACAAGCGGTCATTGGAATGAGGGTGAGGGTGGCGGCTCCGGCTATGGCCATACGCTTCATCCAGCCGGATTGGGTTTTAAATGATCCGTTACTAGCTTGTTGGATACGGATGCAAACAGATTCGCTTGATTGGCAAAGCAGTTGCTCGGCTTCTTCTTTGCTCATTTCGCTGATGTTGTGAACAGACTTATTACATTTATCGCAATGGCGTGACTTTTGATCACCCGTAATTTCGTTCCAATCTGCGTGGCATGGCTTATTGATTTTTGGATCCATGCAGATAGGTGTGGGCAGGTGCTCGAACCGTTCAAAGAAGTTTGAGCACCTGCGAGTTTAATAAAGAATTACTCGTTAACGAACACAGGGATGTTGGCGACAGCGGCTCCACCTTTGCCATCGTAAACATAGACAAAGATTCGATAGGCGCCTTTTTCGTTTGGCATTTTGAATGTTGCGTCCGTGTTCGTGTGCTTGACCAATGCTTGAGGGTGTTTAGGGGGCACGACTTCATCGCGTCCGGCTGAGAGATAGACTTCCGTTTCTCCTACGAGCACCCAGTTAACGGTGAGGGAGTCTTTTTCTGGATCGGATACTTCGAGCTGCGCATTGACAATCTGTCCGGGGGAGAGCTTGGTTGGAGTGGATATTTTTAAGCTCTTGATTGCGGGGCAGAGATTCTTTGCGGGTTTGCCGGACCAGAACTCAGTCATGACATCGACAGCCCCAACTTTTGTTCCGTCGGGGAGAAGCATTCCAAACCAAGTTGCGGTTGCTTCTTGTTTATTGCCCCAAAGGAAACTGAAAGCGCCGAGACATTGATTTGGGTTGCCAAGCACTGCGTTTTGGTAGGCGGTTTTGTAGGTTTGCATCTTTTCGGTACTGGTGGCTTCGATTGGTGCACCCCAATCGGTTTTGCCGACTTCCCATTGCCCAAGAGGGCCAAACTCAGTGATGGCGTACGGCTTGGTTCCGCCAGCTTGGCGATAACGATCCGCGACTGATGCGGCTCCACCGTAACTGTTAATTCCGTGGATATCGATATCGGGGCAGTATTTATTGAGTCCGGGGATGCGTCCTGCACCGATTTCGGCGGTGACCGTCATTGTGGGATGGTTGGGGTCGATAGCTTTTGCGGCTTTGGCGATATCGTTGACGGCTCGGTAGACGTTGGGATCGTCGGCGTTCGCGTATCCTTCCATTTCGTTTCCGAACGCCCACATGAGAAGTGCGGGGTGGTTTTTATATTTTTTGACGACTTCGATAGAGGCATCAAATTGTTTTTTTACTGCGGCGGAATCGGCGTAATTGAATGAATCGGAGTGCTGGAGCCAGATACCGGCGGTGACTTTGATGTTGTATTTGTGAGCTTCGTCGAGGGTTTTTTCGAGTTGCTCGGCTCCCCATGTGCGTACGGTGTTTCCGCCACTTTCGGAGAGAAGTTTGAGTGATCCGTTTCCGCCAACTCCTTTAATAAAGAATGGTTTGCCGTCGACGGTGAGGCTATATTTACCGCCACTATTAACCAATCGAACCACCGATCCGGCTTGGGTGGGGAGGCTGGTAATGGGCGAGAGGTGATGTGTGGACATAAGAATGAGTGGGATGATCATAGGAGTCTTCCGAAACGTTTCTCAAATCATATTACGCTATAAATACGAGGAATCCAAGCTGATTTGAAATCGTCTGGTAGAAAAACTGTAAAACATTTAAAAAAACTTGGAAAAATTTAGGAAAGTGTGTACAATACGCCAAAGCGAGGGTTGAGAAACGTTTCGCATTGAGTGTCGATGGCGACTACGATTAAGGATATAGCGAAAACGCTAAACATATCGGTTAGTACAGTGAGCTACGCCCTGAATGGCGGCCCGCGATCTGTACCTGATGAAGTGAAAGAACGGATATTTACTGTTGCTAGAGAATTGAATTATCGTCCGAACCGATTAGCTAAGTCGATGGTGACCGGACGGATGGACACGATTGGTATTGTTCCTCCGCAGATTACAGAAGACGCTTTTCTTAGTCCCTATCTACATTTAGCTTTAAACGGCATTGCCAACCAGGCGCGGATTTTGCAACAAGACATGCTTTTGTTCACTCGTCACGATGAAACGGAGCGTGAAGAGATGATTTCGGTGTTGGTTGATGGTCGGGCGGATGGGGTTATTTTTATTGCTCCGCACTTTAACCATAAGACAGTTGAACTGGCGACTAGCCTTCATTTACCCTGCGTGACAATCTCGGGGGCGACGCTTGATGGGGTTGTTAGTTTTACTTCGGATAGTGAAGGGGGAATTCATCAGGCGATGAACCACCTTTATGAGCTGGGTCATCGGAAAATTGCTCACGTTGCGGGTCGGCTTGATATGCAGGACTCGGTGATTCGACTTCAGGCTTACCAATCGTTTTTGCGGTTGGCGAATATCCCATACCGCGAGCAATGGGTTGCGATGGGTCAGTTTATGATTGAAGGCGGTCGTAAGGCGATGCGAACGTTCTGGGAGTTAGAGGATAAGCCGACGGCAGTTCTTTGTGCAAACGATGAGATGGCTATTGGCGTGATCGCGGAAGCCCATGAACTTGGATTGCGGGTTCCGGAAGATATCAGTGTTATTGGTTTTGATAACTCTCCGTCGGGTTTACAGATTGTCCCGAGTTTGACTACGGTTCGGCAACCGATTGGCGAAATGGGGGCAGCGGCGATGCGTTCGTTGTTTGAGCTAATTGAGGAGCGCACACCTACTGAAGAAACAGTTTTCCGTACGGAACTCGTCGTTCGAGATTCCACAACGTGTCCAAAGGAGGACAAAAAATGAATCATAAACACAATGCATTTACGCTCATTGAACTGCTCGTCGTCATAGCGATTATTGCCATTTTGGCAGCGATCCTCTTCCCGGTATTTGCTCAGGCTAAGTCTGCAGCAAAGAATATCAAGTCTGTTAGCAACATGAAACAGATTGGTACTTCTCAACAGATTTATTTGAGTGATTATGATGATACTTACCAGCAAGCTGGCACCATGAATGGTAATGGTGCTTCTTGGGGAACAGGTGCCTGTAACGCCTCAATTGGTTGCCCAAGCTGGGATACGCTTTTGATGCCTTACATCAAGACATTTGAAATTTTTTCAAGTGACTTTGACTTAGCACCACGAACATTTAGTCCATTTGGTCAGCAACGCAGAAGTTACCGCGTTGCAGCTAACGTGATTAGTGGTTGGGCGGGCATTAACACTTGGGATGGTCAGGATTATGGTTTCAGGCCATTGAATTCAACCGCTGTACCCGCACCGGCTTCGACAATTTTGATTACTGAACAGCGCAATAGCCAATCAGCCAGTTGTACTTGGTGGGTTGGGGCTGCTTTCTGGGAATGCGGCGTTTGGGAAGCACGATCGGCCAATACGCTATCAAATGATGATCCGATTGCTTATGGCGCAGCGACAGGCTTAGCTAAATATGCGAGTGGAATTGACTTTAGTCGGGCCAACCGCGCGAACTATGTTTTCGCTGATACTCACACAAAGAGCTTTGGTAAGGGCCATATCTTTGCTGGATATGAGCAACGCCGTGCCGCTGGTCAGCCAATTGATCTCACTTTGAAAGGTGTTTGTTTGGATGCTGATCCATTTGCACCGAATGTGAACGACTGCAAACTTCCCCAAGAGTAATTCGATGATCATGATGAGGAGGCCCAGCGATGGGCTTCCTCTCCACTTTGAACTGAAACCAAACAATGAAGAAACCGCTTCCGATGCCCGCAGTGATTGCTGCTGTTGTTGCCGTCCTTGCCATTGGCATTTACTTCCTTACCCAAGCGGGGAAGAGTGGCCCTGAGTTTCAGCCTGCTCCGGTGACCGGAAAAACGCCAGAGCATATATTGCAGACAATGACGCCTGAGCAACGGGCAAAGATTGAAGCCGAAGAGAAGAAATTGGGTTTATCTGATAAGCAGGCAGAGCAAGTTGCGAGTCAGCCTCAGGGTAATCCGTATTCAAGCAAGTAGATACGAGAGTTTCGATGAAAATGGCGCGGTATGAGGGTACTGCGCTATTTTTTTAACTTTGTCGAAGGGTGCATTTTTTGTACAAGCTTATTTACTAGGTATTTCTATTTGAGGCTCAATACTTACAAACACTTAACCTAAGTAGTCGAAAAGTTGTGCATGTTCACGCAATTTTCCTTGTATATTAGAGGGGTTATGTTGACAACAGTTGCAGCAATGGCGCTTCTTGGTAAGGGTTCCGTTGATATTTGGCCGTTAGAACGGCAAGATCGCTATGGAACGGGCCAAGCAATTGAGGGCATTGCTCCAGATCAATATGCTCCTCCCTGGCGGCACCTTGAGGTTGGCGAAAATAATATTACAAGCCACGGGCCTTCTTTTGACAGCCAAGGTAACGGTTATTTTGGTCGCTGGGTGAATTACACGGTTAAGCGATTTAACGCCGAGACTGGTCAGATCACGGGAACCGTACCAATGGGATTCCACGTTGACTGCACACCTGCGATTGGCAACGGTCGAATTTATGCGAAGCAACAAACTTTTAATAGTCAGCAAGGCATTATTGTTGGGATCGGTCTATCGAATTTAGCGATTGATTGGTTGAACATTCATGGATATCTGGTTGGCTCGCCAACTTTAGGGCCAGAGGGAGATATTGTTTATGTTCAAGAAGGTGGAATTGTACGTCGTGTCAACAAGGACACTGGCCTTGATGTTTGGTTCAAGTCAGGTTTTGGTTCTCCGCGAGGTCCGATACTCTTTTTGCGTGATGATTCAGCGGTAATTGTTGCTCATGGCAATCGTGTGAGTGCATTGAACTGGGCTGATGGTTCAACGATATGGAGTTACGATTCTGGGTTTGCTGCAGGTCGACCAGGGGTTGCTCCAGATGGAACGATTGTCTTTGGTAATTCCGGAAACAGAATCATTGGTTTGAATCCGAATGGAACTTTGAAGTGGACGCGTTTTACAACGAATGAAGTTGATGCCGCTCCAGGATTTGGTTTGAACGGCGAAGTTTACATTGGAAGTCGCGATTGGGCAGTGTATGCGATTGACACAGCCACTGGCGCCTTCTTGTGGAATTTCTTAACGAATCATTGGATTAGCCAACCTCCTTCCGTTGACATCAATGGTCGAATTTACATTCAGACCCGTTTAGGTGACATTTATTGCTTGAGTCCGCAAGGAAACCTGATTTGGACGCGAAAAGTTGGTGACGATGCTCGCGGTCCGATGACATTTGGTCCGAAAGGAACTCTTTGGGTTGGATATGTTGCTTCAACGAGTGGTTTGGTTTCAATTCGACAAGATGCACCGGCTCTTAATTTCACATTGAAATCTGTGAACTCGGGCATTAACAGCACGGGAGATGGGGATTCCTTGAAACTGATTGATAACAATATCATGAGTCTTCTTTCAGAGACTTCTGGAACTTTGCAGACGGCAATCGAGGCGGATTTTGAAGGTTTTGTACCGAAGCGCCAGCTAGATAAATTGCACATGGAGATGAACGTGAAGTTGAATTCTCTGTATCCAATAAAATTTGAAGTGCTTGTATACAACAATACAACCAATACTTGGCAATCGGTTCCGATTCAAAACAGAATTACGGCAAATGCGCAGACGATGGTATTGGCCTTTTCCGCGCCTCCGACTCAAGCGGTCGAAAATGGAACGAATAAGGTACGCGTGAAGCTGAAAATGGAACGGTATACGCGTCCGACTGAGCAGTGGGGTGTTATCATTGACAAACTTGCTGGTTATGTCAACCCAACGTTCTGAAAATAGAAGCTAGAAATATTGCCCACTTGCATAAATGCAGGTGGGCAATATATTTGTTGAGCCAAGGCTCTTTCGTTCATTGAACTTTCAGTGATGTTAGAAAGATATTTATTTGTAGCTGACTCAATCTGATGCATTCTGGTGAGCAGTGAGGAACAACCTGACTACTGGTGGCAAGATGTGCCTTATGCTGCTACAGTGGCGCTTAGGATGTTTTTGATTTAAATAGCGTGACAATTTGAACAAACAAGTAAAGCTATTGAATAGGTTATGTCGTTATGGAGCCACTTAGTGGAATCGAACCTCTGACCTGCTGTTTACGAAACAGCTGCTCTACCGCTGAGCTAAAGTGGCCCTTTAGCGGGGTTATTATGGAAGATTTCGGGGTGTTGGGGTCAAGACTGAAGAAAAATCGGGGACTTGGGGCCGGGGGTGGTGGTTTGTTGATGGGCTTGCACTCGTATAATGAAAGCAGAGAAAACTATGGCAGATGCATTTCCGATTCGA
>JAPUDU010000212.1 GCA_027492935.1 Fimbriimonadaceae bacterium
GAGCGCCTAACCCCGGATAGTTACTCCAAGGATAAACCGCGCTCGAATCATAAAGGCTATCAAGTGTTTGCTCAATCTCACCCGCTGTGCTGTTCGGAATTGTGTTGGGCACGCGTGAAATTCGCATCGTTGCCGCTCGCACAAATCCTTCATTGAAAGCATCAAATGGGTAACTCTTAGTCCCCATATAAGCCAACAGAACGGTATGAATAAAGTTGATGCCCGCACTCGTTGGGCTTTGATAAACCGGGAACCGAATCTCTGGTCCACCCGGTGCATTCGGAATAAAAATTCCCCCCGAAACGGCCTGCCGTGCTGGAATATCCGCGTCGTAGTTCAAAACTTTAACGGAACCGCCGGTCGCCGCTGGACCAAATACTGTATCCATCGTTGACTTAGATGCCGCGTAAGTTCCTTCCAATTGAGTTCTGTATTCAGTCGGAAAAACTCGTGTGCCCGTTGTCTCAAATGTAAGAGAAATATCTCCCGGGCCACGTCCGCCCGCAACCCGAGTCGTTGGCAAGGGCACTCCGTTTTTGGTAAGAATAATTCGGGTTGGCATCGAAAATGTAGCTCGATGCCTCTCCATCGCCAGGCGTTGGTCGCTCAACAACGCCATGCGTTGGTTCAGGTTTCTTACTGCTGCTTCCGCAACATCACCATAACCCGAGTTACTCCGAGTGGAATCCCACTCAACATAAAGGTCTACGGCATGAGCCGAAGCCGCTCCCGCTCCAAGAACGAAGGCGGCTGAAGCCGCCTTCACAACATTCCGAATAATCATTTGATCTCTATGGAACGAACGTTCCAACCTGGCTAATCGTTCGACTCTCGCCGCCGTTCGCCGTGCCAAGTACGATGTAATAGTATGTCCGCCCCGATTGGAGTGTGGGACCATCGTACAAGTAATTTAAGCCTGTGGTTACGTTCGTTTGGTAATAGAAGTTGGCACCTGCCGATGGGAAACCATCAAATACGAAGACTTGATAGTTTTCTGCCCCAGATCCACCTTGCCAGCTAAACCGCGGCCCAGCAGAAATCGGATTGATGTTCAGCAAGTTCAATGTATCAACCACGATTCTTGAACTCAATGTACTTTCTGTGTTGTTATAGTCTGGATAAAGCGTTGCGACCGTTGAAAGCGCATAACTGTAAGTTGAATCCGGCTGAAGGCCAATATCAACAAAGTAGTTCGCCAGTGGGTCAAACGAGAGATCAAGTGCGCTTACCGCACCATTGGCGCCAAAGCCGCGATAGACATTGAAGCCAAGCAAGTCAGGGAACTGAATGGAATTCCATTCAAGGTCAGTTTCAACGATCATATCCGTCCGCAACGAACGAGTCGTTGACTTAGGATTTGCATCGCGACCCCCAAGATGCTTCTTAGCCCATGCTAGTGCACCGTCGCTATCACCACGTGTGGCATCGGGGTGCGATACCCAAGTGGAAACCGAAGTAACTGTCGGAGGATTCAAAGAAGGCAAGCCCGGTTCATCTAACGTAAAATTGATCGTGCGATCTTGGCGATTGCCTAACGTAATAAATGTTTGGTCGCTACGGTAACCACGCCCTGTTGCGCTCAGAGTCAAATCACCCGAAGGCACTTCGCGCATGACGTAATTGCCATTATCATCAGAAACCGCTCGAATGCTCGAACCAAGCCCGACATAAGCAAAAATGCTGGCTCCCTGCAAAAGAAATCCGTCACGGTCACGAATCGTTCCTCGAATCGTTCCGACTTCGCTTTCCCGAGCAACCATGATGTTCACATTGTTTTGTTGAGCATCTTCCAGATTGAAAATCACCGTTCGGCCAACATATCGAGTGCCATTGACAGTTGCCTGAGCGCGCACCTCAATATCGCCATCGCCAAGGCCTTCCAAGGCATAGGCACCACTGGTTGTGGTTTGCGTACTTTTTCCGTTTGCCGTTACTGTCGCATCGCGCAGTGGGTCGGCATCTCGCGTCAAAACCGTACCAGTTACGGTTGATGTTTTCGGCCCTGTCTCACCGCCGCATCCGGCGACTACAAGAACACTCAGTGTCAACAGTCCAATTAAAATCAAATTCATCCGAGGCTTCATAGCAATCTCTCGTTGATATTAACGTGCAAATACACGTCTTCGTTACCGTCCAAAGTTAAACGCAAACTCAAAATCAAGAGTTCGCGCACGATATGCCCCACTTTGGAACAGCGGATCATTGTTTTTATTGTCATTGAACCGGTATCGAACGTTCAAAGCCAGCGATTCCCAAATCTGATATTTATAAACCAGACTCCAATCTAACTGGGTCTGAGGCAAATATCCAGTGATGTTTCCGTAGTTCATCGACAAGCCCAACGCTTGCCGAGATCCAAGCTTGTAATCAGCGTAAAGATCAAACGCAATATTGTCCTGAGCAAAGGTGCTCGTTCCCCCCGATAGCAAAACGCTACCGCTTGTTCTATAACTGAAATTCCCAAATCGTCCGTTCAAAAATCCAGTTGCACTGGTTGTGGTGCTCTTGAGAGGAGAGTTTGAGAATGTCGTCGAACTCACATCTATATCGCCACCCAAAAAGTGACCGCCGCCCAACTCATAATCCATCCCCAAACTCACACTTTCCGTGCGGCTGTTAGATGAAACGCTACCGTTTGATTGGTAAATCAACCCACTTGCCCGCAAACCAAGACGGCTACTTGGTTGCCATCGTAAACTCAAATTTGTATTTTTTCCTGAAGTTGCTCCGTTACCAAAGCCAGTTCCTGTACCTGAGGTAAATCCGTTGCCACCGTAACCAGTTCCGTATCCCGTATCAAGGCCAGGAACGTTTGAAACAAGCCCTGAATCATGATCCGAAAAACCAAGGCGAGCCGAAAATTCTTCGCCCTGCCGATAGTTAATCGCTCCCAAAATATCACGCCCCGTACCGGATTGTCCGTTCGAGCGAATCGCGTTGATACCTGCACCAACCGTAAAATCCCAGAGTGCCCCCGCGGAATAATCAGCCTGAACGCGCAGATTGGTCAAATCTGCCGTTTGGGAACCAGAAACTTTCTGCTGGTCAACTGAAAGCGTCGTATTCAATCGACCAAGTGTTCGATTTGTAGAGAGTCCAATCGAATCAATCTTGTTCTGAGTAGCAGTGTTCCTCGTTTCACTCCGATTGACACTTAAAGTCAATGGCCAAGAAACTTTAGGATCAGTCGTAAGTGTGTAATCCGCAAAAGTCCGGGTGAATCGCGTACTTTGGAATCCAGCCCCGCCGCTTGCCAGGCTTAGGATGTTAGAGTTGATGTTCCCAAAATTAACCAGGCCACTTTTCCCGGCTATCAGGCCAACTCGCCAATCATTGACTCGCTCATTTCGGTTCAATGTTGCAGACTGAACGCTCACATAACCCGCCGGAACGTCCCGGAAGTTAGCCGCCAAATTCCACGGCCCAATGTCGTATCGACCAGAAATACCCCGTGCCGTACCACTTGATGGAGTAGGTGTGTTGGTCGAGCGTCCAGTTGCTTGAGTGTAGGAGAGTTGTCCTCGGGTACCTAACCGATAGGTGTAGTCAAACCCATAGACTTCCCGATCCCCTTGCACTGACCCCGTCGGTTCAGGGGTGTATAGGACATCAATTTCCGATGTCGCCGGCATAAAGCGATTGAAGTAAAAGATACTGGGATTCGCAGGGTCAAGTCTCCAGTCAACATTTTGAACCTGCAAAACACCATCAACCCGTATGACAATAGGCTGAGAAAGCAATGGTTGGAACTGCAAGAAATAAGGCGTGCTGGGTGCCCCAAACCCTTGGAACTTCTCTAACCGTGTCGAAAGCCCACCCGAGCTACCTGTGATTTGTCGCGCTCCAGTAATCCCTATAGTGCCAAGACGCCCCAAATCGTAATTGATCCCAACCCCTTCAATGCGACCAGCGCCTCCAGAAAAATTGAATGATTCGTAAGTCGCAACAATCGTGCTTGTCGGCGGAATGATCTTACTTGCCAACGTTTGTCGGTTCAAAAATGTAATCGCCCCTAAATCATAATCAATCGTGTAATCCTGACCAAGCGATTGAAGAATCCCGTCCACCTCAATCCGTTCCGAACCCCGCACGATCTGGTTACTTTGCAAATAGTAAGGCCCTGCCGAGTTATTTCCTGCAATCGAAACCGACCGAGGCTCACCTCGAGATTCTGTCCGTACCAGGCCCGCTTGCAATGGCCCTTTCCGATAACCCGCCGAAAAACCGTTGACTGAGTTATTGATCGTTATAAATCGATTTCGCGAAGGCAAAGTCGCCCGAATATCACCATACTCCGCCTTAAAAGTACGGTCGTCATACCAGAGCCGATACCGATCAGCTTGGGGGTCAATGAATCGAGCATCCTGAACATTGGCATCAAAGTTCAGCCAACCCAAAACATCGCGACCCTCCAATTTTAGGTAACCCAAGTCGGTAACTCGTCGATCACCAAACCCACCATCGTTCGTCACGTTATAAGCCGACCGATCCCCGCTGACATCTCGAAAGTGAACCGTAACCCGGCGCTCACCAAAGATTTTTATCTTCTTGATGATTTTTTCTTTTGTCCACTCAATCGCTTGTGATTGACCGTACGATGATGCCGATAACACAACGGCCATCGATAAAACAAGCGGCTTAGACACCCATGCAATCCCGCAGGGCTTGAATATTTCCTTCTGCAGCTTTCCGTTGTTCTTCAACTCGTTTTTCAATGGTTTTGGCGTGTGCGTCACGATCTCGTATAAAGCTTTGGAACTGCGCAAACAGTCTATCTCCGGTTGCTCCCTGGATAGAAGGAGGGGTTGGCAAGCCCATGAGGTTCGAAAAAGCCGTAACTTTGGGATCATAGCTCACCATCATCGAAGGAACACCCATTGTTGCCGCCAAGATTCCCGCATGAAGGCGCATCGCAATAACTGCTTCCATCCGGCCAACACGCTGTTGAAACTGAGTCGGATTCGTCAAGCCCTTGAGGTCAGGAACCTTACCGCCATGAATCTTCGCAATAGCGTCAATGATCTTCGTATCTTCTTCGCTATCCATCTGCATCATGACCGGCGCATAGTTGTTCTTGCTCATCAACTTAACAAGGTCTGCAAATGCTGAAATGACCGTTTTGTTCTTGTCCTTGCCCCATGGACGAACCGAAATACCAATGGTTTTCATTCCCGCCACCCCAAAGTTCGTCGTGCCTTCATCTGCTTTAGGGACCGGAAGCAAATAAGCACAATCGCCCGTCAAACGAGGAGACTGCTTAACACCCAAAGCGCGCAAAATACTAACGCTGCCCGGATCTCGAACCGCGATCATGTCGGCCGCATTGAACGCACTGGCTGCCATGCGTTTCCCCAAAAATCCTTCCAGTGGCCCCACGCCCTGGCCCAATAAAATCACCTTTTTCTTATTCTTCTTTGCTTCTTTAACCAGGTTGGAATAATAAGCAACACTTCGCGCTGAAGTCACATCCTGAAAAATACTTCCCCCCGGAAAAACCAAGGCATCGCACTCAGAAATAGCCGTTTTAATCGACCCAATGTCCATTTTCGGAACACCCTGAATACCAAGGTGACGCATCAGCCGCTCAGGTGATCCGGCAAGTGCCCGATATTGATATTTGCTACCATCTAGTCCAGTGACAAAGCCTTTCAATATGGCGTCATCGCCCAGATTCCCCGCCCCGAAGTAGCCCGCGAGCAAAAGTTTGGCCATTTATTGTTTCTCTTCCCTAGCTGACACCGGCACGAACCCTCGGATAACCAGCCATCCCAAGCCACCAAGTATACACCCGATTAAGAGGCCAATCGCGATGCGTATAAGACTCAAATGGATGGGTGTGTGCAAGTGACACATTGTGTTAACAATGCTCGTTTGACCAATCGCTCCAACGACAAGCAAGAATCCACCAACCGCCCGCCATTTAATATCAATTGTTCGTGCCCAAATCGCTATTCCAATAAAGAGAGCAGGGTTTCCAATCAAAAATTCCTTGGTTCGGGGCCGCACAACCAACCATTGATCCAGTAAATCACGAAGTTTGAGTTCCATCCCGCTAACTGCTGCCGGGTTATCATTGCCTGTCCGCATATACATAAACGCCAAGCCAAGCAAAACGACAATCGAAGTCAGGGCCGAACCCCAAACAATCGGCTGTTTCATTGCCTCTTTCCAATCAGTAACTTTGTGAATGACAATCCAGGCGGCAACAAAAACGGGCAAAAACACTGCGACCTTAACTCCCGTGAAAATATCAACGTGCAACATGTATTTCAGCCCGACGAGCATCCCTGCAACGGGTAATCCGCCAACCAAGCTAATCGCCGACATCCCCAAAAAGCTAATCCACAAATTCCGCCCTGGCCGATCAAAAAACCACAAATAGCCAAGCACCGGTAACAGAACCGCACTCGCCAAAGTAGAAATCTCCCGCAACGAACTCACATTCGGCATCAATCCCAGCAATACACCCAATACAATCAAAGCCCACTGATACTTGAACGCCACCATATCTCCGAGCCGCAGAAGCGTATAAACCAAGGCTGGAACCATTGCCAATCCAAGCAACGCTCTCAAAATAGGCGAGACAGTTGGCTCAACATAAGGCCGCGGTGCCTTAATCGAAAGGCCCTCATGCTCCAAACCTTTGCGAATTGATCGAATAAGGTCAGCAAAATCATCCAAAGCATGATCTGAACTGGTCACATTCGGCCGAATCAGCAACAGTCGAATGTTTCTTTCTCTGGCTGCTTTCACATATCGCTCAACGATCGCCGCTTTTGGCATCCGAATGAGTTCTGCCGACTGCGCAGCATGAAGTCGAATCGCATTACCTGGTGCTTTAGCAACCATTGCTGAATCACCCACGGTTTTCACAAACTCCGCTGTAACGTAGTTGATCTTGGAAGATTCAAGCGATTCCTGCAAACTCTTAACGAGACCCGGACTGCCCATCACCTCATCCCCAAGAGGAAGGTAATAGCGCACGTCTCCCGATTCTTTAATCCTTGAAAATGTACTGTTTATGTAGTTCTCAGTTGCACCACGCGGGTTCCCCAACCGCGCCAAAATTGGAACTCCAGCGCTTTTTGCCATCTCTAAATCCTGAGAAGGCAATCCTATCGGAAGTGACCGAATTAAATTAACATCCTGAACCGTTATTCCGTAATACCCAATGCCTTCCTGTCCAAACCTCGATTCAAAAGGGCCTTCTACTCGAGATATTTGAGAAGGTAGTCCGGTAACTAAAAACGAACCGTCTGGTTGGGGATTAACCTCGAGAATCCCATTACTAATCAGTTCACCTGCTGTCTGCTCGTTCGAAGCTAAAACATTAACCCCTGCCGCTTTAAGTTTTTCCATTCCGGCATCGAAACTCAAACCTTGGCTCGGCGCAAGCTCTCGAACGACCTCACCTTCAACAACAATTCCTACCGCCCGATTCGCCTGTTCCGCCTGATAACGAGGAACAATATTAACCACGCTCAAAACCGCAGTTAGAACCAACCCCACCGTCACCCACCACGGCCACTTAGTCGTCATCAAAATCTTCATCCTCCTCAATAGGGACATCCTTCAAAACCGCACGGCGTCCACCCATCACCAAAATTGTGACCATGCCCGCCAAAAACCCACCGACATGCGCCCAGTTGGCAACCCCTTGCTGAGGCAAAAACACCTGGAACAAAAACCACACCAGCAAAAGCATCCAACTCGTCACCGAAAACGGCAAAAAGAAGAACGGTGGAATAACGACCCGAATCCGTGAACCAGGAAAAAGCAACAAATACGCCCCCAAAACGCCCCCAATCGCCCCGCTTGCCCCTACTGTTGGCACATCCGAGCCCGGATTCACAAAAATGTGAGCCGCTGCCGCAAACAGACCCCAGAACAAGTAGTAAAGCGCAAACTTGGGCGGCTTAATCGCTTCCTCAACTGCTGGACCAAATGCGGCAAGAAAAAGCATATTCCCAACCAAATGCATCAGGTTGCCGTGCAAAAACAGGCTCGTAAACACTTTAGCGAGTTCAATCGGATCACCGCTAGCTGTAAGCGCAGAAAGCACCTCCTTCGGGCGCATCGCAAGATCAGCAAAACCAATATTCGGCCCCGTAAAACCGCCATTTCTATCCCACAAATAAATAAGCACATTCAGCCCAACCAGCGTCCAAACAATGACCGCTGGGTTCTTCCGAATCAAGTTATCCCTGAGTGGGATCATATCCGCACCATCTTACTCGCGGAAACCAACTCTGGTTTCGCCCTCATTGATCCCAGAAAACACCTAAAGCACCAGAATCGTTCGTTTTGATCTTATTCTTCGCCCCATTTCGGGCATATTTCGCTGAACTTGTATAAGTGTCATTTCCACTTCCATCAATGAACAAGCCCAATCCAAGCGACAAATTACGAAGTGATCCTTCCGGACTCTCATTCGCTTGACCAAGAACGGCCTGACCTGTAGCCGAGTATTCATCATCGCCCTTAAGATCAATAAAAACTCCGAATCCGTTGGCATTTCCCGCGCCCAAAGCTAAGCTACTTCCACTGTATTTATCATTACCCGCCGCATCAATCAGCATCCCGAGCGAAAAATCGTGTCCTGCTCCTTGAGTCATGTTGATGGTGCCAACATACTGATCCGCTCCGTCGTCATCCTGCAGATAGCCAATCGCAAAGTGTGCCGCCGATCCTTGCCCATACCAAACGGAATTGTAATTATCATCACCATCCCGATCCCAAAGCCCCCCAAACCCCATCCAATAGCCGGTTCCTTGCGCAAAAACCCCTGCTGAATAAGAATCTTTCCCCTCCAAATCAAACAACAAGCCAAATCCTCCCGATAAGCTATGTCCAAATAAGTAATCAAGCCGAACACCTGTTCCCGCACCTTGACTCATTGAAACATTGTGTTCTGCTGTCTGCGGAGACTTAAAAT
>JAPUDU010000213.1 GCA_027492935.1 Fimbriimonadaceae bacterium
GGGACGGCTGACTATTACGGAATTACATACCAGCGAATTGAAGACGAATTTGGCGTGTTCTGGCCTTGCCCTGAAATTGGACATCCGGGAACACCACGTTTGTTCGAAGACCTGAAATTTTCTAAACCGGATGGGCGCGCAGTGTTTAACCCAACTCCTTATCGGCCCTCGGCAGAAGAACCTGATGAGGAGTATCCAATTATTTTGACGACGGGCAGGGTTGTTATGCACTATTTGAGCGGAACTCAGACCAGAAGATTGGGCGGATTGCTTGATCTTTGCGAAGAGCCGTATGTTGAGATTCACCCACAGCTCGCAGAGGATTATGGAATTGCCGACAAGGACTGGATGAAAGTTGAAAGCCGGAGAGGAAGTGTTACTCTTCAAGCCAAAGTTGTGACAACAATCCGGCCCGATACGGTGTTTATTCCTTACCACTGGCCAGGCAAAAGGGCGGCAAATAATTTGACTGGAAGATTTCTGGATCCGGTCAGTAAAATTCCTGAGTTTAAGAAGTCTGTAGTCAAAATATCCAAGGCCAATGGGCCAGAATCTGGAAGTTAGGGGGGTGTAGACTTTGCATTCCACGACTGCAGACTGGTTATCCGTTTGTCCTTTTGGATATCTTTCCAATAAGGATTCTAATTTATTACTGCGGCACTCAGAGATTGTTGAGTTTCGCAAAAAGCAACAGATTTACAAGCAAGGGCAGACTCGAGAATCTGTTTTCTACATTACAGATGGTTTTGCCCGTCAGACTCGGCAAATTGGGGATGAAGGCGAAGTGACGGTAGCGATTCTCGGCCCGAATGAGCTATTGGGGTTACTTGGTCTTATTGAGCATTCTCCTTATATGTTATCCGCCGTTGCAATTACGGACGTGAGGGCAGTGAAAATTCCGGTGGTAATTGTTCGTGAGCTGTTAGACAGGCGCTCAGCTTTTTTGCGATATGCCACTGAAATGTTATCAACACATTTGTCGCAAGCTTATAAAGCGATTACGCAAAGTGGATACTCGCGAGTTGACCAGAGAATTTTGAGTGCACTCTTGGAGTTTGGAAGTCGATACGGAGAGTCACATGGGGGTCAGTTACACTTGAGTGTGCCGCTGACACGGAATGACATTGCTGCGATTTCACATACTACAGTTGAAACAACGATCCGGACACTTGGTAAATGGAAGAAAGAGGGTTGGATTACAACTCGCGACAGAAAAATCATATTGACCCGCCTCGATTGCCTAGTAAAAGAAGTACTGAATAGAAGTTAGTTGTCTCCGAGAATGGCCCGAAGCTCGTCTGGCTTATTGATGACGAGTATTTTTTTGATTGTTGCGAGAATGCCAATCTTCTGCAAGCGACTCATAGTTCGGATTGTAGTTTCTACAGTTGTTCCAGTCATTTCGGAGATATCTTGCCGAGTTAAAGGAATTGAGATGACGATTCCACTACCCTGTGCTTGCCCGTATGATTCACAAAGAGACAATAAGACGGCAGCAATGCGTTGTTCCACCTTGCCCGTTGCGAACATCTTGATGTAATTTTGGCTGTCGCGAATTTTTCTTGTTGCTGCATAAAGTATCCGGTCTTTAAGAATCCCGTTGGTTTGATACGCCTCTATGAATTCCGCCTTGGGAATATGTAAAATGACGGTGTCACACACTGCTTTCGCAGTTAAAGGGCAACCATTTCCGTCGAGTAGGCCCAGCAACCCAAACACTTGACCTGGCCCCATAATTTCATTAGTGAGATCCTGTCCTATCGGGGTTGTTTGAACCATCTTCACGAATCCGGCTCCAACCGCCCCGAAGTAATCCAAATGCTGGCCACGGTGCCAAATGACATCGCCCCGATCGTATCTGTGCATTTTCGAGTACGCGGAGATATCCGAGATTTCTTCTTCTGACAAAGATGAAAGGAGCGAGCTACATCTAAGAATTTCGTTCGCGGTCAAAATAGTTGCTTCACTCATTTCTAGTGGTTCACTCTTCTAGAAGTATGACCGCCATCATGGAAATCCTCTCCGTTTTGGGCAAAATTTCTGATTGAGGCAATCAATGGTTTTCATTCCAGCAATTATGTTCAGCGTACTTGGTGATCGTATTGACCCTGAGCCTGTTCAATTCAAGACTGATTTTGAATTTAGGACTCGCTTTGAACGTCGATCTGAACGAGCATTTGGGGGATCTCCGGGAGATGATTCGTCTAATTTGTTCACGCGTTTTCGCCCAGGGTTGACGGCAACGGGCGATAAGTGGCTGGCGAGATTGCAACTGCAATATGCGCACAATTTGAATTGGACGCGGGCCAAGAACTTTTCGATTGAAGATTTTGAGACAAGCCTGATGTATTTTCAACTGAACGATGATGAGCAAACGTGGACGATCGGACGTCAAAAAATTGCCCTCGGGGATCAACGGCTGATCGGCCCGCTGGAGTGGGCGAATCAAGCTCGGTCGTTTGACGGCGTCAGATATCAAAGCGGCAACTGGGATGCATCCTATTTTGGAGTTGGGGTTTCTGCGAATCGACCCTTGGATGCAAGGGTTGGCCTGGTGAGCTTTAAATCTGATCTGGGGACAACCAGCTATATTTTTAAGTCTGATCAAGTAGGGGGAACAGATATTCGAGTACATACGCTTGATCATCTATGGAAAAACTCGGATGGAGCTACCAAATATGAGGTTGAATTTGCACTGCAGACAGGCAACGTGGGAACAAAGGATCTGGATGCTTATGCTTTGCACGCCGGTATGAAAACACCGATCGGAAAATCGTTGCAGATCCAACTGGATGGCAATATTGCATCTGGAGGTCAGTCGTCTACGCATACTAAATCATTTGACAATCTCTATCCTACGAACCATCTCTACTATGGATCGGCGGACATGGTGGGGTGGAAGAATATGCAGGAAATTGCGATTGGTGCGCACTATTCCGTTGACACATTGAGCAAAATTTCCCTTACCTTTCATCGTTTTTGGTTATTTGACGAAACTGATTCTTGGTATGGCGCAGGAGGAGGCGCAAACAAGGGGGCCGGAGGAACGTTTACCGACCCAACAGGTTCGTCAGGCAATGACGTAGGTTCTGAGATTAACCTTGATTTTGGAAAATCGTATGGAGAGAATGGAATAGTCAACACAGGCATTGCCTGGTTTGTGCCTGGCAGATTTGTCAGGAATCAAATCGGCGGTACGGCGAAAACTCAGACATGGTTCTATTTCAGTTATGGAGTCAAATTTTGAACACCCATTTGCAAGATCTAGAGGCAATTCGACAACAACGAATCCATCATTTGAACTCTATGAGTGGGATGGGAATTGATGAAGCATTTATATCTGGACTCGTTGAAGAATTTTATACAAGAGTGCGAGGAGATGAACGATTAGGGCCAATTTTCGATAGAGTGATCGGTGATAACTGGGAAATCCATTTGACAAAAATGAAGTCATTTTGGTCGACGATTATTCTGAAATCCAACACATACTCGGGCAAACCGGTTCCTGCGCATCAGAACCTGTCGGGAGTGCGGCAAGGGGACTTTGATCATTGGCTTACACTTTTTTCGCAGACGCTGAATGACCTCTCGTCCCAGCCAGAAGTTGTGGAAGTATTTATGTCTAAGGCAAGAACGATGGCCTCTAGGCTTGAATCAGTAACGACATTGGTAGCCGAAGATTGATGAATCCTTGGGGTTGTCGAATTGCTTGTCTATGGGCTGGACTTTGCATTGGAGGAAATCTGATTGCGGCCTCAGCAAAGTTTCAAGTTGCAAGTTTGCCGCTATCGACGGCATTAGAAATTGGTCAAGTTACTTTTCGATCTGTTGGCCTATTAGAAGCACTTTTGTGCGTTGCTCTAATCGTACTATTGTTTCTTCGGAGCCATCGGTTTCGTATTTTTTGTACGTTGCCAGCACTGCTGTTTGCAGTTCAATGGTTTGCTGTTATGCCTGTTTTACATACGCGAACGGTTGCAATAATATCTGGATCATCTTTGCCACCGAGCAATGTTCATTTTATCTATATGATTTTAGAATTTTCAAAAGTGCTGTTCCTTGTTGTTGCAGGAATACTGCTTGGTTCTGAAGATAATCCTCGGGGAACGCGTTCCAATAGCCAACTTATATAATTGACTACCACCATTTGTATAGAGCCGAGTGGCAGGTTAATGTGAACACTATTTCTGAAATCGCTCTCTTGACTATCTTCTAAAAACTCCCTTTAGTTCAACTGTAGCTGTCTTAAAGGGAGTTGGAGCAGAAAACAATGCTGGCATGACGCCCTCCGTAGTACGGAGAGCGTCAGTCTGTGTATTTGAACCTGAATTAGGAAAGTTTGGACTACTCGGTCTCTCAAATACTTCTCACATATTTGAGAAACCGAAAAGAAGCTGGATCCCGAACATAGCTCCAGATAGTCGAATTTAGGTTCAAAATTTGGCGGCCCCGGAGGGAATCGAACCCCCGACGCCCTCCTTAGGACACAAATTTTTTAGGTTCGTTGAACTAGAACCAAAGTCTCACGTTGAACCTAGCCGTCTCCCTCAGTTTCTCCTATTTGAGAGACGTTTGAGAGACCAAGAATCCGCTCCGAACTACGGAGGACACCGCCTACTCCAGATTTCGAGAGGCCTGTGAATTGAGGGGGATATACCAATTCAAATTGATCTGCCCGCTCCTTCCGGATAGTATGGCAGAAACAAGCATCCGCGAGGTACATTCAGTAGACATGCACCTACTGGTAAATCAACCGATTACGTTTTGAAGCGTCGGATAATGACACCACCGGAACACAGCGAAAACTCACTATGCCAAAACCAGGCGGCGAATCCAATAAACTCGGAAATCATTACGAAGCACTGTGGACGGTGCGCGCTCTGCTCCGAATTGTAAACGAGGACGCTCTAGCAATAACAATTGAGCCATTTGGTGAGCTCGGCGAGGGTGTCGAATTCGAACTGAAAGTCGATGACGAGACAACTGAATATCATCAAGCTAAGCGGCAAAGATCGAATGGATGGAACATTAGCAGCCTCAATTCAGAAGGCGTGCTTGCGAATTTTTTAAATCACCTTGGACGCAACGATACTAATCGCTGTGTATTCGTCTCTATGGATCAGCCCAAAGATTTAAGAGAACTTATTGAGAATGCTAGATTAGCTGCCATATATGACAATTTCAGTACCAACTACTTAGACACATCGTCCCGGAAAGACAGTTTCCAGAAACTTAAGAACGCCTGGAATTTAGCAGAAGACAAACACGTTTTTGATTTAGCGAAGCGAATCGAGATCAGGAGCCCGGATGAATCAACATTATCTGAAGAAATAGCCACACTCTCTCGCTCACTTTATGAAATTGATCCAATTCAAGTGTCTAATGCAGTCTATCAATTGGTGACACAATCACTTCGCCAAACTCTACATAGTGCTGAAATACGTACATTCCTAGAAAAGCAACCATATAGCTTTCCCTTTCGAAACTGGACCCGATCAGATCTTGTTGGAACCATTATTGAGAGTACTAATGAAAGATACTCCGCCTCGCTCACTTCAAAGCGAATCTTAGGTCAGCAACTTTCAAGAGACGAGGTTAACATCGCAGACAAATATCTAGGCACTCCAAATAGCAAACAATTTCTTATAATTGGAGGAGTTGCTGGAATGGGTAAATCAGAGGTCGTCCACGCAATTTCAGAGCTATTCACATCACGGGACTGGCCAGTATTAATGTTCAGGCTCGATGTCCTAGAAACTCTTGGTACTACCCCTCGCCAATTAGGAGCTACTATGGACCTTCCTGATTCTCCAGCCATCGTTTTGGGCAGATTTGCAGGAAGCAGACCCAGCATGTTATTAATTGACCAGCTGGATGCAGTAAGCGAGGTGTCAGGTAGAAACTCCTCTGCATTTTTAATCATTGAGGAAATTATTAAACAGGCAAGAAATTTTCCGAATATGAAAGTAGTTCTTGCATCCAGAACTTTTGACATAAGAAATGATGCTCGAATTGCAAAATTAGTTGATGAAAGAGTGGGTATTGCAAATCTCATCGAGATAGGATCGCTGTCCGAAGCCGATGTAACCAATACGCTTCAAAAATCTGGAGATGACGCGTCAAAATTAAACGCTGCTCAAAGAGAATTATTACGAACTCCACTTTATCTTAAGCTCTATACTGAAGTCTCGGGTCCAAAGAACTTTACTGGTGAGAACGAACTCTATCGACTGTACTGGGAGTCCAAATCCAAGTCACTTCGCAAGAACGGTTTAGAGACTTCCCAGATTCTTCAATGTATTGATTCACTCTTGGAGATATTGTCGGATAAGCAAGTCCTATCTGTTCATAAAGATGCAATACGGGACAACTATCCTAGCGAATGTGATGGGCTCCTGTCAGAAGGAGTGTTGGTTTCAGCTAGTGACCGACTATCGTTCTTTCACGAATCCTTTTTCGATTATATTTTTGCGCGCAGATTTGTGACAACGGATAAGGATTTATTAAAATTCTTAACTGATCGTGAGCAGCATCTTTTCTTGAGAGGCCTCGTTAGGCAAATTTTGACGCACAAACGAGCTGGGGGCGACAGTGATTATATCGAACTGCTAAATAACCTTCTTAAATCAAGATTCATACGATTTCACATTAAAAGACTTGTGTTTCAATGGGTTCAATCCTTTAGTGCGCCAGTTGATCGAGAGTGGATACTGTTAAATGAGCTGAGCCAAAGTACTGATCCTGCGATAGCGACTTGGTCAAAGGCGGCAATAAATGGAGTTGGATGGTTTAGACTCCTTCATGCTAACGGTTGGCTACAGGAAGAATTGAATTGCAGAGATGAAGAACGTGAAACCTGGGCTGCAAACTATGTATCACGATTCGTTAATGAAGCTCCAAATGAGGTAAGTGCCATATTGTCAGGTTGGATGGATCGTCCCGATCCATGGCCAAGATATGCTCTCAACATTGCCGGTAATGTGCGAGCAGGGTCTTCGAGAGATTTTGTTGATCTATATTTAACATCTATCAGGAGGGGCGATCCCGATATTTTCGGTGCTGTCCCATTCGCGGTGAATAGCGGCATGCTCTTTTATAGCTTGCCCGACGAAAATCCTTCGTGGGCTGTAGAAGTGCTTGCTACGTGGGTAACGCACTTCTTATTGAAGAAAGCGGCGGACGGATACCCGAACCCGTTTGACTACAAATTGCGTAACGAGGATGAGCTTCGAGGCGATCTGGGTGATAGACTTGAAAAATTGGTGACTGGTGCGCCACGAGACTTTGTTGATTATTTCCTTCCGATAATTATTGACCTTTCCCGAAAAAATATCCGCCAACCCAGAACTAGCCCACACCGTGACACGGTGTGGATTCTGAGGACATATAACACCCACTACAATCTTCATGAGCAATTATTGAAGGGGCTTGTGGATAGCTTGCAGCTTCTTGTCCGTGAGGGCGATGATTCAATTGAAAGCCACCTTTCATACTTGGCTGACAACCTGGATTTAGAGCTGTCCGGATGGATTCTCGCGCAAGTGTATGCTGAGAATGGAGAGCTTTACGCTGAACAGGGTGCCGAATTGCTCTTAAGATCGGAGGCATTTTTAGCTCTTGGTTGGAGCGACTCTTCCTATTGGATATCGAGAGAACTAATCAAACAGATCACGGCCTACTGTTCTGATGACACCGTTTTGAAACTTGAAGCGGTTGTGCTTGAGTTCTTTCCCTATTATGAAAGGAAGGAAAGAGCTGGAAAGACTGGCTATGTTGGACACGCTCAGTTAACATTATTGACTGGTTTTACTGTGGGACGTCTTTCAGAGGCAGCCCTCAGAAGGTTAGGTGAGTTGCTACGACGATTTCCTGAATGGACTGAAGAGGGGCAAATGCCACAAGGAGTCCGTGGGGGCATTGTTGGGCCTCCGTTCACTGCAGATTGGGAGAAACTATCAGATAGTGCTTGGCTCAGGGCATTCGAGAAGTATTCAGGAGAGAATCAGACTGGGCGCGACTTCCTGAGAGGTGGGGCTCGTGAGTTATCGCATGTCCTACAAACTCAGGTGAAATCAGACCCAGATCGATTTGCAAAGTTAATACACGCCATTCCCCAAGAGGCAAACCATCTATATCCTCAGGCGATCATCGACGGGCTAAGAGATACGTTTAAATCGAAAGAGGCTGCCTTACCTGATGAAGAAGCAGTTTGGAGTGCGATTAGGTACTGCCACGATCTAAGCGGCCGCCCCGTTGGCCGGAGTATTTGCTCTATGTTGCACGACTGCCCATACGAGAAAATGCCAAAAGATATTCTAGAAGTTCTTTCATGGTACGCAATAGAGGACTTAGATCCACCCGAATTCGTAGGGAGTGAGTGGAATGGCGATTTAGGAATGGCTGGATTAAATTCGGTTAGAGGTGGAGCGGCATGGGCAATAGGAGGCATCCTGTTCAAGGACTCGGATAGCTACGCTCAGCTCGCCGATGCTGTAGAGTCTTTGTGTACTGACAAGTCTGCTGCGGTTAGGAGTCAAGCCGCATATCCACTGTTACCGCTCCTGAATTTTGAAAGGGAGAAATCGATTGAGTTGTTTCAATGTTTAATTTCAATTGACTTTAATGGGCTCTATTCTGAGCATTTCATTGTTGAGTTTATGTCCTATGCAATTTGGACGCATTACGAATCGCTCGAGCCTATCTTTTTGCAAATGCTTTCATCTGAGAATACTAAAGATCAGAAATATGCAGCTGAACTCATTTGCATTGCAGCGTCTTTTGAGCCAAAGGCAAATGAGATTATGCAGCGAATTCTGAGTGGGGCCGTTCCAATGCGTGAAGGTATTGCAGAAGTTGCATCCCGGCGAATCA
>JAPUDU010000214.1 GCA_027492935.1 Fimbriimonadaceae bacterium
AGGTTGTGCTGCAATCCTTTGGCGCGACCCGATGAAAAAGGCTCAGGCCGCCGCCGCCCTCAAGCTCACTTCAGACTCCGCTCTTGATCTCGGCCTCATCGAAAAAGTTCTTCCCGAACCATTCGGTGGAGCCCATCGCAACCCTACCGAAGCTTCTCAAACCGTCAAAACCGAAGTCATTGCCGCGTTTGCCGAGCTCAGTCAACTTTCCCCGCAAGAAATTCGTGAACACCGATACAACCGATTCCGCGCATTCGGGCATGTTCTCGGCCTATAACCGCGAAACCCATTAACCCCAAGTTAGGTAGATCAACAAATGGCAAGTGCAAATGCCAAATTCATAGCAGTCACAACTGTCCTTGGTGCCGCAATAACTGCGGGCGTCATCTATAAATTCTATTTCACGCCTGTCAATCTTTACCGCGAAATTCCAACCGAAGTCTTCACTCGCCAACCTGAAATCCAAGCCGCCTACAGAAAGCACATGGATAACGGCGGAACTTATATCTGGGGTGCCAACGACTGCAGCATCTTTGTGATGAACTACCTCATCGCAAGCAACAAAACCCCACCATTCCGCCCCACAACTGCCACCCTCATGGATCTCAAATTCATGGGTGATCTAGGGCTCAGATCCGATTCAACCATTACAAAAACCGGCGACATCATTGTCTTCCGCTATAAAGATAAAGAAAACAAGTGGTTAGGGCATACCGGTGTGGTCGCTTGGCATAACAACCGACTCTGGGCAATACATAACTCGGGCTCATACAAAGGCGTCGTCATGGAAGACCTCAAGCAGTTCAAAGAAAAGGCTCTTCTCCTCACTGAAAATAATAAAGACCTCTACCGTGTCTACCGCCGCACAGATTACGATTCCTGGTACGCCCAATTCAAAAAAAGACGCAACCAAATATAAAATAGGCAAGGCCAGATCAATCAGCTAACAACACGCTCGCGGCAGGGCGGGGAGGGCAATTGCCCTGCACAGTAGTAGCAGACGACACCCAAGGATTCTTGGGGAAGAGGGATGCCCAAGGGTTTTTGGCCTTGCAATAGCTGGACGAAGTTTTCCATCTCAAAAGTTCGAGTGATTTGTGAGATTTTAACCGCAAGAATCTATTCTATTGTTTTACCGCTCTCCCCCGATAAATACAGTGTAGGGGCGCTGGTTCCTATCAGAGACGGCAATGATTTCTCTCGCTTTTGCATCCTCGATAAACGCCAAACTTGCAACTGCTTCCTTCGACAAACAGCAACAACTCCAAATCGCTTGGGAACAGTACCGACCTCACCATCGCGGCTCACCTTTCAAAACCGCTCCTGACCTGCAATCGTTCACAACTGCTGGCGAACTCGATCAGGAATTCGCCATTGATGCCACTAATTTCATCCGATTTGTTCGCTTAACCGCCGATCTAGATCGTGAACTCGTCGTCGAAAACGACCTCAGCGAGAAAGCGCAATGGGGAGCAAATCTTCTCCTCCTCAACGGTGCGCTTGATCACCGCGTTCCCAAACCCGATGCCTTCACCATGGATCAGTACGCCCTTGCAAGTCAAGGTACAGCCCAAAGCAATATCAGCAAATTCTATGGTCGCCGCACCGACTTGGTAGAGATGGTTCATCTTCAAATGGTTGACGACCGCGCAAATGTCTGGAACGTCGGACACCGCAGGTGGCTACTCAACCCCTATCTCAAACGTGTCGGACTTGGATTCGTCCAATCAGGCCAAACCCCCACAAGTTACGGAGCAATCGTAGCGAACGACCAATCTGGCTCACGCGACAATGCGCCCGACTTCGTAGCCTGGCCAAGCGCAAATGCCTTCCCAATCGAATTCGTCACGCGATCAATGCCTTGGTCCGTAACCCTAAACCCAGAGAAGTACCGGAAACCAAAGGCCAGTCAGGTCACGATCAATCTCACCAATTTGACGACTAAGCAAACGTGGACTTTCGAACCCGACGATAACAACGTCCGGCGAACTGACACCAACTTCACATCAAACCTCTGCGGACGCAAATACGGATTCGGACCCTCGCTCATGTTCCGACCCGATAAGACGAATCGTTATGTCGTTAATGGTGAGTACGAAGTTCACATTACGGGGCTTAGAACGAAAGAAGGAGAAAACACCGAAATCAAATTCAAAACCCGAATGTTCAAGCTCAAAACTCCCGTACTTCTCCACCAGAGTCCGATTGAGCGAGCAGGCGACTAAACGATCGCCGGAACGCGCAATCCCAAACACTCTTCAAAGCCGCACATAACATTCATCGCATGAATAGCTTGTGCGGCTCCACATTTACCATCTATATCGGCCATAACCAAAACGGTAACCAATGCCCGATCTTCAAACGGGCTTACCCTCAATGAATATGCAGCGTGATCTAATCCACGAACCTGCTCTGCGTCCCACGCCAAAGCATCTACACCTCGAACAAAGAACGATCTCCCATAAGATTCTTCAAACAGGTCATCAAGCTCCGAGTAGTCGTCCATGACATCAATTTCTGCCATCAACACCGCCGCCCGTACCGAACCCAACTCTTGAGGGTCACAATTCAAAACCACATCACCGCTCCACCCCATTTCCCTCAAAGCGGGCAATAAATCAGGCGCATCGGTCTCAAACGAAAGTTGAACGACTGGATCTTCTACGACCAAGCCCGCCCGAATCAGTGGCCCAAGTCCGATCAAAGCTAACGTAGAAGCGGGCGACGGAACACTAAAAACATCCGCACAAACCAAAGGATTGTTATCGACTAGCTCAACTAATCCGTAGAGTGAACCATTGATCGCCTCATGACCAGGAACACCATTAAGCAACTCCCGATCCCACTTCCCATTAGAAAACAAAACCCGATCAGCCGATTCACCCTGGCTCAAAAACTCGGGGTGGTCAAGCAATCGGGCTTGTAAAGCAGAATCAGAAACTGGGCGAACCGTCCAACTCATTTCCGAGTCATTTTGATTACGATATCAATCGACTGATTTTGAGTTTTCCCTTTGGAATCCTTGATCTTCATCGACATCTTCATATTCATTGTCATCCGAAAAACTTGACCGTCCGTAAGAGCAATCAGGGTATCGGTTTTCCCTGCTCCATCAAGCCCGCCACCGGTTGTCTTTAAGTCAGAAAACACATGAGCGTACTGCTTTCCTGAAACGGTACGAATTCCCTTGAACGTGTTCTTTGAAGTTCCGTTCATCGTTCCGCCGCCAACTCCAGGCATTGATGCCTTCGTTGTCCAGGTTCCCCCAACCGCCATGGCGTCTGCCGGAAACTCCAGGATGTTTGAAAAACCTGCAACTGTAGATGACCCTACTACACGACCACGATCATCAATCGTAACTGATTCCTTCTGGGGAGCGGCTCCACCTTGTCGAACGGTAACATCAACTTTTCCGCTCGTGCCCGTAACACTTGTCACGTTGTAATCCAAACCCGTATTTGTAGGTGCTGCTTTATTACCTGCTTGCTGCATGGCAAGGTTGTAGCTCATCTTCGCACCCTTAACCCACTTCACTCGAAGTTGGTACTTCGTCCCAACTTTCTTTACTTGTGCTTGGCTCGGAGCTGCGCCAAAAACGGCTAATAACCCCAAACCAAGTACTGCACCACCTACCAAAGCTGTCCGTTTCATCATCTTATTTCACCTGACGCTTCAGTTCGCCTTTCCGTTGACTTCCAATAGGTCAACAACAATCTTCACCGGTTGATCTCCAGTTACGTGTTGCGTGCCTGACATGCCAAATGCAAGTTTAGGCGGAATAACGAGCGTGCGCTTTCCTCCAACCTTCATGCCTTCAATCCCCGCGATCAATCCCGGCATTGCCTCAGGCGTCACAGTCAAGGGGAAAGTCACCGATTTCTTGCGTTCCCGACTATCATCCCAAACTTTTCCCGTTAAATATGTCCCAACGTAATGAATTGTCACTGTATCGCCAGCATTCGCTACCGGCCCAGTTCCCACCTTATCGTCGAACAAGTCATAAACCCCTTCATCTGTTTTTTTCAAAACGTACAAAAGTTTCACTTCAAAGTGAAGGTCAGAATTGGGCGGAATCTTGTCGCGGCCCGCAACTCCATAAGCTAACTTAGAAGGAATATCCAGTTCTCGTGTACCACCTTCCTTCATTCCCACAATGCCATCTTCCCAACCCTTAATCACCCCGCCTGCACCAATGACAAACGACAAAGGTAATTTACTTTCAACGTCATCCATGTTGGCGTCAAACTGTTTGCCATCTTTAATAAACGTACCGCGATAAAGCACAAAAACCATATCATTTACCGCCGCCTCACGACCGGTTCCAACAACATTGTCTTTCTTTACTAAAGCTTTTAAGCCGGTATCGTACTCAGACTTTTTCGCTGCACTATCTTGGCAACCAACCAGCAACAAACTCGCCACCGCCAAAGCGGAACATCCGACAAAACGCATACCCCAATGGTACCTTTCTGAACTCACGGTAAAATCAACGACCCATGGGGTCCAAAAATTCCAAAAAAGACAAAAAAACTGGACCCGCTACTATCCAAAACCGAAAGGCATCCTTCGAATACCATTTCGAAGATACGTTTGAAGCGGGAATCGTTTTAGTAGGCTCAGAAGTCAAGAGCCTCTACCTCGGTCGTGCCAACCTCACAGACGCTTATTGCCAAGTTAAAAACGGCGAACTCTTCCTCTACAGCCTCGATATCGAACCGTACGAATTCAGTTCCGCATTCCAGCACGAGCGTCGCAAAACCCGCAAGCTCCTGATGCATAAGTCAGAAATCGAAAACCTCGAACGCAAATTCGAGCAAAAGGGACTTGCGATAATCCCGTTCAAAATCTATTTCAAAGGCGGCAAAGTCAAAGTCGCAATCGCTCTCGCCCGTGGTAAAAAAATGTTTGACAAGCGCGAAACGATTAAAGCGCGCGATGAACAACGCGATCTCGATCGCGAACGTTAATCTTCATCCGGCCAGCAGCCTCGTTTTCCAAGCCACTTGCCATCAAAACTATGCTCTGCCGGGCCGGTCATGGTAACTGCTAATCCATCCAAAGCAATCTCTAAGTCGCCTCCAGGCAAATGAACCAAAGCTTCATCGCCGCACCACCCATGCTCCCGCGCCGCTACCGCACAAGCACAAGCCCCTGTCCCACAAGCTAGCGTAATTCCCGCTCCCCGCTCCCATGTCACCTGACGCAAACTTCCATCTTCCAATTTGCTCAAAAAGTGAACGTTCGTCCGTTTCTCAAACGCAGGATGAACTTCCAAAAGTCGACCCCACTTCTCCGTCTGAATCTCCAAATCCTCAGGCACAAAAACCACTAAGTGAGGGTTCCCCATGCTTACTCCAAGTGATTCAAACTCTGTCCCTTCAATATCTACCGTACGCGGAAAACCTTCACCCAAGATTTCCGCATCTCCCATCTCAACTGAAACTTTGCCATCCTCAACCCGGCACTCAAGCACACCTGCTCCTGTTTCAATCTGATACGTCCCCGATCCATTCACAAGTTCGTGGTGCCACCGCGCAAAGCAGCGCAGACCGTTCCCACACATCTCTGCCTCCGAGCCATCAGGATTCAGCATCATCATGCGAATATCCCCTGCTTCACTCGGGAAAGCCAAAAGTAACCCATCCGCCCCGACGCCAAAAGTGCGCTGACAAACAGCTTGAGCGAGCTCCGACAAATCACATTCTCCCAAACTTGTCGGTACTCGCTCAATCAACACAAAATCGTTTCCGATTCCATGCCACTTTTCAAAGGTTAAACTCAATCTTCTGCTGGGTCACTGCTGGGGGCGTGACTTCGATCCTCATCTTCTTTCTGACCAACTTGCTTGCTTGGCACAATGCTCGTCACCGCGTGCTTGTAAACCAATTGCGTCGGCTTCCCTGGTGAATCCAAAAGCACGGTAAACGCATCAAAACCGCGGACACTGCCGCGCAACTGAACGCCACCCATCAAATAAATCGTCACTTGGATGTTCTCTTTCCGAACTTGGTTCAAGAACATATCTTGTAAGTTAATCGCTTTGCCCATTTCTTTATCCGCTCAAATTAGAGATTGACGAACAAATCATCGCCAAAACCCTCTCATGTGACTCAACCGAGGTGGGATCTACTTCGTACACCATCAGACCAGGTTCCTTACGCATCCAAGTCCTCTGACGCTTCGCATATTGAACCGTAAGGGTCAACACCTCAGCCTTCGCCTCGTCAAACGTCGTTGCGCCTGACAAGTACTTAGTCCAAGTGTGATACCCGATTGCGCGCATCGCTGGCGAACTTTCTGAAATTCCCAAATCATTTAGTTTCCGAACTTCTTCGATCCACCCTCTATCAATCATAACGTTAAGGCGATCCTCCAAAATTCCCCGATGAGCCTCTCGGTCAACCTCTAAGCCGTACTTCAGCTTCAAAAACCCCGGAATCACAAACATTATCCCCGTATCCCCACCCAAAATCTTCTCTAGTGCCCGCCGGACACGCATCGGATTTTTCAGATCCACCCGCCGCGCAATTTCCGAATTGAGACGCTCTAGCTCCGCTACTAAAGCCCCAAGACCTTCCTCCTGTTCCCTGCGCATCAATTCCTCACGCAATGCCGGATCAGGTGCCCCGCTCATATCTGCATACCCCTCAAACAAGGCTCGGATGTAAAGCCCCGTTCCGCCAACAACCACCACATCCTTCTTTTCTGACCAAGCTTTTTCCAAAACCGGAACCACCAAGCTCAACCACTCACCTAATCCAAACTGCTCGTCCGCATCGCAAACATCAATCAATTCATATCCACTCGGATCTGATGGCTTATTTGTCCCAATATCAAAACCACGATAAACCTGGAAGGCATCCGCGCTTATTAAAACCGCCCCTAAGCTCCGCGCAAGACCTTCCGCCAAATCACTCTTGCCCGACCCCGTCGGACCCATCACCGCTATTAGTCGCGGACTGCGCTCCACATCCACCTTTTACCCAACCAACCCCCGCAATCATTCCAGACTTCCTCGCCCAAACCCCAATCCCAGCACCAAAACCAGGAATTCAAGCAATTGCAAGCGGAACAAACCCCTTGCTGGAAACCCGTCCGAGACCTCTCGGCGATCCGCAGGGCAAACAAATGAATTCTCTGAACACCAAGGCTGGAGTTCTCCTACTCACACTCGCGACAACTTTCATCGGGAGTGCACACGCCGCCGCACCTTACGACCTCGTGCAACCAAAAATGCGCGAAATGATCAAAGTTGCCAATCAAGCAATGAATTCGGGCAATATCGAAAAAGCAATTGCTTACACCGATCTAATCCTCGTTCAATCAGAAATCAAGTATTCCATTAATACCGATAACATCCCCGATTATCAGCGTGACTCCTCCCGCTCCGCCGCTCACAAGGCAATTGATGCGTGGACAGAAGCTCTTGACGGCGAAGTCAAATTCACTGAAGTCGAGCCAAGCCAGGCTAACTTGAGAATCAAGTTCGAAACCGATGTCCGTAGCGTCGGTAGCGAAGTCGCTGGTTATGCGGTATGGCAACGCCAAGTCTACGATTGGGGCAACGGCAACTACTCGCCCAAACTCAGTGGCGATATCAGCCTCCGCTCAAAAACCCCGACCGGACGAGACATGCCCGAAGGCGCAATCATTCACTCCGCTTGCCACGAAATCGGCCACCTTCTCGGACTCTGGGACAGCCCAAACTTCGGTGACGTGATGGGTCCCCTTCATCTGAAAAAGCCCATTACTAAGCCAAGCGAAGCAGAAGTATCCGCCCTTCAAGAAGCTCGGCAAGTAGCTCAAGAAATCTCTCAAACCTGCCAAGCCCAAAAGGCCGCCAACGGCTACAAACACTAAGCCTTTCAGCCACATCCCCAATGCCCGGCTCGCTTGCCCCGCGACCGGGCTCCTCTCATTTAAGCAGGTACAACTCTCTTGTTGAAGAAAATCCTCCCTTGGCTTGCCGCTGGCGCGGGTGTATTTGCCTACGGTGCACTCGTAGAGGCCAATCGCCTCATCCCCGAACGGCGAATCCTCAAAATTCCAGGCTGGCCCGCCCACCTTGCCGGCTATAAAATCGGATTCATCGCCGACCTCCACATCCGCGATCAACAAACAATATCTCTCACCCGCGCTGCCCTCGCTTGGCTCCACGATCAAAACCCCGACACCCTCGTCATCGGCGGTGACCTCGTTGACCGCAACATCGCTTACTATCGCCATCTCCTCGAAATCGCCCTCGAAGATCTCTCCAAATTCGCCGGTAAATCCATCGCCATCCCCGGAAACCGCGACCACGATCGTGGCGATGTGAACCACGTCCGCACAATTGTTGAATCCTTCGACTGCAAATTCCTCCTCAACCAAGTCCATCAGCAAGATGGAATCGAATGGGTTGGCATAGATAGCGCCAATGGAGGAACCCCATCCCCGTACACCGCTCTCGAACAAACGGATCCCCAAAACCCAATTGTCGTTCTCTGGCACGAACCCGATATGGTCGAACACCTCCCCATCGGCCCCGAACTCATGCTCTCTGGGCATTCCCACGGCGGACAGTTCACCACCCCCTGGGGATGGCCTCCCATGCGGACTGTCAACGGCAAAAAATATCTACGCGGCTTTTTCCCCGATGCCCCCACCCCACTCTACGTCACCCGCGGACTCGCAACCACCTTCCTCCCCGCCCGCCTCTTCTGCCCCCCCGAAGTCGCTATTCTCGAAATTATCTAAATATTCATTTCGCAGGAAAATAGACTGGCTCTTTCAACCATTTTACGGCTGGCATACTCGCCCATAATTAAGTTTATTTCGGGACT
>JAPUDU010000215.1 GCA_027492935.1 Fimbriimonadaceae bacterium
CTTTCTGTTAAAAGGCAGGTCGTCAAAACTGAAACCCGCATAACCCAAGACGACCTGACCAACTGGGCAATACGGAAGCGACGGGGCGCACCACTCAAGGCCCCTACAGACCAAGCCTAGCCGCCGTTTCTCTACGCCATTTTTTATAGTTTGATTCGACCTGTTTTGCCACTGCATTTACAACGTGGCGGGGCAGGTCGTTTGCATACCTGTCGATGACAAAATCTCTAACGTCTTGGTGCCCCTTCACTGCATACTTCTCATACAAAAAGCTCTGCACAATTGCCGTTGCCGAGTGGAAATGCTTTTCAATGTCCGCATAACCTGAGCTGATGTGAACCTTTGTTCTCTTTTGGTTGTTTCGGTAAGGGTTTCTCCCTTCTCGTTCAGGATAAACCCCGCCATCGAGTCGCACGACCTTAACCTCCCCCCATTCTTCAAGCCATGCGTCCAGCCGCTGAACCCCCACCGCTTCAGTTTTGTTAATGTTTTCCATTACTGTCAATCCTTAATACTTTTGTTGTCGGCTTGCGGTTCAACTGCTGAACCGGTCACGGACTGAAACAATTGGCAACTCATTTCAATCATCTAATCATCCCTTCAAAAACTTTCTTTGCCGCCTCAGCTAAATCCTCACCAAGCAAAGGATCATCCTCCCTGCGAAGGGTTTCATAACCCGATAGAACCAAAGCGACCCTAAGCTGCTCTCCCTTTGATTTGGGTGGATCGCCGGTTTCATGTTTTAGCCAGTCAACAGACTGTCCCCTCTTCGCCGCTGTCTCAAACTGGCGAGCTAAACGAATAACCTTCGCCCTGAATTCCACGTCATCCGCTCGGGGTAAAGATTCAACCCATTCTTGCCATCCTAAAGCCGCCATTAAGTGCTCCTCACACACTTTGCGTTGTGTATCAGAGAGAAACGTATCCTGTTCGGTGGAAGTTTCCGGCGATTGAATTGCCTTTTTGCGTTCGGCTTCTACCCGCCTCCGCTCAAGCTCCTGCCTCATTAAACTCATAGACACCTCCCTTCACTCCAATGCATTGAAAGTGCACTAAAAATGTAGGGTAAGAAAACACCTAAAATAAGTGAAATTCGAACCTGAATGCATAGTCTTTTCAGTTCAGCAATGTAGGAAGTGTATGGTTTTGGGAAGTGATTCACGCGCACGCGTATAGCGCGCGCGCGGCCCCTCTCCCCTAATCTCCCTGCACTCCCTGCACTCCCTACATTCCGCAGGTTCAAACGAACCTAGCAATTCAACGCATTTACTGTGCACTTTTCGTACAGTTGGATGTATGGTCATCATGTACTTACTCTGTTTCCTTTTGGTCTTCTGCCTCTTCTTCCTTGGACAAACCAAGTCGCCAAAGTTCTGGCAACAAACTTTGTCTATTTCTTAAAGACCAACCGTCACCATCTCTTCTGTAACTATGGTCTGTTCTAACTTTCAAATCTTGATAGAATAATTTAGATGGACGCATCCAAGTTTTAGTGGCTTTACACCATCGTTCATAGATGTCTAAGAGTGCTTTGCCATAAACACGCTCGCCAGGAGCATTAATAGTGCATTCGCGGAGGAACCTGCCAATATCATCCACGTCAACCCGGTATTCGGCAATCTGCTCCTCAACCTTTTTAGGGATCGGCAATCGTCCAGCGTTGTACCAATCTTCCGCCCCAGTAAGTGCCCAATTCAGAATCCCTGGCAGTTCAGACTTAAGCTTAGCTGGGAGTCCTTGATCTCGATCCTCAAATGGAACCGCTCTATTGAAGATGATCGGGCGGAACCGCGTCCAAATCGCCTCGCCTTGCTCTGTTATTTGTGGTCGTTCATTCCCTGAAATCCAAATCTTCCCAGTGAAGTCAAACGTAACAGACTTCTCAAATGGCGCCCGGGCGGTGAGCTTCTCAGATCCTGTGAATTTCTTGATTAGCCCTTCGTCAAACCGGTCTTTAGCCATGACTTCAATAACCGAAACCATTCGGGCATCCTTGAGACGAGCAAAGTGTTCGGCTATGTTTTCATTTCCACGGTTTTGCATGACAAATGCTTTTGAAAGGTCGCGATAAAAATCGCCGACTAATTCAAAACAAGTATTCATGATCGTTGACTTTCCGGAACGGGGTACTCCGTAAAAAAAGAAACAACAATGCTCCGTCTCGTGCCCGGTTAGAGAATAGCCAAGCACTAAACGTAGGTAATCAATCATATCCGCATCATCCTCAAACGCGTAGTCCAGGAGCTTAAACCACTCCGGGCAAAGGGCGTTCGAATCATATAAAACCTCTGCCCTCTTCGTAAAGAGGTGATCTGGATTACTTGGTATAAGCTTGCTTGACCGGAGATCAATGGTGCCATTTAGCACGGGCAGGAGATCCTTTTGAGTATCCAGATCGTCCGGAGAAACCGGCATTGGATAAAGTTGCCTGGCGATATATTCAACCGCTTTGATGCCTCCCACATTCTGCAATTTGCGAGCCGTCACCACTCGGGAGTTAGCTTTATCCCAAGCTTTCTTTTCTTCTTCGGACATTTCTCTTCGGTCAGGGTTGAAACCACCGGCATCCATGACCTGGCCCACCGCCGCTTTCATCAGCTTCTTTGCAAACGGTTGATACCGTGCCATGTTGGAAGCGTTTTTATCATCTCGCTTGTATCGAGTGCCATCCCATTCCAAATAGCAAGCGTAAGAAGCACAGTATCGGAGGTTCTTCCCGACATATCCAACAAAAAACTCCGCAGATTCAAGGTCGTTGATTGGTAGCTTGTCGGAGTGCAACTCATGAAGGGTCGGCTTGCTAGCAGATGGGGGCGCGGGGGTGGAGTGAACCGCCTCAGCCGGTTCACTTGAGTCGTGGCACTCTTTAGTAATCCATGCCATCTCTTCCTCGTGGTCGAATGCGATTAAGCTGTGCTCGTCCAGACCCGCGTTAATGTGATCCTCGAAGTCACCAACTGCAGGGAACACGGTAACAACTTTCGGGCCGAAGTCTTTAATGGCTTCGGCTTTTAAGTAAGCCCCTTTTATTCCGGCGGGGTCAGGATCCGCCACGATTATGATCCGCTTAAACTGCGCGAGAGTTTGGGAATAAGTGTTGAGCCAACTGCTTGCTCCGCTGTCACTCGTTGTTGTAATCAGCCCAATCCGTCTGCCGCAAAGTGAATCCGGCTCACCCTCATTCAAATAGCAGTCTTCAACTTTATCTCTGATTGCCTGAGTCAAAAACGGCAAGTTAAAAAGCACTCGTCTCGGGGCATCAAACCATTCTGCCGCCGCACTCGGTGGATGATCTCTATCCGTTGCGCCATCAATGGGGATCCATTTCCCCGCCCAGGCCTGCCACTCATGCCACCCTTCTTGAAGCTTATCAATTATCTGATTGTTTGGAGTCCTTCGCTGGACGGTGAATCTCTTTCTCGCCCGAGTATCAGATGGCTCCCACCGCAGGCGTTCATATAAAATCTTTACGTCTTCATCGTGATACTCGTATGTGCACCGATGAGTGAAAGTAACTTTGATTGTCTCCTCAGAACCATCAGGATTTTTAACCTCAACATCTTGGGTGTATTGCCCAAACTTTGATTTGCGTCTGACTGGCTTTCCGTGTCGAAACTCTGAGTTATCTGGAAAACAATCCCGAACCGTCAGGCCAAGAGCCGAGACCACGGCCTTCGTTGTGCAAGCGGCGAAGCACTTGACTCGCAGTCCTCCATCACCCATCTCCGTAATACTTAAATCATTGCTTTGCCCCTGATGTGCCGGGCATCTGCATTGGATCGATTTGCTTCTTAGCTTGACCTTGAGATTGACTGGGTGAGCGCGGAGCGCATCTTCAAAAAGTTGAAAAGGAGTCTGCGCCATCCTAACCAATCACCCGGCTTGCCGCCAGAACTCCCGTAAAATTGCTGTGCCCATAGTAGCCATGGATAATATCTTTTTTTTTGAGACATAAGCACTATTTTTTTTAGCTTTCCTAAATTTAATTTGTATGGTCTACTGCTTGTGACTTGTTACAATAGACAAACGTATACCATGAGAACCGGACTAAAGGCGATGTGGCTAATCGATCAGCTGGGTTTATCCATTGCGGAGGCAGCCGATCAATTGGGCATTGGGCGAGGAACGATAGATAACTGGAAGAGCCGAGATAACGCTGCACCTGGCATAAAGGTAATCCTGATCTTAACCAAGCTTGCTCGCGGAGCTGGTTACCCCATCGATGTCGAATGGTTCTACGACGAAGAACCCCCCATGTTTCCGGCAACGATCAGGGAGCACCGCGCCCCCTACTCAGATTCCGGTGAAGCGGAAGCCGTGCGTGTTGCCGGATCTCTTGCCATGGTAATAAAATCTATCTCAGTTATCATCCAATCTTCTTCACCGCAATCGAAAAACGAAATCGAACCTCTCCGTGCCTACGCTATCCGCGAACTTCAATCGCTTAAACTCAGCAATACGATCTCTGAAAAAAGCTTGGTCGCACTTGAGAACGCCATAGGTATCCTCGAATCTGGAAGTAAGTCTGAATGAACTCAAACGCCATCACAACTTTTGCGGCCGTACGCTTTGCTTCGCTGACTCTTGGCCCGTTAGCTTCACTTGTTACTTTTCTACCTGACCCAAGCGGGGCGAGTTTCGTTTATGCCGCTGGACTTTCCGTCGCGGTTTTCGTAGCCTGCACCCTCGTTCTTCGCGACCAAAAAACCCGGCCCGCGATGGTGCCCAACGTTTCTGGCAAAATCCTTGACCAAACACAAACGAGCATCCTTGTCAAATTGCAGGCAATAACGTTCTGGCTCGGACTATTCATCACCGTTGGTTGCATTCAGAACATGCCGCTTACAGCCGCCGCCGTCGTTGCCCTGTTCTTTATCACATGGAGTACTTGCGAATCCCTCAGGGGACAGCCCGCCAAGATTCGGGACTAACTACCTATCTATTTTTGAGCTTAATTCTCAAAAAAATATAGATAACAACTAAATTTTTTATAGATGCTTGTACTATTGCAGGCATGGCACGCAATCTCACACCACTCTTCGTCGCTGAAATCGTCGCGAGACCTCAGCTTTTCTGTCTGATCCAATCCCGTGGCTCCGACCTCCTCGACAATATCCCAGACAAGATTTTGGATGCGTATGATGTTCATATTGCCCACCGACCGTTAGGCTTTGGGTTTCATCGAGCATTAATTATTCACGCGTTTCCTATCGAGACGCCACAAGTCCATTACAGCACATTCAAGGATCCGGGGATTGAAACTGAGATCTCGGAACACTTTCAAAAATTCATCAAGGAAGTCGCCAATCATTTCGGTTGGTACTTCACTGTATCCTCGACTCACGTTGCGCTTTTCTCGATAGTCGGCGGCAATCCCACAACTGATGGGCATGTACCGGCGCGAGCCTCATCCACCCCTAGCCCAGTCCTCTCCGGGCAGGGGTGATTTTTTACCTAAACGATATTCGTGACACCCCACGGCCGGGGCATCGCTCGCTCCGGCCAACCACAAAAGAGCACTCACCATGTACCAAACACTCATTAATAACACCCGTCGAACCTTCGCCCTCTTGATCCTCACCCTCGCAATGGCACTCGTCATTTTCGTTTGCTCATACGTGATTCACTTTTTTGGCGATCTGTTTCAACTCGCCTTGATCCGTATCTTCGGACTCTGACCATGAGTTTCTACTTCAAACTCAATCGCGCTTGCCTGCCGCTGGATCGTAACCACCCCGACCCGATCATACGCGACACAAACCAGCACTTCTTTGACCTGAGGGATTCAGCCAGAAAGTATGAAGATGGGCATTTCACGCTTGAAGAATTTTTAATTGAGGTCGGAATCATCGACAAGAACACGGGCATTCGCACAACCCACCGAGGGGAGCATATGCAATGAGCATCACACCGCTTTTTGAATCCGGCCGAGGGCCAAAGCTATTCCATATTCGCATGACCGAAGACGATGTCCTGCAAGTTATCCGGGGCCGAAAGCGTTTTGACCGGCGACTAAATGTGAAGTGGATGGAGCTGATTCCGGGCGACATTATTGAGCCGGTCGGCTATCTCAGCCAGTTCATTGTGACCGCGCATCCTTACCGCGAAAAGCTTTGCGCGATCAGCGAAGATGCTGCTCTCTCCTCCGGCGTTGTCGAGAAGGACGGACGGCACTACCCCACTCTCACCGATGCCAAGCACGGGATCAACCACTTTGCCACCGCGCGGCAAGCTTTCTTTTTTGCTTGGGGCAAACACCACAAACCCGGAACGGGCGGAGCTGTCGGGCGAGACCCCCAAACAATCGTTATCGAATTCCAAGTCAATAAGGCAAAACAATCATGAGTACAAAAGACACTAACAATACGATTAATCAACAAGACCCAGGCGACGAACAAACGCAAGCTGTGACAATTTTACAGTTTGAAACATTCGCATCAAGAGAAGAGTTGGGCCTTCTGTCAGATAAGAATATTCAACCTTTCTTAGACCACAAGCTCCTTGGAATTTCATCAAAAATGTCCGGCGATACTGCCAAATTGATTCAAATCAACCCTGGTTATCTTAAGATTGAAGTGCGTCTCAGCATGAATGATTGGGCCCATCTAAATGAAAAGAAAGTCTAGACCGTTAACTCCGGAGGGCAAAGCTTTTGCCCTCCTCCTCGAACTCGACATGGCACCCGAACTAGCTGAGTCGATTCAAAAGGTTTCGTTCCAGGTCGGCTACCAAGCCGGGTTCCTCGCTGGTGCCCAGTTCGCCACCGACAACATCGACGATAGCGGTCAGCTCGTGATCGATCTCTCGGAGGTGTCGGCATGATGACCGCCGAAGATGTGCTCAGAGATTCGAGACTTAATGGCTGGAAATTCCACCCGCAGTACCGATTAGCAGCGCGCGATGTTAAGCCGGTTGTGGGATCGACCTACCAAATTTACATCGACAAGTCTGGCTCTTTGTATCAAGGCACTTGGATTCAGTCACCCCAATTGATCGCTCAGTTCCGCGATCTGGCCTCAGCTCTTCGGGTCGCCGATGCGTGGGCCGAGGGTCAGGGAGGTTGGGTCAATGGCTAAAGTTCGAAAGACTATCTACTACCTCGACAATTGTGGGCTCAGCAAACTCGATTACCGAGGCTACCATTACTCCGCACAGCCCAATCCCGAAAGGACAGCGGATGCATGGTTCAGAACCAACCTAAACCCACCTGCGTCAGATATCGCAAAAGCGGCAGGTGTCTATATTTCTAATGAACTCCTCTCGCCCAAAGATGCCGTCCATGCAATCGAACTGCAACGCGTGCTGGCAAAACGAAAAGGTGGAAATGACCAAACACAGCGCGATACCGAGTCAGATGCACAGCGATCTAAGAGGCTAGACGAGTGGCGTAGCTCACCTGAAACCGCGCCAGATTGGTTCATATTGGTTGATCTGCTAGATATGCATCGCTTCTTTATCGAAGATGTCCTTTACCCCTATCCTTTCTCAACCGAGTCGTTTGACGAAGAGGATCTATCTGCGCTAAAGGCTATTGCTCCAGACCTTCCCTTCGTGCTTTGCGATGAGTACGACACCCTCGGCGGCGATGAGCCCGAAGCTGCGTTGATCGGGCTGTTAACAAAGCAAGGTAGCGAGAAAATTATGGCAATGAGAAGCATCCTCGAAGAGGCTTATAAGCTTGCTAAAAACCGAGGCTGGCAATGAGTATCCGGATCATCACCCGCCGCCGAAGCACGAGGGAATCGACCTGGCGCAAAGGGTTCAACGCGTTCGGCACCGACCGGCAAAACCCCTACCTTGAACGTAGCTGGCACCACGGAGTTTGGCAGGATGGTTACGCCGCCGCCGAGGTTAACGAAGCAAGGAAGGTCAGCTCCAAGTGATATCTACAAACGATATCCAACGCTCACCGATGCGTTACCACCAATACACCTCGTTAAACAAGGTGGAGTTCCCGGTTTGGATTCCACATTCTGCAGTTGATTTTAATAATAAGCTTTTGTCAGAACTAAAAGCTCTTGAAAAAGGTGGCTTCATATCAATTTATGAAGATCCAAGCAAGGTATCTGCTTACCGTGTGGATCTCACCGATTGGGGATTTAGTTGCCTTCATGGGTGGGCACGGGCTACGTCCGCTAGCCATACAATCATCCCAGAACTTGAAGTACTGGATGTTGAGGTTGAGGAGTGAAGCGCCGTTACCCCTCTTGGGCGCAGAAAGGAAAGCAAGCAATAACCTTACGGGAATTACGCACTGTGGGTGGGAATGTAATCCCTGCTGGTGAGGTTGTCGAAATCGAAGACCGCTGGAAGGGCCTCGCTATTCGCACATTGCATCGAATCGGGACTGACAGCAAGCGGATATTCATGACTCGTGTTGCGGTTTCCGACTTAAGCCCTTGCCTAGATGGTGAGGTTGAAGAGTGAGCCTTCCCAAATTTCTCAGATGGCAGAAGATTTACAAGGTTACGAAGTGTGTCGGCTTCAATGATGGGGTTCATGTTGTCTCAATCAGTCACCACGAATCAGAAGGGTGGAAGATATGGGTTTCTAAGGATGGCAATTTTTTCAGCGAAGCTCTATCACCAGCTATCGAAAACATTAGTTCGGTAACCACTGCGAAAATGGCCGGTGAAGCGGCATACGATCAATACATAAACGCCTCATGACACACACCCTCGACGCCTATCCTAAACTTCCCGACGAGCTGAAAGACAAATACGATTTCGCTTGCTCTGAGTGTGGCGAAGAGATGTACTTA
>JAPUDU010000216.1:0-276 GCA_027492935.1 Fimbriimonadaceae bacterium
CAGAAGGGACACCGGGTTACTGTGGCCATCAGGAACTGGAATTGGCGCTGGTGAGCTGGTTTAGAGCTTCGGGTGATGAACGTGCGATGGAGTTGAGCCGGGTGATGACAGATTTAAGGGGTTATCAACCGAGCCCACTGCGCGCACAACTTGATAATCCTGAATCGGAAGAACTGTTGCGGAATTACCGTGGCTTAGTTTTTAAAGGCGACACCTATGTTGGTGAGTATTACCAAGACGACATGCCGTTGCGAGAACAGACAAAGGCGGTCGGTC
>JAPUDU010000216.1:286-8752 GCA_027492935.1 Fimbriimonadaceae bacterium
TCATAGCGTGCGGGCGATGTATCAGTTTTGCGGGGCGTTGGATGGTTATCCGGATGACACGGAGTTGATTTCGGCGTTGGAGAAGATTTGGGACAACATGGTTAGCCGCCGGATGTATGTGACGGGTGGAATTGGTTCGGCTTCAAGGAATGAAGGGTTTAAGCAGGATTTTGATTTGCCCAATTACGATGCTTATTGTGAGAGCTGCGCAGGGATTGGTTTGGCAATGTGGGCTTCTCGGATGTCACAGGCGACGGGCAAACATGATTACATGGAAGTTTTTGAGCGCGTGGTTTTGAATAATGTTTTGTCGGGGATTTCTGATGATACTTGCGCTTATCATTACGTGAATCCGTTGGCATCGCGGGGAGAGCATCGTCGTGAGGAGTGGTTTGACTGTGCTTGCTGTCCACCGAACTTGGCACGATTTATTTTGTCGTTGGGTCGTTATCTGGTTTGGGTAGATGGGGATGCGTTGGTATTTGGTGTTCCGGTGGCAATGCAGGGCGAAGTGGGCGGCGTTGAATTTTCGGTCGAGTCGGGTTGGCCCTGGGATGGAGGGGCGGTGATCAAGGGAGTGAATCGGTCAGGGCGTAAGCGGGTGATCCGGGCTCGAAGTTGGGGAGGATCTTACGGCTGGACAGAGTTTGAAGTGAACGAGGGCCAGTTTGAAGTTGTGATTGAAGGCGAGTATCGAACCCAATGGGTTCACTCGCATCCGGCGATTAGTGAAAATGTTGGACGGGTGGCTTTGATGAGCGGCCCGTTGGTTTATTGTGTTGAGGAAGTTGATTTAGGTTTTGTCGCCCATGAATTTGCGGCGAATACAATGGGGCCGATTGTTCATGGCGATGATCACCGGCTTCATGTTTCGGGCCGGATAAGGGGTGGGGTTGAGGGGTTATATTTCTCGGCTTTGTTGCCGGGTGAACCTTATTTGCACACGACCGATTTTGTGCCTTATTACAAGTGGAACAATCGGGAAGCGGGTTCGATGCAAGTCTGGGTAGCGGAAGATCGGCCTTAGTCGCCTCCGCCACACCCACCTCCGCACCCGCTGCCGCAGCCACTAGAACCGCAGGATGAAGTCGCGCATCCTCCCCCACTGCATCCGCCCCTTGCTTCGTTATCCCGAATGTACTTGATGAGAGCATTGAGGAGGATTAGAACCAGGGCAAAGATGGCGATGATTTGTAGGGTCTTATCAACTTGCTCGGTTCGCCATGCACCGTCGATGCTGCACCCTATAAAAGTTAGGCTGGCGGCAAGGGCGGCGGTTCCGAAAGCGATTTGCCGGATTCGTTTTTTAGGGAGAATGAAATTTTCTTGTACATTGATCCGCTGGTAGCGGGAGGAATCCTGTAAACGTTCTTCGGATGAGGGCCAGATATCGGCAGGCGGTTCAGTGCCGAACTGGGATTGATACGATTCGAGGGTTTTGGCGTACCAGTCTTGGAATTTTTCGTTTTCATCGTGACCGCCTTTGGTGGGTTCATGGGAGATTGTTTTGCCCAGGATTTGGTTGCAGAGCCGCTCGAAGTAGCTAGAAGTGTAGAGCATGTGGAGGTGCCATGCTTGATCGACTTCGTCGCTTGGTGAGCATGGATGACCTGCGGTCATGCAGAGGTAGATGAACTTTTTATATTCTTCGATGGTTCGTCGGGAGAGGCTGAGAGTCCAGCCATTTTCGCGGGCAAGTCGTTTTTCGAATGGGAGAGCGACGTTTGGATCGTCGATTTGGTAGGTAAGAATTGCGTTGTAGAGGTCGGCGTTTTTGAGATTTGCCATCGTGTTTTCCTCACTGTAAGTAGCGATAATCGAGGAAAAGCGGTTGCTGGCGTCTTAACAATTTATCATTTTCTTAACAATTGAAAATAGCTGGGTCTGACGTGAAAATCCCCTCGGTTTAAGTGCTTTTAACCGAGGGGATTTTGAGATTTTTAGATTAGGTACCGGTTGATGGTTCGGCAGCTTTTTCTGGTGTTGTGTTGGAGGCTTTTAGCTTATCTGCACAATCTTTGCAGTACATTTTGCCTTCGACATCTACAGCATCTGACATGGCAACTTGCTTGCCGCATGTGCAGTCGATCATGTTGGCTTCATGGGTTCCATCATGCTTTTCTGCGCAGTTAACGCAGACCATGGTGCCGTGGACATCTTTGAGAGCGGACTTATCGACTTCATGACCACATTCAGGGCACTTGACCTTTTCAGCGGAAGCTGTTTGTGCGGCCGGTGCATCTGGTGAGGGGGCGGCTTCGGTCGGTGCGCAACCAACGAAAGCAAACATCAGGGCAGCGCCGAAAAGCGCGAGCAGGATATTTTTCTTCATAAGCAAATCCTAGATGGATCTTCTTAACTAATGCTTTTGGGATTAGATTCGTTCCGGGGGTGGCTTTGAGGTTGATATTTGATGGGACTGGTTTTGTTCAGGTATTCTTTTGCTTCGCTCGAAAGGCGAAAAAATCTTGGAGGTAGAAATTAAATGAGAACTGTCAATTTTAAGAATATCAAACGAACCTCCGTGATTTATCTATGATTTAGTTTTTCAGTGGAGGTCATTTCTGAATGAGAGTGCGAAACCGATGCACACAACCAGCGGATGAAACTTCACTTTGAACAAAAAACTTTCACAAAAATTGAACCAAGATCTTGCCCATTTGAGCCAGGATCAGATTGATAACTTAATTCAACAAGCGCTCTATATGCGCAAACGATCGGGCAGTAAACAGGGCACGCTTGATGACTGGGTGATGCGCGTGATGCGCAAGAATCAGCGAACGATTGAGAAAGCGACCGAGGTTTTGCCAGCGGTTGTAGCGAGTGTGCGGGCACGCGAAGTCTTGCTTGAATTAGGCGATGAGTATTTGACGATAGAGCCAGGGAATTTCCAAGTGGTGGTTGGCGATAGTGTCTCCACGGGGATTTTGGATGGTGAGCGGCGAGTTATTTTGGTGGAAGAAAGAAAAACAAAACTTTCCCGGCCAGAAGTGAAGAATGCTCGGCAGGAACAACTGATCGCGGCGAACATTGATGTTGTGGTTATTGTGGTTTCGGTGGTAAGCCCACCCTTGCACCCGCGATTGATTGACAGGTATTTAGTTGCGATTCAAAACGGTGGGGCACAACCGGTGATCTGTGTAAACAAACTTGATTTGCTGGGGGATTCGGCCGAGCTGGAGTTGCTCGAGCCTTATCGAAGGATTGGGGTGGAGGTTTTCGATTGTTCTTGTAAAGATGGTCGTGGGCTCCCGGCGATGCGCGAGGCATTAGCAGGAAAAACGGTTGCATTTGTTGGTCACTCGGGGGTGGGGAAATCTTCGCTGGCTAACGCATTTGCGCCAGAACTCGGATTAAAAACGGGGAAGGTGAGTGAGGGTTATGGCCGGGGCATGCATACGACGACGACGAGTTCGATGCATCGTTTGGAGAACGGAACAACTTTGATTGATACGCCAGGGATTCGGAGCTTTGGGCTTTGGGATTCGGGCGAGGATGAGATTTCGGCGGCGTTTGGTGAGTTCGCTCAGTTTGAGTGTCGATTTAGGGATTGTCGACATATTTCGGAGCCGGATTGCGGGGTTTTGGCGGCAGTTGAACGCGGCGAAATTGCGCAAGAACGGTACGACACCTACTGCCGGATGATCGGTGAGGTTGGGGGCGATTAGTTACAACATGCACCGATATCTGCAGAGTGTGAAGCGAGTAGTTGTTCGCTGACTTCGCGTGCTTTGTAACCTTCACGGCGGAGAGGGGTGCCGGGTTTTGCTCCAGTGTGGACATCGTCGCGGACGACGATTTTCCCGTTGACGATTACGGCGGTGAATCCAGTTGAGTAGGCGTGGGGGGCAACGTAAGTTGATTCTTCGGATACGGTTTGAGGGTCAAAGATGACGATATCGGCGGCGAATCCGGGTTTGAGAATTCCGCGATCTTTGAGGCGGAAGGTTTGAGCTGGGAGGGATGTCATTTTGCGGATGGCATCTTCGAGGCGGATGGTTTTGAACTCGCGGACGTATCGGCCGAGGACGCGAGTATTGTTGCCATAACCACGGGGGTGGGGAACTCCTTCGTTGAATTCGCGGCAACCCGAATCGCTAGCGATCATGGTGGACGGGTATTGCATGAACGACTTGACGTCATCCTCGCTCATTCCGTGGAAGACGCCGCTGGCTCCGCCGTTGGACTGAATCCAGAAGATGGTTTCGATTTGATCGTCTAGAGTGGATTTGCCGAGGCGGATTTGAGCAGCTTCGGCAATGTTCTTTCCGTTAAGACGTTTATCGGCACCACAACTTGCGATGACGGCGTAGTCGTAATCGGCTTGGAGGCGAAGTGTGAGCCGACCTTTCATGAACTTGATGATTTCGGCTTTTTGGGCGGGATCGGCAAGTCGTTTTTTGAATGCTTCAGTTCCTCCTTCGAGAGCATCGTCGGGAATCAGGGTGGATATTGATGTGCTACTGGCGGTGTAAGCGTATTGATCGACGGTGATTTCCAGTCCTTTTGCGCGGGCGGCTTCGATTCTGGTGAATACATCGGCAGTCTTGTTCCACATATTTTTTCCAGAGAGTTTTATGTGGCTGTATTCAACTCTTGCGCCAGATTCATGGCCAATTCTAATCATTTCATCGATTGCCTCAAAGATTTCAGAACTTTCGCTCCGCATGTGAGTGGCATAGATACCGTGGCTCTTTGCGGCGATCTTGGCGAGATCGATGATCTCTTCAGTTTTGGAGTATGTGCCAGGAAGATAAATAAGGCCAGTTGAGAACCCGACAGCGCCATCATCCATTGCTCTTTGGGTGAGGGAGACCATTTTGGTTTTTTCCTCGGAAGTTGGTTCGCGGTCGAAGTTGCCACCCATGACAGAGCGACGAACGGTGTTATGACCGAATAGGCTGGCGACATTCACGCTGACAGGTTTGGACTCGATTGATTTAAAAAACGATGCGAGATCAAGTTCTGATCCGCCGCAGTTGCCGATCACGATGCTGGTGACGCCCATGCGGACAAAGTTCTCGGCTTTGGGGAGCTGGATGACGTTTTCGGCGTGGGTGTGAACGTCAATGAAACCAGGAGCGACTACTTTGCCAGTAGCGTCAATTTCTTGTTTGCCGGTTGTCGGAATGATTCCGATTTGGGCGATTTTGTTTGCGTTCACGGCGATATCAGCCTTGTAACCGGGATTGCCGGTGCCATCAATAATCGTGGCGTTGCGGACGATGAGATCGTATTGGGATTGGCCAATTGCCAAGTAGAGGATTCCCGCCGTTAACATTCCGAGAAGGTTACCTAGGGGGGCGGTTGAATGGCATCTGGATTTTTCAATGCGAATCAAGTTTGGCGTCGATAAGTTCATGAAAAGTGGATAGACTTAGATATGAGTAAGCGTTCTCTTTTGGTTTTGATTGCCATAATCGGATGGCAGTTTGCATGCGCTCAATTTATGCCGGGGCAAGTTACGGGTCGGGGGATGATTGTTATGAACCCGGATTGCGCGAAAGAATTGAAGATTACAAAGGATCAGCAGAAAAAATTTGAGCAGGCATTGAAAGATATACAAACAAAAATTGCGGCTGGAGATTATAGTGGGTTTGACTTGAGTAATCCTTATTCTGCGTTAGATAGCAGTTTTGAATCGATTTTGGATGAATCTCAGAAAACTCGGCTTGAGGAGTTGTTTGTGCAAAAGAACTTGGGATTTGCGTTAACGGACAAGCGTACGGCTGGAAGATTGGAACTTACGGAAGAACAGGTTGCCGAAGTGAAGAGGATACATACGGAAGCTAAACCGGAGCTTGCCAAGTTGATGCAGAATCTGCGGTCAAAAGGGGATGTTGATAAGCTAAAGGCGAAGGAAAGCGAGGTTTCAGTAATGTTATTGGCACTGTTGACACCGGAGCAAACGACGAAGTTTGAGACGTTCAAAGGTAAAGCGTTTAAATTCAAGGCGTGAGTCAGCTTGGAAAATTAGCCGGGTGAAGTTGCTTCACCCGGCTAATTTTTTACTTGAACGTGTATTTGGCTTGGATTGCGTTTGACCACTCGCGCATTTTCCCCGTGATATAGGTGAGATATGCAGGGTCATCATTCTTACCGCCGCCACTGAAGTTGAAGATCAGGAAGCGATCGCCGTAATCAAACACGGCTATTCCCATTGAGGAAGAGCCGGTTGACGAGGATGGGTGGAGATGTTGGTTAGTAGAATTTAACCAGCGATGGTCTTTGGTGATTGGGGTTAGGGGGCCGCTGAATGCGGGGACGTTCCATTCTTTAACGAATGATCCATCTAGTGTATGGTCTAAGCCATTTACGGTAGCGGTTATTTTCAGCTTTCCGGCGGCATAAACTCCGTTGACCGGGGCCGGTTTCATGACAAACGTGCCGCTTACAATTCCGTACCAACCTGGGCCTTCTACAGCATCACTAAAAGAGAGAGGAGCGAATTCGATATGTCCTTGGGGGGTGTATCGTTCTGTTGCCGTTGCATAGAGCGGCGAATTATCTTCGTAAGTGGACTCACCTTCAACAGTCACCACCGCAAGGCCAACAGAATCGTTGCCTGTGACGAGATATACATTTGGGCTTGTGGTTGTGATTGTGCTTCCAACATGGCCCATGTTATCGTTGAGGACAGCATTTGTGATTGAGCCAGGGCCCGATTCAAGTGACCATGTGTATGTGAAGGGGTTGGTGTATGTGGAGGCTGGTTTCGCAGTGAGGAGAAGGGACTTGCCGGCTTCGAAGGTTGAGGTTCCGGGTGTGAGAGCGATTCGAACAGCTCCCATGCTGCCTTTAACCTCTTTGGCCATTTGACCAGTGGTGAGGGATTCGGCGATTCGGCCAGCTTTGCTGGAGTAATCCCATGACCCGAGAGCAGATAGGATTCTCATTGCGCCGCGGAACCCTTGGATTTGAGCGGATGTGAGGCTTTTTGTAGCGAGCTTTTCGGCTAATTCGGGGTAGTTCGATCTTAGAAGAGGAGCGATGGCGGCAAGGGCAGAGAATGCTTCTGCATCGCCGTGGGCGGCTACACCAGCCATTCGAGCGACAAGCGAACCCAGACCCTGGGCTTCACCGACATCGGACATGATCGTTCCCGATTCGGAGTTGATGCTGGATAGTTGAGTAACGGTTTCATCCAATGCAGCAGATGAAAAATCGGAATCGGGGGCACCAAAAGCGTCGAGCATTGAAGCTCCGGTGACAGCGGAGAATCCACGTTTGAGCATCGGATTAAGGCTGGCCCGCCATTTTGCAAGTTCGCCAGAGAAATCTGAATTGGCGAAGATTGCTGGTTCAGCTTGATCGAAGATCGGTTGCAAGACAATGATTGAGTAGTGGTCTTGTGAATGATCTCCATCTAAGGTGAGGGGAAGGGTTGAACTTGTGCCGGCAGCATCGAATTTGGTTTCTCCGCCGGATTGCTCGGGGTTAGTGGAGTGATTGTTTCCTTCTTGATCGGCGTATCCGGTGTTGTATGCAAAGAAACTGCCCTCGGCGTGGGAGAAGAGGTTATCAACTGCGACACCGGGAGCAAGAGCAATGACCTGTCCTCTTCGTGGGGATGTTTGACTGGTGCTTATAAAGAAGGATGGGGGAGGGTCTTGAGGGTTTCGAGTTATCGGATTTTGTTGGCTTAGGGGGGAACCGCTGCTAGATGATCCGAGGGCGTTAACGGCGGCTTGTAGGGATGCTTTGATATTCGCATTTCCATCTTCGAGAGCGAAGAGATTGGTTGCGATTTCGGTTTCGATTACAGTTTTGAGGGTTGCGGCTTGGGGGCTGGCGGCAATCGTGTCCCAGAGAGCTTTTCGACTTTCGGCACTGAATTGCGATCCTCCGAGGCTAAGGAAAATGAGGGTTCGGGCACAGTTTTCGGGATTGAGAGTTACTGAACTTGCGTTTGGATCGTGCATTCCGAAGAGAACGGTTTTGCCCGAGGTTGGATCGTTAGCGGTGATGAGGGCGTAGGTTGAACTGAGAATTTTGAGTTGGAATCCAGTTCCAGAATTTGGGGTTGTCTCAGTGCCGCTAGCGATGGTGAGGGCGGGCACGCTGCTATTGGGGATTTGGATCGTTCCGGAGACAGTTGATGAGGGGACGGCGTTGTTATTGGATGATCCGCCGCATCCGATAAGGAGTCCGGCGGTGATGAGTGTCGTGGCGAGAAGCACGAATCGACGCGTTTTGCTGAACATGAGGTGATGGTAATTTGATGCCGTGAAATAGGCGTGAAACTATTTGTGTTGGTGCAAGCGGATTCCCTGTGAATTTGGTTGAACAGTGATATTTTCTGTTGATGATCATTTGGCTACAGATATCTAAAAAGTCATTTTAGACACGTATTCAATAGATTTTGCGATTAATTTGGTCATGTTTCGTTAAATTAGTCAAGCGTGAATAGATTTTGGTTATATGAGGCAATTAATAAGTAACCCGGATAAGGGGCCGTTGGGGATG
>JAPUDU010000217.1 GCA_027492935.1 Fimbriimonadaceae bacterium
TCGGTATTTACTTGATGCTATTGATGATGCTGGGTTACGCGTAAAGGTTGAAAAATCGAAGACTCCCGCAGGGCACTTTTGCCATATTCATAACGTCCGGCTGATGTGGATTAAAGCGATTGTTGGAAGTTGTGATATCCCGAAACTTGATGAGAAGGTGGCGAGTCGGGAGGATATGTCGGCTGGGTTAGAGAGTAGCGTTCAAGCGCTAGCTGAGTTGGTTGATCAGGCACTTGAGCGAGGAGAAAGGATTAAGGGTTTCAAGCCATCCACGGAAGCTTTTGTCGGTTATTTATGTGCTCATGATTCTTTTCATCGGGCTCAAATTGAGTTGGCTCTACGCCAGGCGGGAGTTCCGCTCTCGGATAAGGTTGCTTACGGTATGTGGGAATGGGGCGTTAGGTAGTCGGCAACTAATTTGTGCTGTGAATCGTTAGATTGGTTGAGACAATGAAGAAGTATCTCGCGGCGTTAGCTGGATTGGTGGTTTTGGGTGGATTTGGTTACGTGGTTTATTCGATGCGCTCTAATCAAGGGAAGCTTCCTTGGGAGAGTGCGGGGGCAAAGATTTTGAATGCTCAGGCTATGACATTGCCGAAGGGCACTCCGATTGAATTGATCTTATTGGAAGGGATTGATGCGGGTGGAACCAAAGAAGGCGAAACCGTGGATATGGGGGTTTTGAAGGACGTTAAGGTGGGAGGGCGGGTTGTCATTCCGATGGGAGCAAAGGCGATCGGGGAAGTTTCGAAATCACGGGGGGCGAGCTTATTAGGGGCGATGTCGAATCGCCCGGCCCGGCTATCGATGAGGTTGACTCATATTGTATTGGCGGATGGCCGTGAGATTAAGATTGCGGGACAGGATCAATCGGCGGAGTACTCGTTTACTCAAGAGAATACGGCGGATCGGATTGATGCAGCGAAGATTGATAATTTGTGGAATGATAATGGGGCGAGAAATGCGCTGACGGAGATTGCTAAGGGAGCATTCACAGGCAAAAGTTTAGAAACTCAGCAGGACGAAGTGAAGTTGCTTGCTGATCGACTTGGCCTGGAGAAAACCAAAGAGCTTTCCTCAAATCCGAGTTCGGGAGCTAAAGATGTAACGCTCGACAAGGTTTTAGCGGCGATGGCGGACAATGATACTGGTGGGTTAGAGGGTGTTCAGGCGGTGGTTTTGGCGCAAGCGGTGGGAGAGATCAGCGACTTGGCTTCGAGTGTTGACCACAAGTTGCGGGGCGTGTTTAAGGGGCGGACGATTCGGGCAACGATCGGTACGCCGGTTATGGTTTGGACGTCGAAGGCAGAAAAATTTGGTGGGAAATAGTTCTTAGAACAGTCCTTGAAGTTTTCCGGTTGAATCGCCGAGGTTGTCCATTTTCACACCCATGTTGTCTAACAGGTTCAGATATAGGTTGGTGAGTGGGGTTTGATTCGGGAAAACAAGGTGTTTTCCGGTTGGGATTTTTCCGCCGCCTTTTCCGGCGATGAGGAGGGGAAGGTCGTCATGATTATGTCGATTGCCGTCGCTGATTCCACCACCGTACAGGATCATTGAGTTATCGAGGAGACTGCCGTTACCGTCATCAATCTTGCTCATTTTGTTGATGATGTACGCTAATTGAGTGGAGTGGTAGAGGTCGATTTCAGCTTTTTTCAGCAATTTGTCGGCGGCATTGCCGTGGTGGCTGATGTCATGGTGGCCATCTGAGATTCCGATTTCGCTGTAGGCACGGTTGCTTCCTTCGTTAGCAAACATGAAGGTCGCGATGCGGGTGAGGTCGGCTTGGAATGCAAGCACCATCATATCGCCCATCAGGCGGATGTGTTCGCCGCGATCTTTGGGAATTCCTTTGGGGACTTCAATGCCATCAAGCATCAAAGCTTTGCTTTGAGCTTCAAAGTTTTGGAGTCGGACTTCGATTTCTCGAATAGAGTTGAAATACTCGTTGATTTTTTGCTGGTCGCGGGTTCCGAGTCGGCGGCCCAGCTGTTCTGCATCTTCTTGCACAAAGTCAAGGATTGAGAGTTCATATTGGCGACGCTTTATGTTGGCGGCCGAGTTTTGGAGATCATCGGGTGTGCCAAATAGTCGCTCAAACAAGATGCGTGGGTTGACTTCCTTTGAGTTTGGCGTGGACTCGCCACGCCAGGAGACAGAACTTGAGTAAGCACATGAGTATCCCGAGTCGCAGTTCCCTGCAAGAGCGCCGCGTTCGCATCCGACTTCGAGGCTCGCAAACCTTGTTCGGTTTCCGAGAGCTTGGGCGGCAACTTGGTCTACGGAGATGCCTACTTGGATATCGGTGCCGGCGGTTTTCCGAGCTTGGACTCCGGTTAGCCAGGTTGCGGCGGAACGGGCATGATCCCCGGGGCCGTCACCGTTGGCAAAAGCTTTCATCTGGCTGAGGCCGCTTATCACACTAAATTCGCTTTTGACTGCATTGAGGGGGGCAAGAGTGGCGGGGAGATCGCCAAGTGCGCCTTGGGCGGTTGGGCGCCAATGATCCATGTTGATGCCGTTGGGGACGAACATGAATGCGGTACGAATTGGGCGCACAGGATTGGATTGAGCGATCGCCATTTTCGGGGCAATACTTTCCAGAAATGGAAGCGTAACGAGTGCGCCAGCGCCTCGAAGAACATTTCTGCGGGTGATTTTTTCGCTCATTTGATTACTCCTTTAGTTTGTACTCGAATTTCGTGCGGATTGTTTTCTGAAACTGTCGCTCAGAATGATTTCCGTAATTATTGTTTTGAGAGTGGCTTTGTTAGAAAGTCTCTTGGTGATCTCTTCTATTTGGACGTTATCCGAAGGTGTCATGCCGCGCCCGAGGGCGTACGTCATCAGTTTTTCGGTGATCGTGCGAGTGAAATCAACCTCACGGGACGCAATGTTTTCCCGAAGCCCTTCAACTCCGGTGATCGTTATCTTGCCTGGTAGTTCGCCGATATTGTCAACGGTGAATCTGCCATCTACCAATCGGTATTGACCTACGGCATTGAAGTTTTCAAGCGAGAATCCGTAAGCGTCTAGTGGGCGATGGCAACTGGCGCATGATGGATCGGCACGGTGTTGCTGAAGTCTTTCTCGAATACGGACAGCAGTGATTGGTGATGTGTTTTCAGCGAGTACACCTACATCGGGCGGTGGCGGTGGAGGCGGGGTGCCGAGTATCTGCTCCATGATGAACTTTCCACGTTTTACGGGTGATGTTCGGTTTGGATTGCTGGTTACGGTTAAGATTGCAGCCATTCCTAGCAGTCCTCCTCGGTGGTGAGAAGAGACGTCGACTCGGCGGAAGGTTTGACCGAAATCACCGGGGATTGCGTAGTGTTGAGCAAGGCGATTGTTGAGGAATGTGTATTTGCCGCTAATAAATTCTTGTACTGGCCGGTCATTGGTTAGCATGTCTTCGAAGAAGAGAGTGACTTCTTTTGTGAAATCATTTTTAAGTTTGTCATCAACGTTGCCGAACTGAGCTGGATCCGGGGTGAAATCAGAAAGCCTTGCGATTTCCAGCCACTGCGTAGAAAAGTTATCGGAGAAACGCACCGATTTTGGATCAGCAAGCATACGAGTGATTTGGGCTTCTAGGGTTTTTGAATCTTTTAGTTGGTTGCTTTTTGCTAAATCAAGGAGGGTTTGATCGGGTAGAGAATTCCAGAGGAAATAACTGAGCCGCGACGCGATTTCGTAGCCGTTTAGCACACGGGCTTCAGAGTTTGATTCAAGTTCGACACGGAACAAGAAATTCGGATTGACCAAGATCGCTTGCATACCCACGCGAATTCCTTCCTCATACGGGTCACCGTTCTTAATGACCAATTGATAGAGTTCCATGATCCGGTTGACCTCGGCAGCGGATACGGGTCGGCGGTATGCGCGGTTAGCAAATGAAGTCAGAACTTCGCGGGCGGCTATGAGGTGATTTTTGGTTGCGCTAGGCGAAGCAAAGATGAGTCGCCGGAAAGATTCGGAAACTGGCGTTGATTCTGCGGTCGGGCCGTTCAGGGTGATTGATCCGAGAAGGAGATTTCGGTCTCGTTTTCCGGGATCAGGATCGTTAGGGCTGTAGTAGTCATTGGTGAAACTTACGCCGAGCTTAATTGTTCCGGCTGGGAGTTGAATCGGCATCTTATAAACGAGAGCATTATCGGTTTTCACCTGGATCGTTTGGAAAAGATTGCCGTTGACTGAGATATTGGCGAGCGCTGGCCCGACGACGGTTGCCGTTCCGCCGAGTTCGACGGCAAGCTCATATTCTCCAGCTTGAACATCGGGGATATTCACGGTGTATGTGCCGTTGCCGAAGAAGAAAACACCGTTTTCTGCTTCGTTGGCGGCTTCGGGGAGGGTGCCTTTTGAAAGGTCAATCTGCCGTTCTTTTGGTTGAGGAACTGAGATTGCGGTTTCCGTGATTTTACGGGCCGCACGAAGATACATTTCGAGGTGCAAGGGTGTGAGGGTGAGAACATCGACGATGTTGTCTAAGCCATATCCGATGTCGTCGCTGGGGAAGTCTTTACTAAAATCGCCATCAATGTACATGAGGTCACGGATGGTGTTGTTGTATTCGTTGCGGTTGAGTCGGCGGATGGTAACTTTGCCCGGCGAGTCGGATGTGCCATTTTTGCTCAGGGCTCGGTTGATCCAACTGACGAGCTTTTCACGTTCGACCAGGGTGGGGGTTTGGCCATCAATTGGAGGCATCACCTGACTGCGGATGTTGAGAATGACTTTTTCGAATTTTGCGGCCGATTTTGCTACGTCGTCGGAGTTGGCGATATCGCCTAAATCGAGGTTAGCTTTTGGGCTTGTACCTGAATGGCAGGAAATACAATATTTTTCGAGGAGATCGTAAATTTCTTCGTCAAATTGCTTATCAAGGATTTGGCTAGGGTTGGTTTGTTGGGATTGAGCAATGTTCGGTAGGAGGGCAACGGAGACAAGGATACATGTGGCGAGGCCAAGGATAGTAAGTGAGGTCTGTGCTTTGCGAGTTTGCATTGGCCTGATAGTTCTATTTTACGGCTTTGTGGTGTTGAACTGTACGATTGGACGTATCATTATGGTTAGATGATGAAACTTTTAGTGGTGGGGATTGTTGGTTTTGCGGTTTTGGCAGGGGTTGCATATGCAGTTTTGCCCAAACAAACGACTCCGAAGAATGACATGGCAAAGAGCTTGGCGGATTTTACAGTGGTCAACATCAAGGGCGAAAAGGTTTCGCTTAAGAAGTATGTTGGCAAGTCGGTGATGATTGTGAATGTGGCGAGCAAATGCGGAAATACGCCGCAATATGCCGGTCTGGAAGCTTTGAATGAGAAGTACAAAGATAAGGGACTTGTTGTTTTGGGTTTCCCTTGCAATCAGTTTAACGGTCAGGAACCAGGATCGAACGAAGAGATTTTGGAGTTCTGTACTAAGACTTACAACGTGAGCTTCCCAATGTTTTCCAAAGTGGATGTTAAGGGTGAAAATGCTGATCCGCTTTACAAGTGGTTGGTTCACGCGACAGAAAATCAGAACGATGTTGAGTGGAACTTTGCTAAATTCTTAGTGAGCAAAGATGGCAAGACGGTGAAACGATTTGGGGCACGCACACAGCCAGAATCGGAAGAAGTCGTTGCAGCGATTGAAAGTTCGTTGAATTAGTAGAGGTTTTTCTCTACCTTTCGGCTTGAGGGGGGTCTTGATCATTCAGGCTCCCCTCAAATAGTTTTCGTAGCCTTTCTTTTTCTTCACGGTCTTTTTATTTGTCGAGGACTTTAGAGCGGAATTCATCAAACTCGCGGTTGTCTTTCTTCTTTTCAGCTTTGGCTGAGATGATATTTTTGCCGAAAGTGATTCCGGGGATTTTGTTTTGTCCGTAGAGCCAAGCGAAGAGGAGGGGGATGCAGATGATGAGGCCGAAAATTGGGGCGCCCGATCCATATCCGATTAGAACAAAAACAACATTTATGAGTGCGAACCATTTATGTTTGAATGGAAGCCCCCAGAACGACATTGCTTCTTCTGGCTTTCTTGCGCAACCAAGAACGACAATATAAGAGATAGAAAAATATGAATCGGCGAGAAACGACTCCGGAGTTAGCATGAATTTGGAACCAATGAGACCAAGACAGGCTGCTCCAAATGTAGCACCAAAAAGATTGAACAGCAAAGTCTTCGCCCGATAAAGGCGCTCTATCTCCCCGCCAAACCTGTAGAGCAACAGTAGTTCAATGATTAGAGTCAATAAACCATATCCATTTCCATTGGTTACAAATGGGAATGTCACAAACTGCCACAGTTGAGGGCTATCAAACCAAAAGGCGAATGTTTTGATGAGTGTCTGTCCGGGCTGTGGGATCCAAGACAAGATGAAACCGAAGGCAATTGCAATAATTAGCGCAATGGTTACCGGGATCGGGTTTGATGTTTTATTTGGTTGGAATCTGTATCGAGATGCCATTGGCTTTGTTATTATGTCGGTAATTTCTTGCACATTTTGTTGGGCTTTGGGTCAAGATAAGAGAAGTAGTGAATTTGCACCTTTATTCGGGTTTGACTCGTCGGGAAGCTAAGCAAATTTTGCGAGAGAGGGCAAAGGGAATTTTTTGCCGGGAATTGAAGAGGGTTAACGAATGCAGTACTTCGTGATTTGGAATGACGGACAAAAGTTTGGTCCGGCAGATTTGACAGTTTTGAATGAGTGGATTGGCCAAGGGCGACTTACACCAACGACCGAACTGGAATCAGTGGTTGATGGAAGTCGGATGCAAGCGGGAAGCTTGCCTGGTCTTAATTTTGGATCAGCAGCGGCATCACCAGCACCGACTGATCCAGTAGCACCTGCGGCACCTGTAGAACCGGTTTCTCCGGTAACTCCAACGGTAGCGGCCGGGCCAGTGGGGGGCGGAGATCAGTATTTCGTTGTGGGAGCTGATGGATCTAAATATGGTCCGGCGGATGTTCCGACTTTGACTCAGTGGGCGGCAGACAATCGATTGACGCCAACGACTGAACTTGAAAATGCAGCGACCGGTACACGTACTTCGGCGAATATGGTAGCGGGAATTATCTTCCCAACCGCAGCCGCGGCGGCTTCAAATCCCATTCAGCCAACTTTTCCGGGAACGGGTGGTGCTTCGACTGGTCAATATAGTCAGGCACCGACGAACTATCCGCGCAACGACTATAGCGACCCAAATGCAGGGAAAACCGAGTTAATTATCTCGTTTGTGATGTCTGCCATAGGCTTGCTATGCTGCCCGTGCATCTTTAGTGTTGGTGGCATTGTTCTTGGTAACATGGCCACGAAAAAGGGCAACCCCAATGGTAAGACAGCCATGATTTTGGGGATTGTAAGTTTGGTACTTGGCTTCGTGATTGGTGCGATTGTTAACATGAATAATCCGGCCATTCAACAGCTTATGAACGGCGGTCGATAACCGCCATAGGAGAATACTGGGAATATGGAAAACGAAAACATGACAACCAATTATCCTCGTGGAGGGCAACCGACCGAGGAGGATTTGAAAGGCTGGAACTGGGGTGCTTTTTTCCTTAACTGGATTTGGGCGCTGAACCACAAGTATATGCTTGGGCTATTGGCTCTGGTTCCTTGTGTTGGATTTGTGATGGCAATTTACATGGGTATCAAAGGAAACCAAATCGCTTGGGAAAGTGGTCGGTTTGCAACACTTGAGGAAATGAAAAAGTGCCAAAAAGTTTGGATGATGTGGGGCCTCGGCATATTTGCCGTAGGCTGTATTTTGCAAGTCCTCAACATGACAGTTTTGGGTGCAGCAGCGGCTTCGGGCGCAATGCAAAATCGATAAAACTGATCTTTCGAAAAGGCGGTTGGTCTGAAAAATCAGACTAGCCGCCTTATTTTCTTCTTTTCTAAAAATAGTAGAATTTAGTCTGGTATAGTTATGGGGGCAAAGAAATTTTTGTAAATGTTCTTGCCGGTGGTTGCAATTATGAACAGATCGTTTCGGGCGGGTTGGCGTCGAATTACAAAGCGCGTTTTACGGCGGTTAAGGAGGCGGATCCGCTTTTTGAGAAGGTCAGGAGCACGTGTTTTTGGTATGAAGGGTAGCCGAGGCGTGAAACAAATTCGGTTCGTTTGACTTAGTTGATTAGGGGGAGCTTATTAGATTTGATTTGTTGTGCGAAGAAATTGGCTTACGGGACTTAGGCCCGTAACAAAGTTAGTAAAGGTTGTATAGTCTTGATTATCTTGGTTTTCGGTTCTTTGATCCATCGCCATCACCATCATTCCGGAGTGAAATCACTGCGGCAGTGTGGCATTTGAGAATCTTGAAAATCTAAGAAACCCGAATCGAACAGGCTCACCGCAGAAACGGTGAGCCTGTTTTTGTTTTGGGAAACGGAAATGAGTATGAAACTTGACTTTGAGAAAATGGACGGGCTGGTTCCGGCGATTGTTCAGGATGCAGTTAGCGGTGAAGTGCTGATGGTTGCGTTTGTGAATGAAGCCGCTTGGAAAGCTACGATGGAGACGGGGGTCGCGACTTTTTGGAGTCGTTCTCGGGGCAAGCTTTGGATAAAAGGTGAAAGTAGCGGACATAAGTTGATGGTGAAAGAGATTCGGACTGATTGCGACAATGATGCAGTGGTGCTCATGGTTGAAGCGCTTGGGCCGGGAGTTTGCCATGAGGGTTTTAGGAGTTGCTTCTTTAGAAATATTAGCGATGTGAAGTGGGTTGAGAATTATTTTCGGGCT
>JAPUDU010000218.1 GCA_027492935.1 Fimbriimonadaceae bacterium
TTTTACGGGCAAATCTAACTTTGTTGTGGTTGCAGACAGTCAGAAGTATGCAACAGCGAAAACTGATGGGGTTGGCTACACGGACGTGTGGGCTTTGAACTTGAAAACAGGTGAGAAGCAGATGCTTATGACTCGATCTGCGGAAAGTCAGATGTCGGTGAGTGATTCGGGCCGGTATGTGGCGAATTACAGCGATAAGCACTGGTGGGTGATTGACCTTGAAACGAAGAAAAAGACAAAGCTGATTGGGAAAGGAGTCAGCTTTGAAGATCCGTTGGATGATTCGCCGGCAAAGATCAAAAATGCAGGCGGTCGGTTTACTTGGTTGCGAGATGATAAAGGGTTTATTGTTGAAGATCGCTATGATGTTTGGTCGGGTTCAGTTGATAAGTCTGAGCTGACCCGAATGAGCGATTATGGTCGCAGGAATATGTCGGTTCGTTACCGCGTTATTGCTGACAACGAGGGCAAGTTGCCGCAAGTGAGTGATCGCCATTACTTCTCGGTTATGGACGAAACGACTAAGGGCATGGGCATGGCTTCTTCTGACGGTTTTGGGGAAGTTAAGACGCTGACTCTCAATGGTGATCGGATTCAAGGAGTTCGAAAAGCGAAGAATGCTGATCGGTTACTTATGGTTCGTCAAAGTTGGACGATGTCCCCGCGGTTGGAAGTGGCGGATATGAACTTTGGCTCGGAGAAGACACTGGTTACTACCAATGACCAGCAAAGCAAGTACAAGTGGGGGAACGCTTCGATTGTTCAATATAAGAGCAAATGGGGTGTGCCTTTGCAGGGCGCATTGATTACTCCAGCCGATTATGACCCGAGCAAAAAGTATCCGATGGTGGTTTACATTTATGAGCGGGTCAGCGATGCGGTGAACGCTTATCAGGTTCCGGGTGATAACAATGCTTACAGTACACAGGTGCTTTCTCAGAACGGCTACTTTGTGCTTTATGCGGACATTGCTTACAAGACCAATGATCCGGGGGTTTCTGCAGTTGACTGCTTGGAACCAGCGGTTGATGCGGCGCTGAAAGCAAACAAATCGATCGACGCGAGCAAAGTCGGGTTGATCGGTCATAGCTGGGGGGCATATCAAACAGCCTTTGTGACGACAGTGAGTAAGAAGTTTGCGGTGGGTGCCTGTGGTGCGCCGTTAACCGAAATGACGTCCATGTATAACTCGTTCTACGGGAATGCAGGGATTACAAACCAGATCATTTTTGAACAATCACAAGGTCGATTTGATGCTCCGTTCTGGGATATTCCGGAAAAATACATTCAGAACTCACCCGTTTGGCGCAGCAAGGAACGGACGGTTCCGATCTTAGTCGCGTTTGGTGATAAGGATGGTGCGGTTGACTGGACTCAAGGTCAGTTCTTGTTTAACACGTTGCGGCGGATGGGCAAGAAGAGTGTTCTGCTCGTTTATGCGGGTGAGAATCACGGGTTGGCACAGAAAGGGAATCAGTTGGACTATGCCCGACGATTGCGACACTACTTGGATGTTTACTTGAAAGGTGCCAAGCCAGAAGATTGGGTTGAAAAGGGTGTTCCTTACACAACTCAGACAGGCGGCTAGTTAAGGATGAGTTGGCCGGAAGATAATTCCGGCCAACTCAATTTTTATGCCATTGCGGGATCGGAGGTTGTCCATTTACCCGTTTCGGTTCGACCAGCAAACCGGTAAATAGTTTCCTTACTTGCGGCGGCGATATCGTACCATTGGGCACTTGTTTTGGTTGAAACTCGTTGCGTTTTGGTTTGTCCGACACTCAGCTTTACGACAGGCAACTTTTGATTGTAGGATTTGTCGGTGAGGGTGATTTCGAGTGGCCCGTTGCTTGTGTTGGTGAGCGTGACGACTACATCGGCACCATCTTGTCTTAGCTTGGCGTTGAAGAGGGCTACTTTATCGCTACGGAGTTCGCGGAGGAATCCATTAGGGCCATCAACACGGACATGGGTTTTGTCCCCAGTTGGAAGCGTATCTTCGATGGCATCACCAGGAGTTACGGCGTACGCACGGGCGATCATTTCCGGGTTGTAAGAGTAAGCATTAAACGCTCCACCAGCGGCATTCTTTTTGAACTTATTGTTTCCGGCTGCAAGTCTGATATTGACCCCGTTCTCTCCTAACGCGATATCGACGTCTAGCTCGTACGGGAGGGGGCAGGATGGTCGGGTGCCTTTTTCTTGAAACGCTCCAACGCTGAACTTGGGAATGTCTGAGACTTGGAGTTTATCGGCGGGCACAGGTGGCTTTTGGAAACTTGCTTTGTGAATACGCTCAATGTACGCGTCTCGGTCGAGCCTTTTTGGTAAAGGGTAGGTTTCGCCGTTCCAGGGTCGGAACGAGGAGGTTAGGTCACCGCAAACGGTTCTTCGCCATTGACTAATATTGGTTTCGCGGACGGGGTTCCCTTTGCCTTGCAGCCATGTTTCGAGGAACATGAGGATTGAGGTGTGGTCGGTCACTTGAGAGTTAACGCATCCACCGCGTGACCAAGGAGAAGCGATAAGGAGAGGGCAACGGTAGCCGAGGCCAATGGAGTGGTTGCGACCGTAGGCGTTTGATACGTCTTCGGTGGTGTCGATATCGGCTGAGACTTTGCCGGTTTCGGGTCGGTTTGGATGAGGGGCGACGAACGGTGGAACGTGATCGAAGAAACCATCGTTTTCGTCATAGCAGATGATGAAAATTGTCTTCTTCCAAAGTTCGGGGTCTTTGGTGAGGATATCGAGAATTTCGCTGATGTACCACGCACCAAACCAGGCGGACCCGGGATGGTCAGAGAATTTTTCGGGAGCGACAAGCCAGGAAACAGCGGGGAGCTTTCCGGATTCGGCGTCGGCTCGGAATTGATAAAGAACGTCACCTTTGGGGACAGCAACATTGCGCTGGGTTCCGTTGTCATCGTAAGGGTGATTGATTAGCGAGCGGAAATCTGCATCGGATCGGTTGGAGCAGAATGCGCCTTCATGAAGAGCTTTTTCGGCAGGGGAAAGCTTGGCCCAAGTTTCTTCGGTGTATTCAGTGGCTTCTTTGCGGGTTTGCTCAAGTTGGGCAGTGATTTGCTTTAGCTGTTGTTCGAGCTTGGTTTTGTCGGCATCTTGAGGGTTGGCAGCGAGCTTTGTTTGGGTTTCGCTTAATCTGGCTTCGAATTTTTGAATGAGGGTTGGGAGGTAGTTGCGGCGTGATTTTGAGAATCGAACACGGTATTGCGAAAACCATTCGATTGGGTTATCTGTGAAATTGGAGAGCCACGCGTCTTCTTCGCCAACGAAACCGGTGTCGAGGGAGATTTCGTTTTGATAAATTTTCCAGGAGACTCCGGCTTTTTGAAGACGTTCCGGATAAGTTGTCCATGCGGCTTCGACGTCGTAATCGGTGTCGCCGTTTTGTACTCGCGCGGTGCTTTTTGCATCTTCGCGGATGGTGCCTGACCAGAGATATAGACGGTTAGGGGTGGTGCCGGTTAAGGATGAGCAGAATGCGTAATCGAAGATGGTGAACGCGTCGGCGAAGTCGTAATAGAACGGGATATCTTCGCGGGTGAAGAAGCCCATGGTCATGGGGAACTTATCTCCGCGGGCTTTGGCAGTTAACCATTTGTCGTATTTGCCCCCATTCCGAGCATCGACTTGGTCACGCCAGGAGTGAGGGGTGCCACCGATCCAGGTGACATTTGAGCCTTCCATGCTGAGGCGAAATGGAGGAATAACAGTTCCATCTTTGTCGGGTTGGAACCATGCTTCGTTGTTGTCGGGAAGGATGTGGGGCCGAGGATCTTTGAACCCTCGCACGCCGTTCAGTGATCCATAGGCGTGATCGAAGGATCGGTTTTCCTGCATGAGAATAACGACATGCTCGGCATCGAGGAAAGTTGTGTCTTCGTTGGGATCAATGCTGACCGCGCGTGCGATTGCTTCGGGGAAATTGCCTGCGATGAGGGCTTGTGAACCTAGGGTTGCGGTTTTGAGGAAATCTCGGCGCGTTTGCATGACGTGGACCGATCGTACCTTGGCTATTCAGTTCTTAAGTTAAGGTGTGTTTATGGTTTTTTGTGACTGCGTTAACATTGCGTTGGGCATGGGTTGAATGGGGAGTCACCTCGGATGAGTGAGTTAGCAGACAGGTAAAGTTAGCTTATGGGAACCCCAACTTCTGCTTATGCCGCGCAATCTGCAACCAGCCCTTTAACCTCTTGGTCGATTGAACGGAGAGAGCCATCGGCGGAAGATGTTTCGTTAGAAATTTTGTATTGTGGGGTTTGCCATTCTGATATTCATTCCGTTCGGAATGAATGGGGTGGAGCGGTTTACCCGATGGTTCCGGGACACGAGATTGTTGGCAAGATCACTCAAGTCGGTGAAAACGTTTCGAAGTGGAAGGTCGGTGATTCCGTTGGGATCGGATGTTTTGTTGATTCTTGTCGTACTTGTGCGGCGTGCGAATCGGGTGAAGAGCAGTACTGTGAAAACGGAGCGACTTTTACTTATAATTCAGAAGACAAGATTAGCGGCGGAACAACGTACGGAGGCTATTCCACACAAATTACGGTTGACCAGAATTACCTTGTGCGTGTGCCGGAGAGTTTGCCGCTTGATGCGGCGGCGCCTTTGCTTTGTGCCGGGATTACAACTTATTCGCCTCTGCGCCATTTTGGAGTTAAGGCGGGGATGAAAGTTGGCGTGGTCGGACTTGGCGGGCTTGGTCACATGGGAGTGAAATTTGCTAAAGCTATGGGAGCTCACGTTACCGTTCTGAGTCAATCGGAAAAGAAACGGGAAGATGCGATGCTATTGGGGGCAGATGACTACCTGGCGATGAGTGATCCGGATGTGTTTAAAAAGAACGCGGGTCGGTTCGACTTTTTGCTTGACACGGTTTCAGCAGAGCATGATCTTAATTCTTACTTGAGTTTGCTACGTTTGGATGGGCGTATGGTTTTGGTTGGGTTGCCTGATCCGACACCGGTTTCGGCTTTTCCGCTGGCGATGAAGCGACGATCTTTGAGTGGATCAATGATTGGCGGTATTCGAGAGACGCAGGAGATGTTGGATTTCTGTGCGGAACACGAGATTGTTTGCGATATTGAGGTGATTGCTATGTCGCAGATTAATGAAGCTTACGAGCGGATGATGAAGAGCGATGTCCGTTATCGGTTTGTCATTGATATGGCGAGCATGAAGAGCTAAGTTTTTCTTTCGATTCGGAGTGTGACGATTCCGTTAGGGGGGATTTCGATTGATCCGGTGATGGACTTTGTTGCCTTCTGATTGTTATTTGTGCGGGAGATTGATGCGAGGTCGCGTCGGAGTTTGAGACGGACTCGTTTTATTTGGGCTGCGGTGTTGAACAATCGGACGATGATGGCTTTGTCATCATCGCTGGGAGTGGTACGGGTAGCGAGAATGGTTGGGTCGCTGATCGTGAAAAGGCTTTCGGTTTTGCCCGGGGCAGATGTGACAATTAGAGGCTCTTTCAATTCGGTGCCAAACTTCTTGGCTTTGTCGGGCTTGAATCCCCGGTGAGCTTGGAGGGCGTAACGGAAGATCAGTTTGCCGTCTTGATCCGCTTTGTAGTTGGTGTGCCAGTGGTTGTTGAGAGCCCACGAATACAAAGTTTGGGTGGGCGAAATAGTTTTTCGCCATTCGTTTAGGGGGACGGAGCCGAGAAGATTTCCGGAGATTTCGCCGACTTCGATCAGGGGGGCATCAAGAGTTGACCAAGTGACGCCGAAATCTTGGTTGGAGATATCGACATAACTTTGGCTTGTAAGCCAGTTTTTGTTCGCACCGGCGATTTGTTGTTTTTCAGGTTCGATGACTGACCATTGAAGGTCGATACGCATTTTTCCGTTGGGGATAGAAAAGGGGAAAGCGAAGTGGACTCCTTCTTTTTCGCGCACGGCGAGTTTGTCCAGGATGTTTGTGATTTGGATTTGGTCGAGACCAGCGACGAGGGTGATTTCTTGAGTAAGACTCTTGGTCCCGGGGGCGTTTGATGTTGCTCTGATGGTGGCGACGAGGGGGCCAGGTTCGATGACTTGGAAGTTTGGTTGCTCGTTGGATTTGAGGTCTTTAAGGTTGGTGCCGGGGAGGTAGAGGTATGCGTTTAGGGGTTGTTTGACTAACTCTCGGTTGAGGGTTTTTATTGAGGCGATGGCTCCGGTTTTGGGATCCAGACGGAGAGCGTATTGGTCGTTTTTGAGATCAAGTTTGGTTGCCGCTGTGGTGCTGGCGATGTGGGCGTTTCCTGAGGTGACTTTCAGTCTTATTGCCCCTAAAGGCGGTACGTTTTGGACGAGGACAGCAAGTTCGCCGGTTTGCAGACGTTGGGATGGTAGTGGCTTGCCATGCATATCCAATACGCGATCTCCGGCTAGGGATTGAGCAGGTGAAAGACGCACAAGGTCGGTGCGGGGCCATGAGTTTGTGTTGCGGACTTCGATTGTGGAGTTGGGTTGTCCCAGGCTTTTTTCGAGGAGTTGGCGTGATAGTTTGTCGGCGGTTTCGGCGAATCCACGTTTGATTGCCCATTCGGCTTTGACGGTGGCGTCATCGGGATTTGAAACGCTGTTCCATGCCCCCCAAGTGTGTTCGCTGAAGAGGATTGAATTGCGCCAAGCTTCGAGGAATGTTTCTTTGGGGTAGGCGGAGGGTGCGTTCATTGCGAAGAGGGTTTCGGCTTGAATGAGTCGATGAGGGGTTGTGCGGTTCATCGAGGTTTCGGCGGCGGTTGACCCGACGCCATCTTCCCAGTAAGGGGTGTAGTCGCCTTTGATGAGAGGGAGCTTGGTGCCGTACTTTTTGCGGAGTTCTTCGCAGGCTTGATCGACGGTGGCAATGACGACTTTGGGATAGACATATTTCTCGTTCCAAAGCTTGGCTGCGATGGGGACGTCGGCGTCGATAGGGGCGTTGTCTTGAACGCTCCACGGTTCGCCAAGAATGTCGTAAGGGTAGTTTTGGTCGGTTAATCTTTGCAGCTTGTTAAAGATGAAGCTATCGATGAATCTTGAACTTGGGTCGTCGGAGCGGAGGGGTTTTGAACGGTCGCCGTTCCAGCCAGCGCTGACTCCGACGGAATATGGATCGGTTTGCCAGACGAGGATTCGTTCAGTTCCCGAAGGGCCGGTCCACCAAAAAGGTTTGTCGCCCCAAGTGCTGAGAGTTCTTCCGACACGGTCGCCCGCATTCGGCATAAGGACAAGGTTTCGGATGCCGGATTCGTGAAGGGCCGAAACGTAACCCCATGAAACTCCAGGGACATCGGTTTGGGTGACGGTGTCGGTTTTGAATCCGTATTGGTTGCCCAGAATTTGGGAATATCGGAGACTTTGCATCATTTCTTCGGGATGCATGACACCGGTGAGGAGATTTGCGTATCCGGCCGAGAGGAACAGAGATTTATCTTTAAGGGCAGAGATGACGGCGGCTTTTTGGGCTGCGGTTCCGGTTAGCATGTATCGGTCGAGGACCCAAGTGGCTTCGACATTGAATCGGAATTTGGAATCTGAGGGGTTGGCATTGTTTTCTTTGGCGACGGCGATTGCGTCGGTGAAATTTCGTTGGTGCATTTGGAGCACGCGATCTTGAAGGTCGGTGTAGCCGATATCGACATGGGAGTGGGGGAATAGATAGATAACCCATGGTCGCACTGGACGAACAGTATGCGTGGCGGAAGTTTTGAGTTTGCCGGATTGGATGCGGACTTCCACTTTTTGTTGCTTTTTAACAGGATCAATATTGAATTGGATGGTTTGGCGACCGGGTTGGAGGTCGACGGTTTCGGTTACTTTGCCGCATGTGAGTTGAGCTTTGCGGGCGGAGCCGTAGTTGAGGATTTCGCATTCGATTGGTTGGCGATGCCCTTTTGCGGTGCGAAGAATTGCTTGCTTTGAAGGGAGAATTGAGACGGCCAGTTGATCTTTGATGGGGACGGTTTTGACATTTGCGGGCGCTTGTAAGGTGATGGCATCGAACACGATCCAGCTTCCTCTCGTGCTACTGATTGAGAGAGTGTTGTTTCCGTTGATGAAGGCAGTGGCGGGGATTTTGGTTTGCCAGCGACTCGGTTTTCCAGGGCCTGATTTGCCTTCGATTAGGTTGTCATCTTTGCCTTTAGAGGCTTGCCAGGATGCGATTTGTTTTCCGTTGACAACGAGGATGAGATTTGGAGGGGAGATGGAGTGAGAATCGGCGAGATCGATATTGAGCTGAAAGGTGCCCGTTTTCGATGCGCCTTGTAAACCGAAGGCAATGTCGCCCCGGTGGTTTTTGCTCCCGGCCCAGATATCGTGAGGACCAGGGAGAACGTATGGCCAATCGCGGGTCTGCGATTGACCAACAATATAGAGTGGATCGGCTGAATATTGGCTGTAGCCACCGGGGTCTAATCCTAGCCCGGTTGGCTTTCCGTCGGGTGTTCCGATTTGCCAAAGGATTTTAGTTTGGGTGAGTAAGACGAGAGTAAGGAGCATGCCGAAGAACCCAGTTTGGCTGATACCGAACAGTTTTTAACGGTTACTGTGCAAATTCAAACAGGCAACCTTGGCTTGGCGACGAATATCGTTTGCTGATTTGGTCGAGCGTGCGTCCAGAAAGGAGTGATGTTTGTTCGTGGATACCGGCAGCTGGAGCGTCGGGGTCAGTGCTCCCGTCGGGTCCTGGCGCAGCGAGTCGTCCAGCGTGGTGTGCTCCGGCAGGCCGAG
>JAPUDU010000219.1 GCA_027492935.1 Fimbriimonadaceae bacterium
TTTTCTGAGCGGGCGAAATCTACGAGAAGACCGTTGAAGGTTTCTACACGCACGTTGGGGAGATGCTTGACTGACTCCCGGATAGCGTCTAGACGCTGTTCTACGGGCAAATAGGGGGCCTTTTCGGAGTTATTGCCGATTGCAACGACTAGCTCGTCATACATTTGGGCTCCCCGTTCCATGATATCGAGGTGCCCGTAGGTTGGGGGATCGAATGAGCCGGGGTAGATGGCTCGGCGGTTCATGGCAGGATTTTACTTCAAGAGCTTGGGATTATTCTTTCAGCCCGGCGGCGATGGTGCTGGCGTTGTTTCGCATCATTTCGATGTACGAGCTATTTTTGCCAAGGGAATCGACTGCGAGTTCACCACCAATGCGCACTTGCCAGCCTTTTGCGCGGACAGCTTTTTGGAGAATACGGATTTTAGTTGGGTCTAGGCCCGGTTCAATGAAAATTGATGCAATCTTTCGTGATGCGATTGTTTCAGCGAGTTTGTCGATTTCTTTTGTATCTGAATCAGATTTCAATGATTCGACCGAAATCGTTTCGAAATTATATAATTTGCAGAAGTATCTGAATCCGTCATGGTTTGTGGCGAGAACTCTCTTTTTGGCAGGGATCGGTTCCAGAGTTTGTTGGATGTATGTGTCTAATCGATGAAGTTCTTGAACATAAGATGATTGTTGCTTGACAATGGCTTCGTTTAAGTCGGGGTATTTGTCCGTGAAAAGTGAGGCAATTGCAGCTGACGATTGTCGAGCCAGCTCTAGGCTCATCCAGAAGTGGGGGTCAGTTTGGTTATTGACTTTGATGAGCTGTTGTTTATTGAAGGACTCTTCGAAGGTGAATGATTTATTACTTTGGGCTTTTAAAGACTCTGCGAGATTTGGCTCAAAATCGAAGCCGATCGAGTAGACAAGGTCTGCATTTTTGAGAGACTCTAGGTTTTCAGGAGTTGGTTTATATGTATGAGGGTTTTGGTTCTTGGGGATGAGAATTGTAATGTTGCAGTTGTGGCCGCAGATGTTGGAAACCAAATCGGCAAGAAGGTCGGTCGTTACGACGACCTGTAAGGACTTACTTTTTGGTTTTGGCGGAGTTGGGGTTTGACAACTTGTGAGGAGAATCAATGGGATAGAAAAGGCGAGTAAGCGTTTCACTTGAGTGAATTTTACTTTTTGGTCGCTCAAAAAAAATAAAAATCCCCTAGTTTCAATGAAGCTAGGGGATGGTTTTCAGGCGTTAACCTGATTGAAGGACTAGTGACCTTCGGTTTTGTGCTCGTCGCCAGCAGGAGCCGGGGTTGTTGCTGTTTCGCCAGCACCTTCGGTTGGCTTTGCATCACCAGCAGGAGTTGTTCCTTCGGTTTTGTGGTCTTCGCCAGCAGCGGTTGTGCCTTCGGTTTTGTGATCATCGCCTGCAGGAGTGGTTCCTTCAGTTTTGTGATCGCCACCTGCATCAGGTGTGGAGGTTGTTTCGCCAGCAGCAGGATCTGCAGCTTTTTCACAGCCCACGAGAGCGAATGCACCCAACATAAGGGCAACGATTGCTACGAGGAACAATTTTGAGGATTTCATAATTTTGGTTAGTCTCCAGTGTTTGTTTTTGCCAAGACTTTTCTGTTTACACAGGGTCCAGCAAAAATTGAGGACGTTAGACCGGTTCAGTTGGATGCATGATCAGGGATTTGTACTTACCTGAGCGTGAAGAACTTAACCGATTATCTGTCCTGACAGAATTAACAGGTTGTCCCACGGTTTCGTTCCCGTGGGGACAACAATTCTTTTTTTCTTAGAATTTAAGTGCGTAGCTGAGTGCAGCGTTTGAATTACCACCGAATGCGAGGTTAAAGCCTCCGAATCCGGCACCAACGGTGAACCCTGATCGGGATTCATAGCCGCCACGAAGAGCAAATCCGCCAAGAATCCATTCAGACCCAACACGTAATTCTTGAGCACTTGCACCGTTGAACATGTCGATAAAATCAGCGGCGAAGACGTATTTGCCGGGATTGATGAATCCGACACCGCTGTTAAATGTTCGAGCATAAGGTCGAATCGTTGAGGTCGTTAGGTTTGGCGTTGTGGCGTTAAATGTCGTGTTGGGAATCAGAAGATTTTCGACCGTAGCACCAACGAAGAATCCTCGATCTTTTGATGCGCTGGCAACAATTCCGAAGTCGAGTCCAAAGCCGTTTTCGCTCAAAGTGTCTTCTCCACCCATTTCGGGGGAAAGGGCACCCGGGGTGTTATTTTGAATGCTGTTAGCATCGGCGAATCGGTGGGTGTAGTAGCTTTTCACGATCTTGGCACGGAGACCGATTGAGACATCCATTTCTCCGGGGGTGTTTAATCGACGACCGTATCCGATGCCGACTTGGTAACCACCGAGTCCGTAGGCATCTAGCCGAGAATCTATTGGAACAGCACCTTGAGAACCGTTGCGAACCCACGTCTGGAGCGATTGGTTGGGAAGGCCAGCTACTAGGGCATCGCCTTCAAAGTCGAGGGCGAATCCGTTGAAGTAAACACCTAGTCCTGTACCCGCACCGAATTGAAAGTCTTCATCGCCCAGGTTTCTGGCAATTTTAGCAAGATCGTCTTCGTTGAGCCCACCATTATCAATATCACCAAAGAAATCTTGGAGATCACCGATACCGACGCCATCAATACGGAATGAGAATCGAGGGACGAGGAATTGGAACTTGGATGGTGCGAGGCCATACATAGCAGGGTTAAGCTTCCCTGAGTAGATATAGTCACCGGGTAGGGCAAGACCAGCACGTCCCATACCGTTAAATCGACCGGAGCCGATAACCCAGTCGGCAGAGCCTACAGCGGCGATTGAAAGTGTTGCTAGAAGGAGAAGTGAACGATTCATCAGGATAATCCTCGGTGATTTACGCAATTCTACTAGGGTTTTACTCTGAATGTGGTTAGGTTGTTCGGGGAAATGATAGTGACAAGAGGGGGTAAATTTGAATGGAATGCAAAAACCGGTTGTTGTTGTTGGGGCTGGGCTTTCGGGTTTGGTGTGTGCTCGTCGATTAGAGCAGGCAGGTCGTGAGGTTTTGGTTCTGGAAGGATCGGATGGGGTTGGTGGCCGCATGCGAACGGATATTGTTGATGGTTTCCGGTTGGATCGTGGGTTTCAGGTGTTTTTTGAGGCTTATCCGAATGCCAAGCTTGAGCTCGATTTGGGCAAGTTGCGATTAAAAGATTTTGAACCGGGTTGTATGGTGTTTGATGGGAAGAAGATGCGCGAAGTGCATCGCGAGAATCTAATTGAGACCGTTTTTTCGAAATGGGTGCCGATGCCGGACTTGATGCGAATGCATCAGTTGGGTGATGAATTAGATGATTTGACCGAAGAAGATATTTGGCATTTAGAAGACGTGCCGATGGTCGAGTTTTTGAAGTCCCGCAAGATTACGGATAAAGCGATTGATCGGTTCTTCAGGCCGTTCTTTGGGGGAGTGTTTTTAGATAGAGAGTTGAACGTTTCGAGTCGATTGTTTGCTTATGTTTGGCAGATGTTGGATCGGGCGCCCGCCACTACCCCGGCGTTAGGGATGCAGGCGATTCCTGATCAGATCGCGGAAGGCATTAAGGCGGAATCGTTCCGATTTGGGGCGCGAGTTGAAAGCTTGATGCGGAAGGATGGTCGGATTTCGGGTGTACGGCTTGCGTCCGGTGAAGAGATTGAGGCGGATTTGGTTGTGGTGGCGACGGATCAATCGGTTTGCGCTCAATTGACTGGTGTGGGAACTCCACAAGAAACGAAGGGTTGTACGACTGTCTATTTCTCGGCAACGGAACGGCCGTGGCATGAGTCGATCTTGATGGTGAACGGAAGTGGCATCGGACAAGTGAACCATGTTGCGTGCATGACCAACGCATCGAAGGAACTTGCACCAGATGGTCAAATTTTGATTTCCGCTACTGTGCTGGATAGTCCGCGCGTGCCGGATATGGTTTTGGCGAAATCTGTGCGGTATGAGCTGAAGGATTGGTTCCCTGACCAAGCGGTTGATTCTTGGATTCCTTTGCGGGTTGATCGGATTAGTAATGCGCAGTTGACTCAGGCGGCTAATTTTATGGATCGTTTGACTCCAGTGGAGCCGGAAGCAGGGTTAATCATTGCAGGTGACCATACAACTTACGCCGGTATTGATGGGGCGGTGGTGAGCGGTCAGCGCGCGGCGGCTCTGGTGTTGAATGCGGATCGGGAGCTTGTAGGCGCGTGAGGGTAGCGGTCGTCGGAGCCGGCATGGCCGGTCTTGGGGCGGCCAGAACGTTGCAAGCAGCAGGAATTGCGACGGTTGTTTTTGAGAAGTCGAGCGGACTTGGTGGACGAGTTGGAACTCACCGTATTGGCGAATACACTTTTGACCATGGGGCGACGATTATCTCTCCGCGGGGAACGGAGCTTGAGCACGTTATTTTGAACGACCTACCGACGGATGAACTGGTTGAGATTTTGAAGCCGATTTATTTGTCAACGGATGACCGGGTTACGCCGGTTGATCCGGAAGCAGGCAAGATTAAAAGGTTTGCTTATCATCACGGCTTGGATACATTGGGCAAACTTTTGGCCGCAGATTTGGATGTCCGGTTGGAATCGCACGTTGAATCGATTAAGAAAGATGGGCCGCATTATTCAATTTTGGGCGAGAGCTTCAGCCATGTGATATTGACTCCTCCTTTTCCTTATACCGAGATGTTGTTAGGCTCGGTAGGAGATAAGAGAGGCTTTGCGGGAGCGCAGTATCGGAAGTGCATTAGCATTATGTTTGGGGTTGCCGAGGAGATTGAGCGGCCTTATCACGCATTGCTTGATCCGAATCAGTCTCAGCCGTTGACATGGTTGAGCTTAGAGCACGTTAAGGTACCAGGTGGCTTTCGCGCTCCTGAAGGGAAAGCTGCTTTGGTGGTTCAGATGAGTGCGCGGTATAGCCGTTATAGTTTTGAGCGGAGTGATGAAGTTGTGATTAGTGAGACTTGGGTTGATATTAAGCGTCTTTTGAAATTGAAGGTTGATTTACCTGAGGTGAGTGATGTTATGCGTTGGAATTACAGTCATGCATCGAACACTGTGAGTTACGAAGCGGCGAATCAGGCAGGAGCAAAGATATTAGTGGCGGGCGATGGGATTAGCGGAGCGCGGACGCATCAAGCTTATGCGGTTGGTATCCGAGCGGCAAATCAGATTTTGGAAGGTGAAGAGTTATGAGAGCATTGGTGATTGGTGGTTTGGTTTTGATTGCTTCGGCTGCGCAAGCGGGCGAAGTTGTTTTGGATGTGGTTGCGGGGGGGATGAAAGGTTCGGCAACTTTGGATAATAAACTTTTACCAAATGGCTCGAAATACGTTCGGTTAGGGATGTTGCTTGAGGACGGGACGGGGAAGACGGTTAGTGTTTTACAGGAATCCACCTATGATGCTTTTGGAAAACCGGTGCGTTTGCTGCAGCGGACTTCGCTTAAAGGAAATACAGCGACTCAGTCTATTGTCGTGACTTTTGATGAATCGGGGGCGAATGTGAAGGTTGATCAGGGGGGCAAAACGGTTACGAACTTGGTGCCTTATCCGAGTGGGAAGTCGGTGAATGCGGCACCTGAGTTTTGGTTTATTCGTGATCAGGTTGCGAATGGAGGAGCCAAGACTTATTCTCGATTTGATTTGGCGACTCAGACTTGGAAAGAAATTAGCTGTAAGTATGTGGGGATGCGGGAAACAAAGTGGAACGGTAAGGCGATTAGTGCGAATTATGTTCAGATGGGGGACGCGAAGGCATATCTGGATACGGCTGGAGACCCCTATATTATTGAAACACCGAACGGGAAAATGACAAGGAGAGCGAAATGATTCGAGTAGCAGTTACAGGTGCATGTGGACGTATGGGGCGTGAGGTTGTTCAGGCAGTATCTGCCGCTCCAGATATGGAGTTGGTTGGTGCTTATGATCGTTCGGGTGAGTTTGAGACAACTGAGGCGATGTGGGGAAGTGGGGTCACTATTGTGCCGATTCTTTCGCGCATTGGTGCGATGCTTGATGAATCAAAGCCGGATGTTTTAGTTGAGTTTACGAATTTGGCGGGAGCTGCAGACCATTCGATGAGTGCTTTGAAACGCGGAGTCTCTGTAGTTATTGGTACGAGTGGATTGAAGAATGACGACCAGCGGGCGATTCAGCTTTCGGCGGAAGAGTTTGGAGTTGGCGCGATTTTGGTGCCGAACTTTGCGATTGGTGCAGTTTTGATGATGAAGTTTGCGGAAATGGCGGCGGCCTATTTTCCGAATGTTGAGGTGCTGGAATTACACCATGATCAGAAGCTCGACTCTCCGAGCGGAACAGCTTGGCATACGGCGGAACGCATTGCAGCAGCGCGGGAAGCGGCCCCGAGGAAATTAACCGGAACCACAGAGAAAGCTCCGGGGGCACGAGGAGCAGACGTGAAAGGCGTTCCGGTTCACTCCGTGCGATTGCCGGGTTATGTGGCGAGCCAAGAAGTCATGTTTGGCGGGGCGGGCGAACGGCTATCGATTCGACATGACTCAATGGATCGGGCAAGTTTTATGGCAGGGGTTTTGCTTTCAATTCGTGAGATTCGTTCTCGAAAAGGTTGGTTGGTTGGCCTTGATCAGCTCTTAAGTTAGGATGTTGATGCGGGCTGATCAATATCAATGTCTCTCACGTATTGGACTGATTTATCAAAGAGCTCGGCATTAACGGCGGCTTTGGGGGTTTCTAGGTGAGCTTTAACTGTACGATGTCTGTACTTGAACATTGAATCAATTTTTTCTTCAATTGCGAGTTCATTCGCCAATTTTCCGAGTGGTCCGGCTTTCATTTCGTAATGAATGGTGTCTTTGAGGATACAGTGACCATCGTTGTCAATAAAATCGTGATGGTGAACCCACAATTTGAATGGTGATTTGACGGCGGTATCGGTGAAGCCGTATGGTTCGCGGACATTTGTAATCCGGGCTTTCCATGTGATCCAGAGTCCGAATTGCCGAGTTTTAAATTCGTGAATGGCACCATCTCTGAGGGGGAAAGTGGGAGATATCCAGTTGATTTCTTGATCTGGTGGCGTCAGTATTTTGAGGGCATCGGGGTTACTGTGAAATTCCCAAAGCTTTTGCACGGGCGCCTTGATATGGGTTTCGTACACTTTTGTTGGCATTTCATATGAATATACGAAAAGTTTGTTAAGAATTGTTGTTAAATCAATGAAATATTTTACACAGTAGGGCTATGAAACGAGGTTATCGAGCCAATCGTTATAATGGATAGACAACTGGGGGCGTCAGGCTTCGACAGAGCTGGATCGACTTAGAGTTGCGAGCCGAGGTGCCGTTGGCCTCGTAAACAAGCGGCAAAAAACAACTGCAGAAGATAATAACTTCGCATACGCAGCCTAATTAGGCCTGCTCGTCGGTTGGTAGGGTGCCTTTCTCGCCCAGCTTGACGTCGCAAATAAAGGATCGCCTGGACTGGTTCTGTTCGTACCATAAGGGCTAGATTAATCGGACTGGACACTTGCTCAGCCTAGCCTTCGGGATTGACTGGTGTCGAGACTAAAAAAGAAGGAGACGCTCGTGGATACTTTAGGTACGACAGTTTTGGAACCGGGTTCAATTCCCGGCGCCTCCACCAAAATGTTGTTGTTATTTTTTTAATAGTAGAGATAGAATGCGGATATGGAAATGCCTCCTCCGGTTCCCGTTTCAATGCCGATTTCCGGTGACCCTTTTAGTGGAAACCATTATGTTTTGAAGAAACAACTTTTGAAATTGATTGGTGCTTCTTTTAATATTTACGATGCAAATGGCACTCAAATTTTGCAAGCCAACCAAAAGGGCTTTAAGCTAAAGGAAGATATTCGGTTGATGGGTGGGCCGGGATTGCAGACGGAATTGATTGGCATTTTTGCGCGCAAAGTGATGGATTTTTCTGCTTCATACGATGTGATGGATTTGCAGACGAATCAGCGGATTGGTGTATTTCGCCGGAAAGGTTGGCACTCAATGGCGCGCGATGAGTGGGTGATTTTGGATGCCAATGAAGTAGAGATCGGGACTCTGATTGAAGATAGTTTGGCATTGGCGTTACTAAGGCGGCTTTTGACAAACTTGATTCCTCAGAATTACGACTTGCTTATTGGGGGCACACGTAAGGTTGACTTGAAGCAGAATTTCAATCCGTTTAGTTATCACTTGGGGATTGAATTTTTCACCCCACCACAGGATTATGATCGTCGAATGGGATTGGTTGCAGCGGTTATGATGGCAGCAATTGAAGGGCGTCAAGCAGGTTAATTACGGCTTGGCGGTGATTTTTTTGGGGCAGAGGTACACTATGCTTTGCCCCTCCGGGATTGAATAGTTTTTTTCCAATATGGTTAAGGAGTCTTTTAGGCTCGTTTTTTGGGATTCGCGCCTGCTTATCTTAGCCGGAGAAAAGATTATGAGCAGCGAAATTGCAGTTGGCGATACGGTCGGTTTGACCATGAAAATGGAAGGCTTTGAAAAGGGCCAGCGATGTTTAGTTTCTGAGATGATGCGCGGGGGTTATGTTTACCTTTCCGCTGAAGGAAGTGATGCAGAAACAGCATCGTTTTCGGCGCATTTGATGGATCTTGAATTGCTAGAAAAAGCGAAAGTCTAAGCTTTTAT
>JAPUDU010000220.1 GCA_027492935.1 Fimbriimonadaceae bacterium
TTGGTACCCGCCGGGTAAGGGTTTCGGGTACCAGTAATGCATTTATAGATTCAAAATAAGAGATGGCGGAGAGGGTGGGATTCGAACCCACGGTAGGTTGCCCTACACCGCATTTCGAGTGCGGCGCACTAGACCAACTATGCGACCTCTCCGAGCCAAAGTATTCTAACCCAAAATCACTCAACAAAATACGGACCTTAACGAATCAACCCTGCCAATTCAGCCAAAGAATAAGGCCCCGTCCAGTTCCCTTTGCGCATAAACCGGTACCCCATCACCCCTTCCTCATGCCGAACAGGAATCAACGGAACGCCTGGAAAATGCTTCTCAAAATAACCCCAATCAACCGTTCCGTCAAATCCGATCGCATACCCCCGGCTGACTTGCCGCACGCCTCGACCCAAACTCCCAAATCCCGGCCCGCACTCCTCCAACAGCCAACTCACCTGGTTCGTCGCTCGGTCACGCCCCCGCAACAATTCACCTCGAAAAGACTTCGAGCCTCGCCAGTTCCCATAAAGGTCACACAGCCGAATCAACTCCCCCATCGCCGCCCGGTTAGAACCATCCATAACAGGTGGAGGAATAATCGCGCTCCAATCAGAATTGATCGATTCAATCGAACCACTCCACACCGAATTCTGATTGTCGCGATAAAGGAACAAGGCCCGGTTCAAAACCCGTGCTCCATCCCATCCAATCTCTTCTTCTCCCGTTATCAGCATCGCCTCCCATGCTGCTCCAACATAGGCCAAAGATGTCCCTAACCCCACCTCAATCAAAAGTTGAGCGGGCGGCCCCGCCGTTACATCGTCAAGCCCAATACGCATCCTCTCCCTTAACGATTGAAACGCTTCCAAAGCTCGCTGTTGCCGTACATCGTCGTTCAAAAGCCTCGCCGAAAGTAACATCGCCTGAACCGCCTCCGCCTGCGCCTCATAGCTAGTGGTTCCCCCGTGCGCATTCTTAGCTTCATCAACTCCACTCCGAAGCTTTTCAATAATCGCCTCAAACCGCGCCCCGCCATCTTCCCAGTCGGTCTGGTCAACAAATCGTGCTAAAGCCTGTGCATTTTCAGCTCCTGGCTGCAATCCCAATCCACTCTGAGCAAGTCCAATCTCATTTCCTTTGAGCAAACCACGCAACCGGCTGTTCGGAAAAGAGTAAACAATCGAACGGCTCGCATCCCCCAGCGGAACCAAGTCACCACTTGTCGCCATCTCTCCCGCAAACCGCCTCTCAACATAATCAAACTGCCAACGAGCTGCCCCAACCAACTCGGCATCACCCGTCGTCACCGCAAGTCGACTCAATACTCGCAACATCCCCGAATTCGAAAAACTCGACTTCACAAACCGAATGTCATTGTTATGGCCATCCCAAGTATCAAAAAAACCACCCCAAATCACATCAGCAATCGAAGAATCCAAATACTCATTAACCACCGCTTCAGAAACATCCACTTTCCCCGCGTCAAGCAGAAAGTCCAGTTCGTTCGGCAATAAACGTCTCAGCCCTCGAATTCCATTCGTCATCGTCGAAACATATTGATCTCCATCAGATAACCCCGACGAAACTCCCCCCCGCAAATCAAGAACCTCTGATACCGTTTCCCGATGAAGCGCAGTCTCAGAACGAGTCCCCACAATCTCCAACTGTGTCCGGAGATAAGCAAGCAAAGTCGCGTCATTCTTTGTTGCCAAAACTTCCCGGGAAGGAATGTCAATAATCTTCCCGTCTGCCGTAAATATCCCAATCAAAAAATCACGCGGATCATCCCGCAAACTTCGAATCAGCGGCGCTGGAGTAGAGCGCCATTGCGGGCTCACCAAAGAATCAACCCGAATACAAACAAACTCCTGGTTCAAATACTCAGAAATCTCTTCTACCGAGAATAGTCCGTCATAAACCTCGCGTAGCTCACCCCAACTTGCCCCTGCAACTAAAAATACTGGTTTTCCCGTTCGACGCGATTCCAAAAGTGCGTCCGAACCCCACGATCGCCACTTAACTGCCTGAAAACGAGCCTCCCGCATAAAGTCCGAATCTGAACTCGCCATCGCCGAATTTTCTTGTTTTTCAATAAACGGCTCCGCCAGATGCGCTACTGAGGAAAGCACAACCCAAAAAACCACCACAAAAACCGTGGCTCCATAGGTTCCTCTGCGACCCCAAACGGACATACTCTTCAATTATGTCAGAGGCTATAATCAACCTCATGTCGATTTCTATGGATGAGGTGCGAAATGTCGCCCAATTGGCCCGATTAGAGCTGTCGGAATCAGAACTAATGAGCTTCCAAACCCAGCTCAATTCGTTGCTCGGGCACTTTGAAGATATCCAAAATCTCGACGTCACCGGCCTTCCCGCTAAACCCCATGCCGTCGCAATGCAAAACGTCTTTGCCGCCGATAAAGCTCACAAATCACTTAACCGCGATGAAGCCCTAGCCAACTCCGCCGAAACAAAAGCCGGACTCTTCATCGTCCCCACCATTATCGAGGAATAAATCCAGTGATTACACAACTCACGGCCGCCGAAATCGCTGAACAACTCCGCACGAAAAAACTCTCTGCTCGTGAAGTCACCGAAGCCTTCCTCAGCCGTATCAATTCCGAGAACGAAAAGTACAACGCCTATCTCAGCGTAGATAAAGCGGGTGCTCTTGCGGCCGCCGATCAAGCCCAAACCATGCTTGATGCTGGCAACGCCCCTTCGCTGTGCGGTGTTCCCATCGCCGTCAAAGATAACATCTCCACCAAAGGGTTAAAAACCACTTGCGCATCAAAAATTCTCGAAAACTACGTTCCTCCCTTCGACGCCTCCACAACGATCTCCCTCAAAAACCAAGGCAGTATCATCCTTGGCAAAACAAACCTTGATGAGTTTGCGATGGGCACCACAAACGAAAACAGTGCCTTCGGCCCCGTAAACAACCCATGGGATCCCGACCGCGCCCCTGGCGGATCATCTGGTGGATCAGCTGTCGCCGTTAGTGCCGAACTCGCACCCCTCAGCCTCGGTTCCGATACCGGTGGCTCAATCCGATTCCCCGCCGCTCTCTGCGGAGTTGTCGGTTTCAAACCCACATACGGACGAGTTTCCCGCTACGGCTTGGTCGCTTTCGCCTCAAGCCTAGATCAGATCGGCCCCTTCGGCAAAACCGTCGAAGATGCCGCCCTCCTCGCCGAAGCAATCTCCGGTCACGACCCTCTCGATTCAACTTCCCTCCCCAACGCCAAAATCAACATCGCCAACCTAAAGTCAGGCTCGATGAAAGGCCTCAAACTAGGAATACCTGACGAACTCTTCGGCCCCGAAATAGACGACCAAGTCCGCGAAGTCTTCGAACTCGCTGCCGAAAACCTCGTCCGCCAAGGTGCAGAAGTCCGCCGAATCTCTCTCCCCAGCATCAAGTTCGGCGTCACCACCTACTACATCATTGCCCCCGCGGAAGCCAGTTCCAACCTTGCCCGATTTGATGGCGTGCGATTCGGCCCCCGAATCAAAGCCGATGGACACATCGAAACGTTCATGGCCACCCGTGGCGAACTCTTTGGCCCAGAAGTAAAGCTCCGCATCATGGTCGGCACTTACGCCCTCAGCAGCGGCTATTACGATGCCTACTATCACCGAGCTCAGCAAGTCCGCGGCTTAATGACCACCGAATTTGAAAAGGCTTATCAAGACCTCGACTACATCATTTCTCCCACCAGCCCCATCGTTGCCCCTCAACTGGGAGGGATCACCGACCAAATCGCGTTGAAAGCATTAGACTTATGCACGATCCCCGCAAACATGGGCGGATTCCCCAGTATCAGCATCCCTTGCGGACTGGCTTACGATCTCCCCGTCGGCTTCCAGCTCACCGGGCCAATCATGGGCGATGAAAAGATGTTGCAAGATTCATTCGCTATCGAACAAGCGTTCGGTCGCGATTATCGAAGACCCCCAATCCTATAATTCATAATAGATCTGATGGACGAAATCCAAAAACGCGACTGGAAAGTATTCCTGGTCGAAGCACTCGGCTTTCGATCCGTTGCCGCAATCGGATTCATCGTTCTCGTCGCCTGGCTCTTCTCAACTGGCCCGATGCGTGATAACCCCATGGTCTATGCCGCGGGCGGTGCCCTGGTTGCGTGGACAATTTTTAGTGCCTTCCAACGATCAATCTCGAAACGCTACTATCACGAACGCTTCCGCTACCTCTGGCGCGAATGTCGCCAACGCAAAGAAAAGCTCCAAGAAGCCCTCAACAAATCCCGCAAAAGCAAAATTGCCGACTTAGCCGAACTAGAACGAACAATCAACACCACCATGCCGGATATCTATCGGGCGCTACGCCGCGCCGACCTCGCACTCCGCGAGATCCAGCAATCCGAAGCAATGGTCAGCCCTTCCCTTATGGGCAACGAACGTCTCGTCAACGACGCCCAAGCCCAAGAACTCTACAAAGTAGCCGACCGCAACGTCGCCGAATACACCCTGCACTACAAGCTCGCCATCGCCGGTGTAGAACGTGCCGAAGCCCAGTGCATTGTCTTCAGCACTACCCTTGATACACTCCGGATCAGACTCCTCAACTACAGCCTGGCTGGTCGGTCACCCGAAGCCGAAACAAAAGAATTCCTCAATCTCGTCGCTGAAGCAAAGATGCAATTCTCCGCCATCGATAAAGCCCTCGAAGAAATTGAACTAATGCCTTTCCCCGAAACAATCGTCACCCTACGCGGCGAAAACCAAGTCAGCCTCCGTTCAAACCTCGAACAAAACTCAAATCAAACCGAAGAAGAATCTCACACCCCGCCCCCCATCCCAAAACATTTAGAAGACAAAATTGAGAACAAAGATCAATGATCTGCTCAACCCTGTGCCCCGCTAAAATCAACACGTTTCTTGCCGTCGATCCGCCCGACCACAGTGGCTACCACCCAATCCGATCCTATTTTCAAGCCATATCACTATCCGATCATCTCACCATTCAAGATTCCCCGACTGGTAAAGATCAAATCTTTTGCAATTGGCCCGATCTCCCCGCGAACAACACCCTCACCAAATCTCTTCGGCTCGCCCGCGAACTCGTCCCCATCGCCCCCTTAAAAATCACTCTCAACAAACAGATTCCATCAGAAGCCGGGCTAGGTGGAGGATCATCCAACGCCGCCGCTCTGCTCCGATGCCTCAACTTAATGTTCCCCGATACTGTAACCATTCAATTCGCCCGAGAAATCGCATTTGCTGTCGGTGCCGATGTTCCTTACTTCCTCATCGGCGGATTCGCCCAAGCCGAAGGCTACGGTCAAATTCTCACTCCTCTCCCCGACCAACAATCCCAATTCCTTCTCATTGTAAAACCCGAAGAAGGCATGTCCACCCCCGCCGCCTACAAAGCCCTCGATTCCGCTCCTCGCCCAACCAAAGATTTCCCCGACTCATACCAAACCCTCTACAACGACTTCGAACGAGTCGCCCCCTGTATCTGCGGAGAAATCACCGAACGCCTCCAAGTTCACGGTTCAACATCCGCTCTGATGACCGGCTCGGGAACCGCAGTATTTGGATTCTTCCCTTCACATTCAGCCGCCGAACGCGCCAAACTAAACCTCGAAGCCGAAAACCTCGGTCAAGTCTTCATCGCCAACACCCTCTCTCGCGACGAATCGTTATGCACGACATTGTCATCCTAGCCCACGGAAACGCCGATCCCGAAACCAAGGAAAAAGCCGGAGTCAATTATCGGTCCGAGCTCCCTTGGCAAGGCTCAACCCTCGTTGACCATGTTTACAAAGTATCAAGCGAGTTTGGCGAACCACTCGTTGTCGGTGGCCCTCAACGCGACGGTTGGCGACAAGTCCCCGGCGGAAACTCGTTTGTCGAATCATTCACTATCGGCGCAAGCCTCGTCACGACACAGCAATTCCTCCTCGTCACCGCCGACCTCCCCTTTCTTACCGCCGAATCCATCCAATATTTCATCAGTAACTCCGACCCCGATGCTGGATGGAACTATCCCATCATCCCAATCGATATATGCAAAAGAGAATTTCCCAATCTCAAACGGACAACTATGAAAGTCCGTGAAGGAGAGTTCACCGGCGGCAATCTCTGCCTCATAGACCAACATGCTTTCCAAATCGCCCGGCCAATCATCCAACAGGCGTACGACGCCCGCAAATCCCCAATCCAACTCGGGCGCATCGCCGGTCTACAAACCCTTGGTCTCATCGCCGCCACCAAAGTCCTCCCCAAATTCACAACTCTGCCTGCTCTCCAACGGGCCGTCGGCAAGTTCCTCAAAAGCCCAACCAACGCCGTAATCACCCCATTTGCAGGCATTGGCACCGATATCGACTCATATGAACAATATCAAGCAATCATGAGGGGTTCAGAATCCTAAAATCGTTCCGATAAACCAAATGTGCATCTGAAGGTTGTCGAACATCAAGGCCCCGATATCAACCGAACACGAGAATTCTTCCTCAATACGGAAGGCGTGCTCGACGTTGATGTTTGGACAAGCGGAGATAACATTCTCGCCCGGATTACGGTCAACGATTGGTCAGTTCTCAGCGATACTGATCTCCGCATGGCTTGTAAAAGAAAATTAGGGTCAGAGCAAACTCCAACCCTAATCATGCTTGAGCGCATCTGCGGCGAAAAGCAACAGTGCGCCGCGTAGTTTAACCGCGTGTCTTCGGTTCGGTAATAATTTCTTTACCGTTTTCGTCCAGCTTAATTTCGCTGATATTTCGAATCTCTCGATTCGGGCAATTATTACAAACAATGTCCACAGTTACCGTATTGAACCAATTCGGTACGTGTTCCATTTCTTTTCCGCATGCGCACTTAACCATTTTCTTCTTCTGAACCTACTTTATCCTTAACTTCTTCTACGTCTACATTGGAATTTTCTTTACCAAGACTTGCAGTCTTCTTTTCTTCAACCCCATGCAGAGCAACATATTCATCAAAAAGCTGTTGTCCTTGCGAATGCGTCAACCAACCGTTGACCAACATCGCAACGCCACCTAAGAAATAAAACAAAACTAATCCTGTCTCAAATTTCTGACCCGGATCGCGAATAACTGCTTCTCCTCGAATCAATCCAAGCACCGCCAACAAGATAAGAACAATTCCAAAAAGGAAAAAAGTGTTCTTCCACCAAACGGGCGCAACAGGAGCTTTACTACTCACTAGGTGCAAAAGATACCCCCGCTATGCTTGAATATCTACAATCTTGCCCTTTGTATCTATCATGTTAAGCAGCTGAGTCGCAGTATCCTTTTGGCCATCTAGGGCTTTCTTCAGGATATTTGCTTGGTGCTGCAGCTTCGCAACATCTTGGGTCGGCTTGATAACCGGAACGGGATTGCTTGAACCAACACGCATCTTAATTCAGTTATCGGATGATTCCTAATTTTCCCAAGTAGTTTCCCTTAGTCATATTCACCAGGTTTTAACCAAAACAACAAAAAATACAAAAAAATTGCGGTTCTATTAGCACGGTTGAACCGTTGCAACTAACCTCGTCCGTCTTCTATAGTCATAACATGAAGTTCGTCCTCGTCACCAAAGATGCCGACCTCGTCAAAAGTACCGAAGGTGCTTTTCAACCTGACGACGAACTGCTTATTTTCGATCGATGGCAAGATGCCCTCGAAGCCGGTGAAGATACCGACCTGATGTTCGTCGATCTTCTCGCCACTCTCGAAAAACCTCACAAGATCGCCGGGTACGAAAAGTTTGCCGAAGGCAAAATGGATCACCCCAAAGCCAACCTCACCCCTCTTGTCCTCATCGCCGCCCCAGATGATTACGAACTCGACTTCATGGCTGGCTACCCCAACTTCGTCTTCGCTCACCTCCGCCGCCCTGTAACCTACAAAATCTTCCGCCGCGCCTCAACCTGGGTGTGATAAGTCACTTACCCTTTATGCAAACCCCTAAACTAGTTACCCCTGCGAAGGCAGGGGCCCAGTCCTCAAGAATAAACCAATCCGCCAGGATTGTCCACTTCATTACAAACAACAACCCGAAACACCCCCCTAACCTAGTCACCCCTGCGAAGGCAGGGGCCCAGTCCTCAAGAATAAACCAATCCGCAAGGATTGTCCACTTCCCCGCAAGTAGCAAAACAAAACTCTAACAAACATTGAGTAAAAAATTAATGAACATGGCCAGAGTTCAAAGCCCCAACCACCGTTAAGCTCACAACCAAAGCCGCAATAAACCACATCGAACCAATCCGAATCTTCCGTTGAGCATGAGCCGAAGAACCACACGTCCCGCACTCATGACAAGCATGCGGCTTCCGATAAGCCGACCAAAAACCAAATCCCAAACTCAATACCGAAAAACCCATAAACCACCAACGATAAGCTTCCAGTGAATGCAGCCAACCCGCCCCAACTGTAAGCCCCCCAAACGCTAACAGAATCGTCGGCCCACAACATGGAACGTGTGCAAGCAACGCCAACACTATTGACCCAAACCCAGTAGCTCCTTGCACTTTCATAATGCAATTATATTGCAAAAACAAAAAATCTGTAGGGACTAAATTTTAAAAACCACCAGTGCCACCGCCAATCTGCTGACCGCGGCGACCATAACCAAAGTCGCTACCGAACGGAAGCGCCTTGATACGAATATAGAACGCAATCTG